>CP102060.1:311367-622734 GCA_024579835.1 Clostridiaceae bacterium HFYG-1003
TGAAGCTGTCCGGCGGCGAGAAGCAGCGGCTCTCCATTGCCCGGGTGCTCCTGAAGGATCCGGCGGTACTGATCTTTGACGAAGCCACCTCCGCGCTGGACTCCATCTCCGAAGCTACGATTCAGGAAGCCATTGATCCTTTGATTCAGTCGCGGACCAGCATCATCATTGCTCATCGCTTGTCCACCATTCTGGCGGCGGATGAAATCCTGGTCCTCAAGGACGGCCGCATTGTCGAACGGGGCATTCATACGGATCTGGTGACTCGGAACGGCATTTACCGCGAGCTCTACGAGACTCAGTTTCTGAAAGCGGCCGATGTGCCCAAGGCGACTCTCACCGGTGGTGAGAAATCCTCGGAAAACAGCCGGTTGCAGTAATTTTCTTCCCGTGGTATAAAAAAATTAAGAGATATCTTACAGTGTCAGACCGCCTGATGGAAATCAGTCCATCCCGCAGAAAGGAATGTCCCCAGTGACCGGACCATAACAAATGAAACGGAGGAATCAAGTATGAAGCAAGTCATCGTTTATTCCACCCCCACCTGACCGTGGTGCTACAGGGTAAAGGATTACCTGAACAGCAAGAATGTTGAGTTTGTCGAGAAGAATGTCTCCCTGGATCGGGAAGCCGCCATGGAGATGATCCATAAATCCCGTCAGCGCGGAGTTCCGGTGCTGGACATCGGTGGTGAAATCATCGTCGGGTTTGACATGGAGAGTATCAATCGGGCCCTGGAGATTTAATCTGCTGATTCGGACGAATCGTCGAAAACGGCCGGTTCGTCTGGAATCCATCCGCTTTGAATAACAAATCCTCCAGTATCAAGCCGGAGTAAGCCAAAGAACCAGACAGCCCTCCTGATGCCAGCATCAGGAGGGCTGTCTGGTTCTTTGCAATTCAGAATTCAGAATTCAGAATTTCAGAATTTCAGAATATAGAATTTCAGAATATAGAATTTCAGTAAATCGCAACTCAACCCTTCAGCAAATCCATCGATTAAACAACGATCAACCGGCAGGTCAGCAGCTCAGCAGCTCAGCAGCTCAGCAGCTCGTTGACTGCTGATCGCAACCTGGTTTCCAGAGATTGGGTGCTAGAGATAGGAATGAACCCAGAGCAGGACAGCTTCCTCCGGGCCGGGATTATGCCAGGCATGGGGGCGGCTCGAAGCAAAATGCAGGGAGTCCTGCGGACCGAGCTGCCAGGTAGTGGTCTCATCCAGGGTTACGCTGAGCTGACCGCAAAGCAGCAGCAGAAATTCGAAACCGGAGCGGTGAGCATGGGACCGGTTGTCGCCGCAGCCGGGGCTGACGGTAAAGCGGGCAGCCTGAAAAGGCGCTAAAGGGGATTCCAGCAGGGATTCGATTCCTACCCCGGAAAGTCCGGAGTTCAGAATCGCTCCCTCGCCCGCCCGAACCAGGGCGCTGCCCTTCGATTCATTCGGCCGGAAAAAGCGCAGCGGGCTCTCTCCGTAAAACCGGGCCAGGCGACTGAGGACGTCGAAGGAGGCATTGGTCTTGCCCTGTTCAATGCGGCTCAGGTACGAAGGGGAAATGTCGACGGATCTGGCCGCATCATCCAACGTCAGACCGGCCTGCTCCCGGTATTCTCTCAGGAGACGGGACTCCGGAGAGACCAGGGATGTTTCGGATGAAAGAGCAGTTTGTACAGAAGAATCAATTTCAGTCCGGTCCTTTCGTTCCTCCCGGTCTGAGGCAGCTTCAGCCTGCCCGGTTCGGCCCATCAGGCCGCGGATTGCATCCTGAGACAGACCGGCTTCCACGGAGTAGGCACGAATCCTCTGCAGGGCCTGTACATCGTTCCAGTCAAAGACCCGATAGTTATTGCCACGCCGTCTGGATTGAATGAGGCCGTTTTTTTCCCAGTTGCGCAACGTGGCTGGTGAGACCCCGACCAGTTCAGCTGCTTCCCGAATCGTAAAATAACCGCTTGTTTCTGAGCGGGCAGCGCTGCCGCTCTGCTTTGTGTCAGCAGGAGACGGTGCTGTCAGCTGATTATTTTTGTCAGTCAATTGCTTTCCCATCGGCTGTCCTTTCCGGCCATTCTGCCTGGCCGCTTTCCTGTGAAATCTGATCGAAGCGTGGAAAATCCTTGTTTACTAACATTATAATTCCATTGACAAGGTTATGCAATGGTGTTAGGATTTTGGTAAATAAATCCAGATGCCCTGATCCACCCAAGAATCAACGGAATTCCGGACCAGAGTACTTAAGTACCAATGAAGGAAGAATCAAGAACTAAGAACCAAGAACTAAGAACCAAGAACCAAGTATCAGGTATCAAGAACCAAGCAATCACAGAGAATGTCTGCCCTTGAGGGCACAAGGAGGAATCATGGTGCGTCAGTTTGAGGACGGTCTGGCGTTTGCCCGGGCCATGGATGAACAGGATCCGCTGCGTCGGTTCAAGGAACGCTTCTACATCCCTCAGGATGGGATCTACATGGATGGGAACTCCTGCGGTCTTTGTTCCAGAGACGCGGAAGAAACACTGCTCAGGGCACTGGATGACTGGAAAACCTACGGCATTGATGTCTGGTCTCATCCCGAGGCCAATTACTTCCTGTATCAGGACCGGCTGGCCAGTCTCATGGCGCCGCTCATCGGCGCGAAGGGCAGTGAGGTGACCATCTGTACCAACACTACCATCAACATCCACAAGGCTTTGGCTACGTTCTATCACCCCACGCCGGAACGGTTTCGGATCCTGCTGGATGACTTGAACTTCCCGACGGACAAATACGCGGTGGACAGCCAGGTCAAGCTTCATGGCCTGGATCCGGCGGATGCGGTCAAGGTCGTGCCCAGCCGGGACGGCAAGACACTCCATGAGGAGGATCTGATTGAAGCAATGACGGAGGATGTCTGTCTGATCCTGCTTCCCGCCGTACTCTACCGGAGCTCCTATCTGGTGGATATGAAGAAAATAGCGGATGCAGCCCGGGACCGCGGCATCATCTGCGGCTTTGACCTGAGCCATTCGATTGGCAGCGTACCCCACGATTTTGCTGCCATCGACTGCGATTTTGCCGTCTGGTGCAATTACAAGTATCTCAACGGCGGGCCGGGAGCCATTGCCGGACTCTACATCAACGAGAATCACTTCGACCGGGGACCGGGTCTGGCCGGCTGGCAGGGGAATCGCAAGGACACTCAGTTTGATCTGAATATGAACTTTGAACCGGCACATGACGCCGGGGCCTGGCAGACCGGTACCCAGCCGATCCTCAGCATGGCACCCATCGAGGGCAGCCTTCGGATGTTCGCTGAAGCCGGAATCGAACAGGTCCGGGCCAAGTCGCTGAATCTGACCGCTTACCTGATGTACCTCATCGACGAAAAGCTGAAGACCTGGGGTTTCTCCTACGGTAATCCGACGCAGGATGACCGCCGCGGCGGCCATGTCGCCCTCGAGCATGAGGACGCCATCCGCATCAACAAGGCGCTGAAGGACCGGGGCGTGATCCCGGATTTCCGCTATCCCAATGTGATCCGGCTGGCGCCGGTGGCCTTCTATGTTTCCTATGAAGATGTCTACCGTCTGGTTGATATCCTCATTGAAATCATGGAAAGCCGGGCTTACGAGCAGTATGACGGCCATCGCGGCACGGTTGCCTGATCGAATGGTGTCCGTATCGATCGTATGACAGACAATTTGTAACAAAAGACCGCAGTCCTTCGGCCCATTGATCTGGGGCAGGAGTCTGCGGTTGTTTATTAGGTTGGTTTTCATTTGGGACTTGATCGGGTCAAAGTTCTTCGTCAGGTCAGTGAAGTCCTCTTCTGGGGAAGCCAAAACCACGGACCGTCTGATATGATATGAATGGAAAAGGAACTGGAACTGAGAGCTTAACGATGGGAGTGAGGCGGATGGAAGTTTTGAAAATGGAAGGCGGTAATCTGGATGATCTGGCATTGCTGGCGGCCGGATTTCGCACGGATATGTATGCATTCCAGGGAATCATTAACATCCTGGATGCCGATGCAGGCAAGCGGGAACTGCAGGAGGCGGTCGAAGCCGGACACCGGATCTATGGGGCTCGTCAGGGAGTTGAGTACGTCGGTCTGATGATCTGCCGGGTGGTGGAACCCACCGTCTGGGTGGAAGCCTTGTTTGTCCGGGAGGATGCCCGGCGGCAGGGGACGGCATCCGCTCTCTTTGCCCAGGCGGAAGCACTGGCCCGGTCGTTTGGAGAAGACATGGTCTATGTTCAGGTTCATCCCACCAATCAGACGATGCTCCGCTTTCTCCAAAGCAGGGGATACAGCGTGCTGAATCTTCTGGAACTGCGCAAAGCCGTCCCGACCGAAAAAAACTGGCAGGGTTATCGGTTAGACCGAATCAAACTCCGGTCGCCGCAGCCTATATCAGCTCGCCGTCTGGCAGAAGCCATCAGCGGAAAGCCGATCCCGAAAAAGAAGAAGCGAAAAAAGAAGGCCCGACAAGCTGAGGCGTCTTTCCGTGATGACGGAGAATTCTGGGAAAGCAGCGATCAATTCTTTATGATTGCCGGATACCATGACAACGGCACCCCTTACGGCCTCACCTGGGAGGAAGCTCTGGACGAAGGACTTCTGACCGAGGCGGAAATAGAATCGAGGAAAGATTGTGTTAGCGGCTATGATAAATCCGGTAGCCCGGCTTTGCCTTATCTCGAGGCGGATGATCTGCCGTTTTAAGCAATGAATCGGCAAGGTGAATACATCAGTCGGCCGGGGCGGGCATCGCTTAACTGATGCAGAGTGGCTTTGCTCCAAACAGAATACCAGGGTCCCAGACAAATTGCTTGGGCATTCCCGGACAGAATGTGGCAGCTGTTACCTGCTGGGGTGCTCTGAAGAATGGTTTTAAAAACATAGGTACTTGAAAGTATGCTTGACTGAACTGAAAATTTATCGGAGGAAGCTTGAACTGAAGAGTGATAGTGAGTAAACTTACACTATTAAGACGTCTTAGGGAGCATAATATGACAAAAGCAGATTTTGTGGAATTCATGGATGGAAAACTGAAACTGGTCCGAACCGAATATGGACTGACTCAGGATAAAATGGCTGTTGTGCTGGGGATTTCGAAAAAGACGCTGGTCGAAATTGAAAAAAACCGGAAAAGTCTGGGCTGGACTGGAGCGGTGGCGCTGGCGAGCATTTTCTCCGGCAGTATTGTGCTGCAGGATGCCACCGGCGGCGACCTGGATGACATCATCATTGCGATTGCGTTCCGGGACATAACGGTGGATTACCCCAAGACCTGGGGCGGAAAAGTCTGGTGGAAGAGCCTGAATGATGAGCATGGCTATCGGCTGCAGCAGAATCTGTTCTCCCGCCATTTCCGGATTCTGGATCCCGACGATCGCCGGATCTTCTCCACCTTTAATCCGGAGGAGGCGCAGGAACGCTTGACTGAGCTCCTGCAGGAGCTTCCAAAGGAAAAGTAAGGTTCGGACTAAATTTCGAAGCACCCTGAGCCACCCGCTCTTGTTCGGAGCGGGTGGCTTGTCACTGAGCAGTCGATTTCAGCTTCAGATCGAACGACTGGAAGCAAACCGTTTGTGCCCCGAGCCGGATCAG
This sequence comes from Clostridiaceae bacterium HFYG-1003, assembly GCA_024579835.1. Lineage (NCBI taxonomy): Bacteria > Bacillati > Bacillota > Clostridia > Eubacteriales > Clostridiaceae > Clostridiaceae bacterium HFYG-1003. The sequence goes on from CP102060.1 coordinate 316,959, forward strand.
GCTGTGCGTGGGTCAGGCGGAACATCAAGGACAGGAAGCATCCGGTCGAAGGATCGGCTGACTGTCCGTCGACAGAAAAATAAAGGAGAAAGCCGGCCCGGCCGGCAGCATCAGGCATGAAACAATCAATCACCCGTGATTTCTTGAAATATGCTGCCACCAACATGGCGGCGATGGTCGGAGTCTCGGTTTATATTCTGGCGGATACCTTCTTTATCGCCAAAGCGCTGGGAGCAGTGGGGCTGACTGCCCTGAACTTCGCCATTGTGGTCTATTCAGTTATTCAGGGCATTGGTCTGATGCTGGGAACAGGGGGAGCCATTGATTTTGCCGTAGATCAGTCCCGGGGCGGACAGCGGGATGACCGGGCGTTCCGTCATACCCTGATTCTGGGGGCGGCCTTCGCGATGGTGTTTGTGGCGGCGGGTGCCTGGCTGCCCGCTTCGATCTCCCGATTTCTCGGGGCGGATGCCATTACCCTGGCGCCAACCAGAACCTATATTGCCACCATTCTCTGGTTTTCACCGGTGTTTCTGGCGAACAATATCCTGCTGGGCTTCGTGCGCAATGACGGAGAGCCGGGTCTGGCCATGCGGGCTATGCTGATCAGCAGCCTGTCCAACATCGTCCTGGACTATGTGTTTATGTTTCCCCTGGGCATGGGGATGTTCGGCGCTGCCTTTGCCACCGGACTGTCGCCTCTGATCAGCCTGGCCATCCTGGCTCTTCACTTCCGGGGCCATCACAGCCGCTTTGGCTGGAGCCGCGGACCGGTTGATTCCCTCCGCTTCCGCCAGGTGCTGACTCTGGGCATCCCGGCGCTGATCACAGAATGGGCCGCCGCCGTCACCCTGTTTACCTTCAATCTGGTTATCTTGAAGCTGGCAGGAAACCTGGGCGTTGCTGCCTATGGAATTGTCGCCAATGTTGCCATCATTGCCACCGCACTGTTTACCGGACTGGCGCAGGGAATCCAGCCCCTGGCCAGCCTGTATTTTGGCCGGAAGGATAATGCTGGCCTGCGCCATCTGCGACGACTGGGAGCCATGGTCGCTTTCATCCTGGCCGTCCTGGTCCTGGGCAGCGTCCTGCTCTGGGCACCCCAGATCAGCGCCGTATTCAATGAAGCCGGAGATCCTGAACTGGCCCGGATGGCCAATCAGGGCATGAAGATCTACTTCGTCGGCTTTCTGGCCGGCGGAATCAATATTCTCCTCATCTCCTATCTCAGCGCTACGCTGAAAACACTTCCCGCCATCGGGATTTCCCTGCTGCGCAGCAGCATCCTGCTGATTCCGCTGGTCCTCCTGCTGAGCCGTCTGCTGGGTCTGCCCGGTGTCTGGCTGTCCTTCCCCGCCACTGAAACTATGGTGCTGCTCCTGAGCTGGTTTTTGGCGTGGCGCAGCCAGCTCCCGGCAGTCAGCCCATCCCGGGAATGAGCAGCCGGAGGGCCTGACGGCAATATGAACGAACAAGGTTGAGCTGCCCCCGCTGGTCAGAGCTTTGGTGATTCAGACAGATGGATGATGCCAGCTGCCATCGTGAGTGGAAGGCATTCAGATAAAGCAGTAAAATGAGGATGGACCGGGACCTCAGCCACGAGGTTCAGTTCAGGCAGGAAAGGGATGCATTGCGACATTTCCGACGAATCGCAGGAGGCAGGAGAACAGAGTATGGCAGAACGTCAGCAGTATCTTTATGTGCTTCGACCCGTTGAACGTCTTCTGGTGGCGGAGCATTGGACCGAGAAAGAGGCAGCCATTACCAGGCGTCATTTTGCCCGTCTGGAACGGATGCTGGCAGAGGGGCGGTTGATTCTGGCCGGGAAGACAGGGGGTCTGGATGAAACGACGTTTGGGATTGTAGTTTTTGAAGCCGATTCTCCGGAGGAAGCCAGGGAAATCATGGCCAGCGATCCCGGGGTCGCGGAAGGGATTATGACAGCAGAGCTTTTCCCCTATCGGGTCGCGCTGTCCCGGTCCTGAGACCGGATCAGATCTGTTTTGCAGGAGACCAGCCTGAGATGATGACCCCCGCTCCGGATGAAGCGAAGCAGTGAGGTCAGCGGCCAGGACAGACCATGGCGGAATGGCGGATCAATCAAGGGCATTTGAATACGGGAATCAACAGACGGGTGCCGCAACGTTCCCGTCTGTTTTGACGTGCCCGGCTCCAGCCGGGCAGGAGGCTTGCAGAAAGCAAGGGAAAGAATTACCTTGCCATCGTGGGGATGGATGACCCGGAAACCGGGGAACGCTGAGGCGATTACTGAGGAAAACGGGTTCTGCCCGACCGTCAGTTGGGGACTGCGCAGAGCCGGCAGGATGACACAATGTCCGGGAATCCGGAAAACCTGTTTCGGCAGTTTTTTTGCTGCGGTGAGAAGGATTCAACAACGCAGGCAGAGCCGAGGGAACAGTGAGCAAATGATGTGATTCTCAAACCGGAATGACCGGAAAGGAAAATGGTATAATAGTAAGCGTGCCCATAACGGGCCAAGCATGAATCAAAGGGGAAAACAACTTGAAGCATAAAGATGTTCTTGAATTGAAAAAACGCCTGAAGAAGGATCACTGCACCATCAGCCAGGTCAGCGGCTGCTATGTCAACAGTGAGAAGCAGATTGTCGCCACCTATCGTGAAACCTTTCTGAACCTGGAGGAATCCGAGTTCTTTAAATACCTGGAAATTGCCAAGAAGATCCTTTCCGGCACCTGGGGCAACCATCTGCTGGAACTGGGATTTCAAAGAGAAGAGATCGGAGCCGAGGGCCGGCAGGCCATGCTGGTGGATCTGAAGCGGAGCCGTCTGAAGGATGACGAGCTCATCCAGGCATTCTATCGTCAGATCATCGACACGTACCAGACCGAGGGTAATTTTCTGATCCTGCTGTTCTCCGATGCCTATGACGTCATGAAGCGAACCAGGGACAATCTCAAGCTGGATGAGTCGGAGGAAACCTTTGAATACATTCTGTGCGCCGTTTGTCCGGTCACTTTGTCGGATCCGGGTCTCCATTACGAAGCCGGAGAACAAAGAATGCGAGCGCTGGGACGGGACTGGGTTGTTTCCGCTCCCGCCCAGGGATTCCTCTTTCCCGCCTTTTCCGAGCACAGCGGGGACGTCAACAGCCTGCTGTACTATACGAAAAACCCGCGGGAACCCCATCCTGAACTGATGGAGACCGTCCTGGGCTGCGAAGGCGTCATGACCACCGCTCTGCAGCGTGAATCCCTGCAGACTCTGCTTCAGGAAGCGGTCGGCTACGAGGAAGAGAAAGCCGAGAACCTGTTCCTCGATCTGCAGGAAGAGCTCCACAGCATCGTGGCGGAGCAGGAAAACCAGTCGGAGTCGGATCCGGAACCCGTTGTCCTGACCAGTATTCAGATTCAGGATATTCTGGCAGACAAGGCTCCGGTGGAAGTCCTGCAGAAGATTGAGGAAGTGTACGAGGAATATTTCCAGAGCGATCTGCCCCTGGCTGATCGGATGCTGGATCCCAAAGCCCTCAAAACTGCAGAAAAGCGCAAGAAGGAGCAGGCTCTGGAAAAACAGGTGGAAAATCTTAAGCAGATGCTGCGTGACAGCGCTCAGGATCCGACACTGCCCTTGACCATGGAGCAGACGGAGGGCATCGATGTCCAGCTGCAGGTGCGGCCGGAAAAAGTGGCTCAGATCAAAGCCCAGTACATCGACGGCCAGAAATGCATCATCATTCCGCTGGAAGAAGACGAAGAGGCCATCATCAATGGCCAGTCGGGAATTCTGTAACGAAGTCCAAGGAATGGGTTCTCCGCTGTTCCCTCGTTGCGTGAGGGCCTGATCGGGATTATACTCAAGGCAAGGAAGGGAAGATCTGTACCCTCAGCATCCATGCCTGATCAATGAGCTGATGCCAGCCGACCCGTCCGGGTCGGCTTTTTTGAGAGGAGGAACGCCATGCATCCGTTTTATGGACCAAGCAGCATGATGATCGGAGACGTTGATTTCTGGTGGGTCGGGCTGGTATCCATGGCCCTGTATCTGCTGTTCTGGGCAGGCGCCATCGTGCTGGCCGTGCGTTTGCTCCGAAAGATCGGTCTGGGGCGATGGCTGCCCAAACCGGATGATGCCATGGCGATCCTGCGGGAGCGCTACGCCCGGGGGGAAATCGATCAGGCGGAATTCCGCGAGAAAGCGGCGGATCTGGCTGACACTGCCCCAACGGACAAACCCTGAGGAGGGGATATTCATGAAAGGGCGGGATCTGATGTATCTGATTCGCTTTGGACTGACAACCGTATTGCTTCACCGCCAGGATCCGCTGGTGGGATCCCTCATCCTGACAGACCGCTGCAACTTGGCCTGCCGGCACTGTGCCGTGGCCAACAAAGCCCGCGTAATTTACCCCTATTCCAGCGTAAGGCGTGACATGGAGCACCTGTACCGGCAGGGGGTTCGAATCCTGCTGTTTTACGGCGGTGAACCCTTTCTCTGGGAGGATTCGGACCGAACGCTGCGGGATCTGGTAAGCGAAGCCAAGGCCATGGGATTTATCCTGGTCCAGGTTGTGACCAACGGAACATTCCCTCTGGACTTGCCCGAAGCGGATCTGATCCTGGTCAGTCTGGACGGAAACCGGCGCCATCACAATGAAATCCGGGGCGATACCTATGACCGGATTCTAAATCATATCGCAGCCGCGCCGAACCGAAATATCTGCCTCTATATGGCGGTCAACAACATCAACTGGCAGGACATCGAGGAAGTCAGCCGGCTTGCCCAACGGCTGACCAAGGTGAAGGCCGTCGCGTTCAATTTTCACACACCTTATCCAGGGGTAGAATCATTGCAGCTGTCAGGGGAAGAGGCCCGGTCAGCCGTTCAGGCCATCACGGCAATGAAGCAGGACGGCCTGCCCATTCTGAATCTGGTCCGGGCATTGCCCAGGCTCATCGAGCACAGATTTCAAGCGCCATGCCGGCAGTGCGTGGTGATGGAGAACGGAGCAGGCTGGACCTGCGGCCGCTGCATTGAGATTCCAGGTTTGTGCGAACAATGCGGCTTTGCCTTCGCCGCGGAGCTGTCCCTGGTATTTCAGGGGAATCTACCCGTAGTCGGAGAGTTTTTGAGGACATATCTCAGACAGTTCTGACCGGTCAGTCGTCTGCTTATTTGTCGCAAGATCCATTTAAGGGAGGGAGTTTACCATGCTGACCACATTGCTTCGCCTTGGCCTGACACGGTCCATGGCTCCGTTTGAGTTCAGAAACCGGATGGATCAGCCGCTGCCCTTTGAGGATCTGGAGGAATTCGGGCTTTATGTCCATATTCCGTTTTGCCGGACGCTGTGCAGTTTTTGTCCCTACTGCAAGGAGATCTATGATCCGCAGCGGGCCGGGCAGTATAAGGAGAGCCTGCTGGCGGAAATTGAGCTGGCGGCGGGTCATCTCCGGGAAAGACGGCCGGTGACCAGCCTCTACTTCGGGGGTGGGACGCCTGCCCTGATGGGGGATGATCTGGCCGAGATCATTGCTGCCCTGGAGCGGTATTTTGAAATCCGGGGGGGCATCGGAGTGGAGCTCCATCCGTCAGATCTGACCGCGGAGACGCTGACAAAATTGAAATCGGCCGGGGTGACTATGGCAAGCCTGGGCATTCAGTCCTTCGAGAGGGAATGTCTGGAAAAGCTGGGCCGCTCCTGGGAACCCTTTGCCGACAAGGTGCGCCTGGTTCATTCCGCCGGATTTGACGTCATCGATGTGGATCTGATCTTCGCGATTCCGGGCCAGACGGAGGAATCCCTGACCCGGGATATTCAGACCGCCTTTGCCAATGGCGCTACCCAAGTGTCGACCTATCCATTCATCGATTTTACCTTTGCCCATAACACCTGGCATCCTATGTCGGACAAGGATAAGCTGCGTCTGCTGAAGCACCTGGCCAAAACCTGCAAGGATCAGGGACTGGTGCGGACCTCCGTCTGGACCTTTGCCAAGCCGGGCACTTCCCAGTATTCTTCCGTGACCCGGGAAGCTTTTCTAGGATTCGGCCTGTCGGCCACGAGTCTGCTGCGAAACCAGTTCAAAATCAATACCCATTCCCTGGACGGGTATGTTGAGCGAATCTCCCAGGGCAGGCTGGCGACCTCCCTGACCCTGGATTTTACGTCCAGGCAGCGGGCAGCCTATTTCCTGTTCTGGAGCTGCTATGGCCTGCTCATCGATCCGGCGCGCTTTCAGCAGGTGATCGGCCAGCCCCTGGCCAAAATGTACGGGCGGGAAATATGGCTGGCGCAAAAACTGGGAATTCTCAGACAGGAGGGAACCCGGTATCGTCTGACGGATCGGGGCATGCTGCTGTATCATCAGGTGGAGCAGATCTATACCACGGCCTATATCGACCGGATGTGGAATATTTCCAGAATTCAGGCATTTCCGCAGTCCATCCGCCTCAGGTAAGCTGAGAGTTCTGAATCAGAGCACAAAGGGCGGTATGATCCAGTCAGTATTGTAGTTTTCTCGAGATGGAAATCTTTCTTATTATGACAACGAACTATGGTATATTTATTCCGGTAGCAGGCAGGGGATTCTTCTGCTAAATTAATAGTTAGAAAAAGCCCTTCATCCGGTGGCCGTTCGAGGACATACGGAGAGGAGCTTTCTGAAAGAAAGGGAGGAAGTTATTTTGAATCTGGCACTGTACCTTGTGACCGCATTGCTCCTGGTCCTGTCGTGGACCCGGGATCGGAAAAAGACCCGCATGGCGATCAAAAAAGCCTGGAAATCCTTTGAAAACATTCTGCCGGAATTTCTGGTGGTCATTTTGATGGTTGGAATCCTGCTGGCACTGGCCGATCCAGCCCTGATCTCGAAGGTGATCGGAAGTGAATCCGGCTGGTCCGGAGTGATACTGGCAGCCCTGGTGGGAGCCGTTACCCTGATTCCTGGATTTGTCGCTTTCCCCATGGCAGCGCTGCTGCTGAAAGGCGGAGCCGGCCCCATGCAGATCGGCGCCTTCGTCTCGACCCTGATGATGGTGGGTGTCGTGACCATGCCGGTAGAAATGAAGTACTTCGGGAAAAAGCTGACCCTGTACCGCAACGGCATCGCGTTTGCCTTCTCCTTTGTGGTAGCCTGGGTCATTGGAATGGTGGTGAGATAATGCAGAAAGAGAAAATGACAGGTCGCGGACCGAAGTCCCTGCTCCGGCGGTATCGGGCCTTTCTCATTGCGGCGGCAGCTCTTGGCCTGCTCACCCTGGTCAACCGGGAACTGGGTACAAAAGCCATCGACGTGACCGGCTATACCCTCAAGGAAATGCTGCTAGTCATCCCGCCGATCTTTGTTCTCCTGGGACTCCTCGATGTCTGGGTCCCCCGGGAAACCATGGTTCGGTTTATGGGCGAAGGATCCGGACTGGTGGGCATTCTCCTGGCCATCTTCATCGGATCGGCTGCGGCCGGCCCCCTGTACGGCGCCTTTCCCGTTGCGGCCGTGTTCATGAAGAAGGGCGTGAAGTTCTCCAACATCCTGATCTTCATCGGGGCGTGGTCTACCACGAAAATCCCCATGCTGCTGTTTGAAATGGCTGCTTTGGGGAATCGCTTTGCCCTGACCCGACTGGCCGTGGATATTCCCGGCATCATCCTCATTGCCTGGATTCTCAGCCGTCTGATCAGTAAGGCCGAGGTAGAGGAAATATACCGGAAGGCAGAGCAGTTTGACCAGTAGGGCAGGCTTGCCCCGGTTCAGGGCTTAGCTCAAGGAAGCATGGTCAGCCTTTGCTAAGTCATCTATTTAGTCATCCCGCAACATACCCATAATGACCCCTAACAACCCCTAACGTACTTAATAAGAACCAGTCACGCACCTTCCACGTAATCATAACTCATTCCTACAGTGGGAGAAGAGCAGCAGCAGGCCGGTAAAAAAGAAACCCACCCGATCAATGAACAAACCTGGCAGACGGTCTGAGCCGCTTCTGCCAGGTTTGTTCATTGATCGGGACAATCCGTTTAAATTTCAGGTGTAATCAGTCGACGATGACATAGTGGCCAGCGTAGGGCTCAACCCGGCCGATGACGGCATACGCCACAGGAGAGGCCTGCAGGTTTTCAAGAAGTGCGGGTACGTCTCGTCCGCTCAGACTGATGGAGAGATCACCGGAGGTCTGGGGATCATACAGCAGATCGGACAGGATGGGGTCAATGTTTTCCGACCGATGGATCCGATCCCGGAAAAGACGGCTTTCACGACTTTCCAGACTGTCAAAAATGGGTTTACCCGTTCATCGTGTGGAGTCTGTCGCCGACGCGGCTCCACATGCGCTGTGTGATATGAAATCATTTTTCCGTTCGCCACGTTTTTACTCGAGTTTACCGGTCGTTGATTTTTATGCCCAATTCCTCTGCGATTTCTTTCACTCGGGCCTTTTGCGCATCGGTTAACTCCTCAAACTTTACTTTTTCCATATCGCCCGGGTGAATCGTGTAACGTTCCATCCGTTCCGAGGCTATTTTATCCATAGAATCTCCTTAATTTTCTGTTGTTTCCGAGAAGAGTTCTCAAAACATGTTTTCGGCCTAATGAATCGATTATACGATCCGGAAACAATACCCTTATCCCGTGCTGTAATGTGAATTCATTTTCGGGCCGGTAATAGCTACATGGTGCAGCGTGTTCTTCAGCTCCGAAACCGGTTCGTCTCCCATGGCTCAGACTTTGCGCAGCGACTTGCCTGGTATTCAGCCCTGCCGTTTTCCAGGCTGATGGGAAGGAGTCTCCGATTTGGATCGGCCTGGCGGGTCGGTGTGGCGGGAGGTTGTATGACTTCAGTGTATCAGGAATCGATCCGGTAAGGTATAATCAGAAAAAGAAAAAGGGGGAGATGAATGGATGATTTTAAAGCAAGACACGCCGCTGGACATTGTGGAACAGTATCCGCAGACGGATCCGGTATTTCGCGCCTATGACGAACAGATCGGACAGTGTCTGTTATGTCACTGTTTGTTTGATTCCCTTGAGACCATTGCCCGGCGGTATGACATCGACCTGGCGGAAATGATCCAGCAGCTGGAGAGAGCGGCCGGAGAAAACGGAGGATCGAATGATTCAATATTCTCCGGATGAAACTTCATTCTGAATTAATATTTACCAGTCAGAACCACGCCTGCAGAGATCAGTTAATCTCACCGGACGTGGTTTTTATCTTCGTGGACAGATCCTTATGGAAACCGGCAGCGGCCCTGAACGAACTCAGTATAGTGACTGGAGAAGCAAGCTGTCGTTTGTTTCCTGGCATTCCATCAAATTGTGCACTCTCCGTTATTGACATATGCCATTAACGGAGTATTATAAAACTATAAATAGCATATGCCGAAAACTTGATCGATCCATTAGACTCGAAGAAAAGCTATGATCAACAGTCGATTTGGAAGGGAATGGGAAACGGGAAGAACGGGAGGTGATTGAATGCCAAGACCAAGAAAGTGGCGGAAAGTGTGCTGTCTGCCTGAAATGGAGCTGTTCGGGCCGCTAAGCGGAACGAATGACTCCAAGCGGGATATTTCTATGACAGTCGATGAATATGAGACGATTCGCCTGATTGATCTGGAAGGACTGACTCAGGAAGAATGCGCCGAACGGATGCAGGTTGCCCGAGCCACGGTTCAGTCAATCTACAAGGAAGCCAGGGGAAAAATCGCTCAGGCACTGGTATACGGCGACCGTCTGCGGATTGGAGGCGGTGATTACCAGTTGTACAATGACAAGGAACGGCGCATGGGATGCCATCAGTGCCGCAGAGGCCTGTATGGCCGATGCTTCCAAAGTGGCTTAGAAAATGACCCGGATGATGGGTCGGAACATGAGGAGAATAATCGATGAAAATAGCAATACCAGCCGATGAACAAAAAATGGAAGGAAATGTCTGCATTTCCTTTGGCCGGACCCCGTACTATCTGATCTTTGACACCGAAGCCGGGACGGGTACCTTTATGGTCAACGAGGCAGCCCAAAGCCAGGGCGGAGCCGGAATCAAGGCTGCTCAGGCCGTTGTGGATTCAGGAGCCCAGGTACTTTTGACGCCCCGGTGCGGCGAAAACGCAGCCAAGGTTCTGAATGGGGCAAATGTCCGGATTCATCGCAGCATCGAAGGCAGCCTGACCGAAAATATTGAAGCATTCAAGGCCGGGCAGCTTCCGCTTCTGGAAGAGATTCATCCCGGATATCATGGACACTAAGAGTCAGCCCATGAAGATCGCGGTATTAAGCGGCAAAGGCGGCACCGGGAAAACACTGGTATCGGTAAATCTGGCGGCCGCCATTGCACCTTCCGTCTATCTGGACTGCGACGTCGAGGAACCCAACGGACATCTCTTCTTTCGTCCGAAGTCCATTCAGCGGGAGGCAGTTACGGTAAAAATTCCGGCAGTGGATGAGACGAAATGCAATGCCTGCCGGACCTGCGTTGAATTCTGCAAGTTCCATGCCCTGGCGATGGTCGGGACCAGGTGGATGCTGTTTGATGACATTTGTCATTCCTGCGGGGGCTGTACCCTGCTTTGTCCGCAGCAGGCACTGCATGAAGTGGAAAAATCCATCGGCGAGATTCAGACTGGCACCTCGGAAGGGGTAACCGTTCGAACCGGCTGGCTTGATCCGGGTCAGTCCTCCGGAGTTCCGATCATCCGAAAGCTGTTTGCCGCTGAGTCGCCGTTGGACCAGCCGATGATCGTGGACTGTCCGCCAGGGTCCGCCTGCATCGTCATGGACAGTATCCGGGATGCTGATTATTGCATCCTGGTGGCAGAACCGACCCTGTTTGGGCTGCATAACCTGAAGATGGTTCATGAACTGGTGCGGCTGTTTCAGAAACCGCACGGAGTCATTCTCAATAAATGCATCGAAGGCGACAACCCGTCCAAAGACTACTGTCTGGAACAGGGGATTACAATCCTGGAGTCCATACCCTTTGATAAAACCATTGGCCGGCTGAATTCCAATGGACGAATCCTGGCACGTGAACTGCCCCAGTATCATGAGATGTTCACCAGACTGCATCAAAAAATCAGGGAGGTGGCCGGCTATGAAACAGCTGCTGATTCTGAGCGGTAAAGGCGGTACAGGAAAAACTACGGTCGCGTCGGCTTTTATCAAATTATCTCAGGCCAGAGCCTATGCCGACTGTGATGTCGACGCGCCCAACCTGCATCTGGTCATGCAGAATCTTCCGGTATTGGACCGGACTGATTATTATGGCCTGCCGAAAGCGCAGATATATACCGATCAGTGCATCGAGTGTGATCTGTGCCGCCAGCATTGCCGGTTTGAGGCAATTCATGTCAATGGCACCTACCAGGTGGATCCCTTTGCCTGTGAAGGCTGCGGCGTATGCGCAGCCGTCTGTCCGGTCCGGGCCATTGAACTGAAGCCGGCAACTGCCGGCGAACTGATGCTGTATGGTGATGACCGGAGCGTCTTCTCCACGGCCCAGCTGAAAATGGGCTCAGGCACTTCGGGACTTTTAGTGACGGAAGTCAAGAAGCGGCTGATGGCCGCGGCACCATCTGCCGAACTGGCCATCATCGACGGGTCTCCCGGCATTGGCTGTCCCGTCATCGCTTCCATCAGCGGTGTGGATCTGGTGCTCATCGTGGCAGAGCCGTCTCTGTCCGGCATCAGCGATCTGGACCGAATTGTGCTGACTGCCGCTAAATTCCAGACCCCGGTGGCGGTGTGCATCAACAAGGCCGATACCAATGAAGGGAACGCCGCCCTGATTGAGTCATTCTGCGAGGAACGCGGAATTCCCTTTACCGGTCGGATCCCCTTTGATCCCATGGCGGTTCAGGCCATCAACACGGGCAGGACCATTGTTGACCTGGATTGCCCGGCCGGAGACGCGGTTCGGGAAGTATTCAGCAAAACACTGATTCAGCTGGGGAAGGGGAAGAGCCTGACCATACTCTCAAAAAAAGAGTAAGACCTGCTGACACCTGGGTGCGGTCCTGCCGGATGCGAATCACCTGGATCAGAATTTCCACTGAACGTATGCTAAACTGATGGGTCCCGCAGATTTCAGGAGGGGAACAGAACATGGAAAAAGACATGGTCTACTATCCGCAGGATGAACTCAACACCTTCCTTCTGCCGGTAACGCGCGGCTGTTCCTATAATCAGTGTGCGTGATGAACGCGGGACGGTATACGGAAAAAGTCTTTCTGACCGGGGCAGACCCTCTGGCCATTGGCTTCCGAAAAATGAAATCGCTCCTGGTCATGATTCGTCAGTATCTGCCCTATTGCGCCTGTGTCGCATCCTATGCCTCCATCCGGAATCTGGCGCAGTATACCGTGGAAGAACTTACGATTCTGCACGATGACGGTCTGCGACTGCTCTACATCGGATTCGAATCAGAGGATAATGAAGTTCTCAGCTTGATGAAAAAATCTCATCGGCGGACAGACGCGATCCGCGAGGCGAAAAAGCTCAATCAGGCCAGGCTTCCGTTCAATACCATCATCATGTATGGAATAGCCGGGGCAGGCCAGGGTGAGAAATATGCCAGGGCGACAGCCGACATGATCAATCAGTTCACCACCCGGACCATCATCACCATGAATCTGAAAATTTTCGGCGGCCCCCTTTGGAGACCATGGTGAACAGCGGCCGGTTTGTTCCGGCCCAGCCCGTTGAGCTGCTGCTGGAGCTCCGGACGCTGCTGGAAGAATTGAACCCCAGCCAGCCAACGCTGTTTAATACCACTCACCCAACCAACCTGATCCAGATCAAGGGAGTATTGCCCAAAGATCGCGACGAACTCCTATATGAAATCGCAGCAAGGCTGAAGCCGAGAACATAGATAAATGGATAGATAAATAGATAGACAATCGGAGCAATGCATTGGAAACTGGCATGCCGCGGGGAAGCCGCCGGGTTGCTCCGGAGGTAGTTATTTTTTCGTGTAATTAAAGGAGAAGAAATCTATGAGTGAAACATGTGACCAGAACTGTTCCGGATGCGGGGAAACCTGTTCTGAGCGAAAGACCAGCCCGAAGGATTTCCTGGAACAGCCTCATGTCATGAGTCGGGTGAAAAAGGTGATTGGAATCGTCAGCGGCAAAGGTGGCGTCGGCAAATCGCTGGTGACCTCGCTGATGGCGGTGGAAATGAATCGGCGGGGGTATCATACCGCAATTCTGGATGCGGATGTTACGGGTCCGTCGATCCCCAAAGCCTTCGGCATCAGAACTCAGCCGGAAACCAATGAGTATGGCCTGCTTCCCATTCGAACCAAAACAGAGATTGACATCATGTCGATCAACCTGCTGCTGGAAGACGAGACAGATCCCGTGCTGTGGCGCGGTCCGATTCTGGCCAATACGGTCAAGCAGTTCTGGACGGAAGTCATCTGGGAGGATGTGGATTTCATGTTCATCGACATGCCTCCGGGAACCGGAGATGTTCCGCTCACTGTCTTCCAGTCCATTCCGATTGACGGCATCCTGGTAGTCACCTCCCCGCAGGAACTGGTTTCCATGATTGTGGGGAAAGCCGTCAAAATGGCAAAGATGATGAATATTCCGATCATTGGTCTGGTGGAGAATTACTCCTACTTCAAATGTCCGGACAACGGCAAGGAGTACCGGATCTTCGGGGAGAGCCACATCGACGAAGTCGCCGCGGCTCATCAGCTGAAAGTACAGGCCAGGCTTCCCATCGATCCCAGACTGGCGGCCGCCACTGACCGCGGCATGATCGAGCTGTATGCCGGGGACTGGCTCCATGAGCTGGCCCAGGAACTGGAAGGCATGATTCCGGCAGGCAGTGAACCGGTTGGAACTCATAGGAATTAACGGAACAATAAAGACAAATAGTAAGTACAAATCGAACAAGCGGAGGAAACAAAAATGATTAAGATCGCAGTAGCCAGTGAACACGACATGGTGACAGAACACTTCGGACATTGTGTTAATTTCAACCTCTACAATGCTCAGAATGATGAGATTATGGAACATGCCAGCATTCCCAATCCGGGACATCGCCCGGGCTTTCTGCCGAACTTTTTGAATGACCTGGGAGTCAACGTCATCATTTCCGGTGGCATGGGCGGCGGAGCCATTGAAATTTTCAACCAGCACAACATCGAAGTAATCGTCGGCGCCAGAGGCGACGCCAGAGCCGCGGCCTTGGCTTATCTGGCCGGAGAACTGAAATCCACCGGTTCGGTGTGCCACGAACATAGTCATCACGAGGAGTGCCATGCCTGATTCCCGGGGGCAGCACCTGTAAAACACAGGTGCTGACGGAGTGAGTTCCTGCCCATTGATGGTTATGTGTTTGCAGGCTGCCGCAGAACATTCTCCAAACGGACAGTCTGCGCCGGATCGCAGCGCCGCTATGAGCTCAGGGAACCTGGTTTCAGCTGCCCCCCTGAGCTTTTTGGCATATTCGGATGATCTTTGTATTTCCATTCGCCAGTCCGATGTGAAATAATGGAAGTGGAAATCGTTATCATACGGCGCCTGTCTGTGAGTTCAAACATTGACCAGCTAAAGCAGCGAAGTAAAAATCCATGAACGAAATTTTTTGCGAGATTTTTAATCGAATTTAAGATTATAGAAAGAGGAGGATTTTGTCATGACCTACTCACCCAACCTGTCATCAGCCTTCAATGATACCTTTCACCGCAGCCGTCATCTCTCACCCCAGTCCGGGATGTGCTCATTCTGTACGGAGGATTGCGAAGGCCCCTGCGAGATTGCCCTGGCGGCTGTTCTGGGAGCTCGGGCGGTATACCCCACCAACACCGGGGCCAATCAGATCGCTTCGGAAAAGGACTATCCCCTGGATTACTCGCACTTCAACATCAACGGCAGAGTGTTCGGTGCCGTCGGAGCGGGTCTGAATTTTGCCGAGGCGAATATTTTCCGGGTAAACCTTGAGAGCGAATACGGCCGATTCCATCCGGTTCGGCTGGCCATGCCCCTGATTCTGCCAGCCCTGATCAAGATGAACTGGGAGGATTATTTCGGCGGTGCGGCCATGGCCGGCGTCACCTGCGTCATTGGGGAAGATTCCCGAACCAAGGATCCCGAACTGCGGCTGGAGCATGGCAAAGTGGTTCATTTCCCGGCGCTGCAGAAGATGCTGGATGCCTTCCGTCGCTATGACCGGGGATATGGTCAGATTGTGCTTCAGTGCAATATTGAGGATGACATGATGGGCGTTCCCGAATATGCCATCCAGGTTCATGGCGCTCAGGCCATTGAGCTCAAGTTTGGCCAGGGGGCCAAGGGCACCCAGCCGGTCAACCGGCTGAAGGACCGGGAAGAGGCGTTAATTAAGCAGGCACTGGGTCATCTGGTGCTGCCGGATCCCACGGATCCCGCCATTGTTCAGGCGGAGGCTGACGGAGTCTGTCCCAACTTCTATATCTATTCCCGGCTGCCAATCTGGGATGAGGAGTATTTAATTCCCCGAATCGCTGAGCTGCGCCAGCTGGGGGCAAAGAATATCTATCTCAAAATGGCCGGCTATGACCGGGAGGACATCCGACGGGTGCTGCAGCTGGGCAGTCAGGCGGAAGTCGACATGATCACCTTTGACGGTGCCGGCGGCGGCAGTGGCTACAGCCCCTGCAAAATGATGAATGAGTGGGGATTGCCCACCGTGTTACTGGAGGAAACTGTCCTGCAGATTACCCGGGACATGAAAAACAACGGGCTGTATGTGCCCGCCATCACCATCACCGGCGGATTCAGTTCAGAAGATCAGGTGTTCAAGGCATTGGCCTACGGCAGGGGTCATGTGACATCCGTTGGAATCGGCCGAGCCGCCATGGCTGCGGCCATGACCGGCAAGCACATTGGCCAGAGAATCGAGGCAGGGGAAGTTCCCAAGGCGTACCAGAAGTACGGCTCCAGTGTGGCACAGATCTACGGCGATCTGCCGGAACTGCGGGCACTGTATGGAAAAGCGGCCGATGATTTTTCTCCGGGAGCCATTGGCGTCTTCTCGTATCTGAACAAACTGGCCTTTGGACTGAAGCACTTTGCCGCCCTCAACCGGAAGTTTGACATGAAATATCTGGATCAGACGGATCTGATCCCACTGACCCGGGATGCGAAGGATCTGATCAAAGGCCGCTGGTTCGACTAATTTACCATCCAGCCTTTCCGGCGGGAACAGGTAATAAACAACAATAGACAACAACAAACAGCAGCGCGATTCAGCCTGCGATCCAGGGGGCAGGCGACTGTCCCCGTTTGTTTTCCGATCCGACCCGATCCCTCTGGTTCAGGAAATTTTTTTTTGAGAGAAAAAGAAGCTGGAGGAGTAATCCCTTTGATGAATGAAAGGAAGATACGGTCCGGTGCCCTCCCCATACCCGGGGCGGTTCTCGGTGCAACAGCTGAATACCCATAAATACCTGTAAAGGATTCCTGGATCCAGTGTCAGCTGAACTGGCTTTTTCAATGGCTGGAAGGCAGATTCCTGGCTTTATTATTGACTCACTAAATAAACCTTGCGTTTCTTGATGATTTCTGATATAATAATCTTATGAATAATGATTTAAAGACCCAAGCAGTTCGGCTTAGTCCGGAAGAGCAATATCAGATTCGCAAGAACATCATCCGACTATCAGAAAAAGGTAAAACGAATGAGGAAATAGCGGAAATCTTAGATGTAAGCTTGCGTCACGTCCAGAACACTAAGAAACAATACAAGGAAGGCGGGATCGCAGGGATCAAGCCCCAAAAGCGTGGTCGCCGAGAGGGTGCGAAACGAACCCTTACTCCTGCCCAGGAAAAGGAAATACAGCAAATCCTGGTTGATAAGACACCGGATCAATTGAAGTTCAAAGACTGCATGTGGAGCAGAAAAACCATTGCAGAGCTCATTTATGAAAAGTATAAAATCAGCCTGCCCGTATCTACTTTAGGGGTCTACTTGGCGCGGTGGGGATTCTCAGTCCAGCGGCCGATGAAACGCGCCTACAAGCAAGACACAGAGAAGGTGCAGCACTGGGTCGAAACTGAGTTTCCTGGCATTACTGAACGAGCAGAGGCTGAGAATGCAGAGATTTTCTTTGGAGATGAAACCGGATTGCAAAACCAGTCAACTTGCTTGCGTGGGTATGCGCCAATCGGACAAACGCCGGTGGTTCGAACCGAAGCAAAGCATATCAAGATCAACATGCTTTCAGCAATTTCCAATCGAGGAAAATTGCGCTTTGTCCTCTATAAAGACAACATGAATGCCGACAAACTGATTGATTTTATGCGGCGGTTAGTGCATGACAGCAACAAGAAAGTATTCCTGGTGCTCGATAATCTGCGGGTTCATCACGCTAAAAAAGTCATGGCGTGGGTAGAAAAGCATAAGGAAGAAATTGAGCTATTCTACCTGCCACCGTATGCCCCAGAGTACAATCCTGATGAATTGCTCAACAGCGATCTCAAACGTGGCATAAGTAAAAAACCAAGTCCCAGGAGCGATGATGAGCTTGAACATAATGTTCGATCTCATTTAAAAACTGTGCAATTGCGTCCTAATAAAATCAGGGGGTTCTTCCATTCAAAAACCACAAAATATGCCTCTTAATATCCGCAAGGTTTAATCAGGGGAGCAATAATATGCTAAACTTTCGTAAAGGAAGTGGTTTCCCCGGATCGCGACCCGATATGACAAACAGGACCAGTCTTTTCTGGCCTTTGTTTACCTTGCCTCGATCATGATCCTGTTGCAGTGATCATGCGGGTCGATTTTTCAAACAAGGCCTAGTTATTGTTTCCCTAAAAACTATAGGAGAATAATCATGAGACATTCTAAAGTTTTTTTAAGTTATCTTTTAATCTTATTATCACTTTTTACTTCATGTTTAAATATCTCAAGCCCTCATACCTCCAAAGGAGGAAATATACAATACCTCGTTCAGATCAAAATTAATAACACACAGAATTTCCCTGTCGATTTTTTTGAAGTCGGAACTTTCGAGAATAACACTAAAAAACCTTTACTTAGAGAAAGTGAGGGAGAAAATAATGTCATATTGTTTCAAATATCATATCACCCAACTACAGAATTTTATATGTATGGAGTTATAAATAATAAAGAAACTGAAATTTTTTATTTCAATCTTGCGGAATATGAGAATACAACTCAACAACAAGAATTAAATTTATATTTAGAGTCACATAATGAAAATATATTGATTAAAAAATAACATCATACAGAAAAAAGACAAAAACAATAACTAACTGAGTTCTCATCATTCCGAAGGATGAATGGATACATTAGTTGGGGTATTAATCTTCCAAGTAGTTAGGGGCCTCTGATTAATTCTGGTTTCAGCTTATCTTTGCATAACCCTTGGAAAAATCGCATAAAATACAGTTGAACAAAAAGGCAAAAAAAGAAGAAAGCCGCTTCTGAACTGCTTCCTGTCAAGTGGACAGTGAAATAACCAAAACAAGATCATGCAGCCAGTGCCTGGTTCCTCACCTCAAGAGGATCCAGACCTTTGTACTTTCTCAAGTACCGCTTCGTGTTGTAGAAGCGGATGTAGTCATCCACCGCCTGCTTGAGTTCCTCGTAAGTGTGGAAGGTCTTAAGGTAGAACATCTCACACTTCAGGATACCCAAGAACCCTTCCATCGGCCCGTTGTAGATGCAACGGCCGACCCGCGACATGCTCTGGATGCAGCCAGCCTTTGAGAAATACATCAAGGAAGAAATTGAGCTATTCTACCTGCCACCGTATGCTCCAGAGTACAATCCTGATGAATTGCTCAACAGCGATCTCAAACGTGGCATAAGTAAAAAACCAAGTCCCAGGAGCGATGAGGAGCTTGAACATAATGTTCGATCTCATTTAAAAACTGTGCAATTGCGTCCTAATAAAATCAGGGGGTTCTTCCATTCAAAAACCACAAAATATGCCTCTTAATATGCGCAAGGTTTAATCAGGGGAGCAATAATAAATTTATACTAAAAATGAAAAGATAATTAAAAATTTGACAAAGAGCGAGATAAAAATTATAATTATAGTAACGAAATA
This sequence comes from Clostridiaceae bacterium HFYG-1003, assembly GCA_024579835.1. Classification (NCBI taxonomy): domain Bacteria; kingdom Bacillati; phylum Bacillota; class Clostridia; order Eubacteriales; family Clostridiaceae; species Clostridiaceae bacterium HFYG-1003. Next base: position 336,003 of record CP102060.1, read on the forward strand.
CCAGTTTTATTAACTGTGATTAAATCAGAACTGAATTGCCCCGGAAGCTTGCCGGACCGCTCCGGCAGTTCCTTCAGCTTCATTGACCGACGTGCCCACAGGGCTTCTCCGACGGACCAAAAGGAGCTTTTCCATGAAATCGCTGCACCGAAGCCTGATGACTGTCCTGGCGCTGGCGCTGGGACTCACCGCCTGTTCTCATTCCCCGCCGCCGGGGACTGCGGCTGCGCCTTTAAAGCCCGGTACCGGACCGACTGCCACCTCTGTCCAGGTGAACCCGTCGACAGCTCCCTCTGACACGGAGTTTACGCTTTGCGGCTGCGAACCGGGGAACACCAATACCAATTACGGTACTCACGGCTGCTTTGCCGAAAAGGACGGCTGGATTTATTATGCAGACGCCAGTCAGGGCGCCCGGTTAATGCGCAAACGGGCCGACGACACCCAGATCACCGATTACAATGAAAAGCCGGTCAGCAGCATCAATGTGGCTGGCGGCTGGATCTATTACATTAAGCGGACCAGGCTGGATGAAGCTTATATTTATCGCATGACCACCGAGGGCAAGAGCATCGAGCGCATCAGCCCGATTCCCTGCGATTACGATTCCTGTGCCAATATTCTCGTCAAGGGCGACTATGTTTTCTTTTCCAACCTGGCGGAGAATGGGTCGCTGTACCGGATGAAGACAGACGGAACCGAACCGGTCCGGCTGAATGCCAGAACCAGCCGGAGTCTGACGCTGGAAGGGGACTGGATCTATTATGTGGCAAAGGAGGCGCAGGGAGACGAACTGCGCACGATCCGGCCGGATGGAACTGACGACCGGCTCCTGGCCGAGGAGGTCTGCACCAATATCATTCCTTACGAAGGCTGGATTTACTATACCAGTCTGGCGGATGATCAGCGGGTGCTCATGCGGATGCGACTGGATGGCAGCGGCGCCATGGAACTGCTTCGGGACAGCCTGTGCGGCATGACGATCTACCAGGATCAGCTGTTTTATGTCATTCGCGAGACCGGCAGACTTTACCGGGCTGAGCTTGATGGAAGCGATCCGGTGCTGCTGATGAACACCAGGGCCTTCGGGGTACAGATCGCCGGCGGCTGGATCTATTTTTCCAATGCCGATGATGTCAATCGACCTTACCGGGTGAGACTGGACGGCTCCGGCATGGAACCGGCCTACACCGTGGACTGGATCCGGGATGATCCGGAAGAACCGGATTATGCCAGGGGTCTGGGAGTCCCCAATTCGAACGCCCACAGCCGGTTTGTCCGAGGCGGGAACTGGATCTACTTTTCCCTGGATCACTATATGGGCGAGATTCGAAAGACGCTGCGCAACGGAATTTCCATCAGTACCGTCATCAAGCGGCCGGGGAATCATCTGAACCTGTCCGGCCACTATCTCTATTTTATTGATACCGGTTTTTACGACTGCCTGGCCAGAGTCCGGATCGACGGCACCGGCTACGGCATTGTTGCCGACCAGAGCGCTTCCGAGCTCGTGGTCTTTGATGAATGGATGTACTTTGTCAATCAGTCCCTGGACCAGACCTTATGTCGAATCCGGGTGGACGGCACCGGGCTGCAGCAGCTGACTCAGATGGCCGTGCGCAATCTGAAGCTGGATGACGAATGGATTTACTTTGAACCCTCGCTGACCAACGATCAGGCCGGGGAAGAGGGCATCAGTAAGATCCGGCGCGACGGAAGCGAAGTTCTTCCGGTCACCGGCCAGGCCATCGCCCTGATGACCCTGGATCAGGACTGGATTTACTACACCACCGAATCAGATCACGAACTGCGCCGGATGAAGACCGACGCGACCCAGAACGAGAGCATCAATGGCGAAACCGGTACCCTTTATGGCATCCACCAGGGATGGCTCTACTACTACGCTACCGGCAAGGACAAAGGGATGGTTCGATTCCACCTCGAAGACCGGACCAGAGAACTGATTCTTGGCCCCGGCACCTATTCGCTGGTTCATTTTCTGGAAGATCAGATCATCTACTACAACAATGACATGAACACCTATCACATGATGGAGCCGGATGGCTCGGAACGTCGTGAGTTCAAACCCTGAATCCGTGAACACCAAAGGCACCTGCATCGAGCGGCGCACTTGCCGCCGGTCGAATCGACCAGCGCATGACTCATACCAACAAGCCTTTGAAACGATAAAAAAGCTGCCATCTGCTCTGAATTTCAGAGTGGGCCGGCAGCTTTCACACGTTCGTATGGATTTACGTTCAGCTCTTGTCTTCAGGCGTATGCCGATCACTTGTTTGAAGGCATATGTTAGTCCATAAAGGATTGTCCATAAAGGGCTGTCCTATGTCCGGACATGTTTTACTTTCATGTTTTCTTACATGATTTCTTAGATGTTTTCTTAGATGTTTTCTTGCATGATTTTATTACACGTATTCCGGATCATCTTGCGCGGATCCGATTGCTCCTGAAATAGCGGCAGAGCACGGATCAGGGCAGGTTGGCGGGACTGTCGGCCAGGGTCTGGATTGAATCCATCTGGTCTAAATAAGGACTGAGTGAGGCTTCGATTTCCTGATAGAAATTCAGGCGGACTTTTGAGGCTGCCTCCAGAGCCCGGTACAGGGCGGTGGATGTCAGGGAGGGATTTCGGCCCACCGCATCAAAGACCATCAGACCGGTCCAGGTGGCGATGATTCGCTTCAGGCGGGCGGCTTGGACTGAATCCGTGGCAGTGTGGCGATGAATCAACTGCAGGTAAGATAAAAGCTGTTGAATCAGCTCGTCGCAGGCTGCGGGGGGAATCACCTGACTGAACAGCGTCTGGTGGCGGTCCCGGCGGTCGTTTTGCTGATCCTGCATGTCATCCAGAAGCTGCAGGGAGGCACCGTACTCAAAGGCATAGGTCAGTTCGGACTCCGTCAGGTCGGGCCGGACCAGGAGGGCATCAGCCAGCACCGAAGCGCCGCCCTTGAAAAAACTCAAGGTCAGAAGTTCCTCAGGTGACATTGTCTTGCCGCGGTCCTGCATCAGACTGAGGATCTGTCCCTGCTGGATCAGTCTGATCCCTTCGAATACCTGGGGATACCGGACCGGGTCATACTGAGTCCGGATCTGGTCCACCAGTTCAAATACCCTCCGCTGATGCGCTCCCGCCGGTGCGGGGAATTCACCGCCCAGAGCAAGGCTCAGCTTGTGATTAAACTGTTCTTTTTCCAGGGGATCCACCTGGGGATCATCCAGGAAATTGTCCGTATAGGGGTATAGCATGCTGTAGGCATAGACCGAGGGGGTGACGGACAGGGGAATTCCCCAGAGCAGCTGCAGACTGTTCATGATCCAGACATTGCGCAGGGCCTGGAATGCTTCCTCCATGGTCAGGCTGCCATCCTGCATCCGGGCCTGGAGCAGAAATTCTTCTGCCGTTTCCAGGTAACCCTGTTCGATAAAGAACTCCAGGCAGGGTTCCGGCATCAGGGAGCCGTTCCGGTCAATCTCGGTCAGACGGTCCGTAATCTTTGTCCGGAGCTGGTTCAGGTCATTCCGGGTCAGCTCCGCCGCGGTTTTGGCTCGCCAGGGCTCAAGGTCCGCCTGCAGGCCGGCGATTACACAGCGGAGTTCCTGTTCATTGCGGGCCTGCGCCAAAGCGCTGCAGGATTCCATCAGAGCCGGATGATTATCACCAGCCCGATGAAAATTCGCCTGAGCGAACTCCAGGAGCCTGGCGGGGGAAGCCGCCAGGCTGGTTTCTGTATTGTCAGTAAGATCTGTAATTATCGAGTGTACCATGTATTCCTTCCTCTGGTTTATTCGTCCCGCACATCCATCAGAATCTCATTGCGGCGCAGGAACGGGGGGATAAACGGCGGATTGTAGCGCGCCAGCCGGATGGGACCGGCCGGGGTCAGGCCCTGGCGGTGAATCCAGTCCGTCAGCCGGGCTTTATTTTTCTGCACCGCTGCTTCATTCATGCGGCCGGAGAAGGTAATGACTGCGGTTTTCACCGGGGAATGAGACTTCAACGTAATGGAGGGATCCTGGGGTCGAGGCAGGAGCGGGGTCACTTCCCGGGGCATGACGAACTCCGTGGTGGCCCGACTGCTTTCCAGTTCATTGAATACCGGAGTCGTCATGGAAATTTTCTGACCGGCTTCGTTGCTGCCGCTGATGTAATTGAAGATCTGGTTAAATCCGTCTGAATTTATCCAGTCCCGGCTGTCCACTGAAGCGGTGACAAACGCATCATAGGCCCGCAGCTCAAAGGGCGGTTCTGCTTTCAGAACCTGATAGGGGGCTGTTTCATAAGGAGCCATTGTCATCACACCTTTCACCTGGGATAACATCCCGATGAAATCATTATACCAAGTCATTGTTTCGGGAGTATGAAAGTTTGGATGCAATCAATCCACGGCCGGTTTGTGCAGTCAGTCCACGGCCAGTGCGTGCAGTCAGTCCACGGCCGGTTCGTGCAGTCAGTCCACTGTCCGGTGGACGCCATCAGTCCACCGTTGGATGGGCGGTCAGGACAGGAAAGAACAGCGGCTCTGAGAAGAACCGCTGCGCAGGGTAAGGAGGATATCTATATTAAATCAGGGACGTTTGCCTGGGTTCCCGGGACCGGGCTTCATGCCGCCCGGGCCGGGGCCCATGCCGCCTCCGATGGTTGTCTGAGCTGAGGTCATCTCAACCTGGGTCAGCTGCGTGCCGCCGGACCAGGTGCCGCCCTGGATGATTCCGTCGGTGGCGGTTCCGTCAGAGGTGCCGCCGCTGGAGATGAGGCAGGTGTCACCGGCCTTCAGGTCGGAGCTGGAGTAAAGGATGGAACTGAAGGGTTTGGGGGAGGAGAAGGTGATCTGCTCGGTTCCGTCGGATGAGGTGATCCGGACCAGGGTGTCAGCACTGATTTCACTGGTGTTCAGGAGAAAAGCTGCCTGGCTGGAGGTTTCGCTGATGTTCTGAGCCATGCCGGAGCTGCCCAGGGCCAGAAGCGTTCCTGAATTCAGGGTAAAGGTGCCGGCATAGTCCACCGCCCCGTTGCCGTTATTGGTGGGGCCGTTCACGATGACGGTGGCTGCTTCCATTACGATGTCGCCGTTGGCATCAATGCCGTCCCCCGCGGAATCAATAAAAACGTAGCCGCCCAGCAGGGAGAGGAGGGTGCCATCGGACTGATCAAATCCGTTTTGCCCGGGCCGGCCACTGACAGAGGAGCCGTCATTGCCTCCGGAGGTGTTGATCCCGTCGTCCATCGCGCCGACGTGGACCTTTCCATCCCGGATCGTCACACTGGCGCCTTCCAGTCCCTCATAGCTGGTCTCAATGTAGATGTCGCCGGCATTGATCAGCAGAGCCTGATCGGCATGGATTCCATCATCGCCGGAGGACAGTTCGATGGCACCGCCATTGATGGTGACATCACCGTTGGAGTGGACTGCGTCGTCAGAGGAATCCAGCTGGATGACTCCGCCGTCAATCACCAGCGCAGTGCCGGCTTTGAGACCCTTGGCGGAATCGGAGGTCTGGCTGTCGGAAGCGGGTGCCGGTCCCCAGTTCCCCCAGCCGCTGGTCTGACTGGAATTGGCGCTGCCGCCGCCGGTGACCAGCCGGAAAGTACCGTTTTTGATCCACAGGCTGGTTTCAGCCTGAATGCCATCCTGGCCGGCTGTCAGGTCAAAGGTGCCGTTTTCGATGAGGATTCCGCCCTTGGCAGCCTCCTCATCATTGGTCGACTGGATGCCGTCGCCGCCTGCCGTGATGTTCAGATTGCCGTCCCGGATCGCAACCAGATCCTTGCCTTGCAGCCCATCGTTGACTGCGGTGATCGTGATCTGACCGCTGACGATTTTCAGGTCATCTTTGCTGACAATGCCATGGGCATACTGACCCGTAACCTTGAGACTGCCGCTGCCGTTGATCGTAAGATCCGCCTTGCTGTAGATCGCCGCATCCGTCGCCTCGCTGTCCGCCTGAACTCGGTCGACGCCGTCGGTCAGCACATTTTCCGAGCCGGCAGTCAGCGTCAGGATCACTTGATCCGCTTCCAGAATATGCAGCACTGAGGCCGACGGACAGGTCAGTTTCAGCCCATTCAGAACCAGGATGACATCGGCATCCTCCGGCGCGTTCACCACGATCTGGCCATCAGCGGATTCTCCGGACAGAAGATAGGTTCCCGCCTGGCTGATGGTCAGAATTTTGTCGGAGGCCTGAGCGCCTTCACCGCTGACTGTGATTTTTTCCCCGAACCGGATTTTTGTGGCGGCAGTTTCATCCACCGTCGTCTCCAGATCTTTTGAACTGTACTCGACGGTCAGGGCTGCCTCCTGGGATTCGCCGGAAGTGGCAGTGCCCGATGTGTCCGGTCTGCCTGCTGTGCCGGCGGTTTGTGTACCGGCAGCTGTTCCTGCAACCGTGATCTGAGTCGAAGCTGTCCCTGCCAAAGTGCTGCCCACTGGGGATGCACTGCAGCCGGCAGCAGTGAGGGTCACTGCGGCCAGGGCGGCCACGACCCTGATTCGTAAGCGTCTGTTCCATTTTTTATTCATGATTTCATCCTTTCTGCAGGCATTGCCTGATCATTGGCCAGGTCTGATGTTCCAGAGCCCGACCGGTCTGAATCAAATGATTCCGATTGACAGCATCGTTCCTGCCGGAGTTCCCTGGCAAAGTCGGATGCGGCCGGGTGCGGTGTCTAATGTTGTATACCTTTTATCATATGTCTGAATGTCGTATGTCGCAGCTTTTCAATTGAATGACTCATGTTGAATGTCGCAAGTCTTCGTTTGATGTCGCAAAATCCCTGGGTGCCTGTTTCCTACTCTGGTTCACCGGGGAAACTGGGCATCAGGCGGCATAATCTCCGTTGCAGCTGACCAGGGTGGCGTTGCGGACACCGCGCAGGCTGACCAGTTCATTGACAAAGGCGGTATTCTGGGCGCATAGGCGAAGCTCATAGATGATTTCGATCTGTCCGGGGGTAATGGTCTTGGATTTCAGTTTCAGGCGGTGCGGTTCCTTTTTCAGATAGGTCAGGGATTCAACCTCCGCGGATTCATCTTCCAGATCCAGTATGAGCACAAAGGGCTGATCCTGATCGGTTCCGCGGGCAAATGCCAGAATGACCAGACCGATCAGCAGGGAGCCGACCAGGGCCAGGGGCACCATGCCGGCGCCCAGGACGATGCCGGAGCCGATGGCCCAGAACAGGAAGACCAGATCCAGGGGATCCTTGATGGCGGTTCGGAAGCGAACGATGGAGAGTGCGCCCACCATGCCAAGGGAGAGCACCACATTGGAAGTTACCGCCAGGATGATGAAGGTGGTGAGCATGGTCAGAAGCACCAGAGAGGTATTGAACGGCTTGGAGTACAGAACGCCGTTAAAGGTTCGCCGGTAAATGGTGTGGATGAATAGTCCGGTCAGAAAGGCCAGAATCAGGGCGATGGCGGCATCGAGAAAAGAAAATTCCGCGAGTTTTTCCAGATAGCTGGACTTGAAGATATCCTGAAATGTCATAAGATCAGCTCCTTATTGCTAATAGGGGACATTGAGGGGGTGATATTTGCCCAATGGCGTTTCGGTTCATCGGGGATTGGAATTTCGAACAACTCTGGATTTCAGTCTGTCATCAAAGCGTTCCGGTAATGGTTTGTACTTCAGGCTCCGGTCAGGAAGCGTCCGGTGACATACTTGGAGTGAGCGGTCCGCATGGGCTGATGCCCTTCCAGCAGGGACGGGATCAGACTTGGCAGAAACTCATCGTATTTGACTTCCAGCAGGCACTTGCTTCTGGATTCCGGGATCAGGGGCAGAGAGAAATCCAGAAAGCTGCGCGGATTCCGGGAGTAGGCCAGGTCATAGTCCAGGGTGACGCGGACATTGCCCGGATCAAACAGGAAGGGCTCCCGAAAGTAGTTCACAACCAGGCAGGGCGAAAGGCCTCCCGAGCGCAGCCGGACATAGAATTCGCGGAGCAGATCTTCACGGTGGTCTTTCAGAAACCCGAAGGAGCCCTTCAGGATCGATTCCACTTCCTGCCGGGTCAGCTGAGCCGAAACCTTAAAGCCCTGATTGCCGTGCCTGACTTTTTTTTCGAGCCGGATCCTGGCAGGATCCTCATTGTAGAGCCTCAGCCGGTATTTCTCCCGGACAGCGCTGCCCATCAGGTTGTCCTGCAGAGCGTCGGCCTGAGCCGTATCAAAGTAGAGACTGCGGATGGCGTAGCCTTTACCTATGGCATGAGGATCCCGCCGGAGGACGCGTTCGAGCTGGCGGGACAGCACCTGCCGGGAAGACGGGCTGATCAGATATTTCAGTTCATTGCGATAGCCTGGGTGAATCATGGGTTCTCCTTTCCACCGGATTCTGTCCATCGCAGGAGTTCCTTGATTTCTCCCGGTCAGCTGGTTCCGATTTCCTGATCTGGTTTTATCTTAGACCCGATGCGGGAATACTTCTCCGAAAAACTGAACGCAACAATACGCAGAACTGCCGCAAAGCAGAACGATTCTGCAGAGGCCCTCCGGGACACGAAAAAGCCTGCCGGCAAGCTCCGGAGGGAGCTGGCCCAGCAGGCACAGATTTTGAGTGGTTTCATCTTCGACTCTGACTTCATCCGATTCAGCTGATTGATCCACTTCATCCGGTTCATCTGGTTCATCCGTTTGATCGGGTCGAGGGGGTCAGGGGAGGCAGGAAGATCGTGAAGACGGCTCCTTCTGGACTGGTGGCGACCTCAACCCGTCCGCCGTAGGACGTGACGATGGAGCGGACAATGGACAGGCCGATGCCATGATTGCCCTTAGCTCCTTTGTAGAAGCGGTCGAAAATGTGCGGCAGGTCTTCCGGCGAGATCCCGGGGCCGTCGTCGGCTACGCGGATTACGATGCGTCCGGCTTCTTCGCGGCAGCTTAAGGTCAGGCTGCTCCGGGCATACCGCACCGCGTTGGAAATCAGGTTCTGAAGCGCCCGTTCCATGGATTTGTCGTCATAGGTAAACAGAACGGGGTCTTCCTGAAAGTCATACTGGATCTGGATTTTCTGTTCGGCCAGAACCGAGGCGAAGCGTTCCGCGGTGTAGGACAGGGTTTCCCTCAGATCACCGGTGGTCTGCACCAGATCGCGGGAACGGGCATCCAGGCGGGACAGGAGGATTACGTCTTCCACCAGCTGGCTGAGGCTGTCCACTTCCTGCCGGATGACCGGCAGGGCTTTCTGCTTCGGAATCAGATCCAGCTCCAGGGCTTCCGCATTGGTTTTAATGATCTGGAGCGGCGTGCGCAGCTCATGGGAGGCGTTCTGGAAAAAGACCCGCTGTTCTTCGTCATAACGTCTGAGTTTCTCGCTGGATTCATTCATGGACAGTTTGAGCTCATGAACCTCCCGGTCGGCAAAATCTTCCTCCAGCGTCTGATAATCGCCATTGCCGATGTGCCGGGCAAACACGCTCAGGGCTTTGACCGGCCCGGCGATCCGGGAAGCGATCAGATAGGTGGCCGCAACGGCCAGCACCAGGGCGACGCTCATGATCAAAAGCAGCAGGCGGGAGAGGTTCTGTTCAAAGCTGTAGAGGTTGGTCATGTTGATGAAGTAGACCTGAAAGGTGGCGATGCCTTCCGCGGACGGCACCACAGTATAGTAGTAGAGCCCCTGATCCGTGGTGAGCTTCAGGATGTCAGAACGGTCGAGGAGAACAGTTCCGTCCTCGACGTGCTGGATGAAATCGTACAGGGGGGAGGATTCATCCAGCGCCGGATAGAAATCGGGCAGCAGAACCTGACGGTCTGCCGTCACAAACAGCCGCTCGGCGTTGCCGCCGACGGACTGGGGCGGCTTGCGTTCCCGGACGGAGGGACCGGCCTCCGTCCGGTCGGGGGGCAGATTGGACCGCGACTGGGTGAGGGCTTCGGTGGCATTGGTTTCTATGTAGTTTGAAATGAGCAGGTTGAAGCTGATGAAGGTCAGCGCGAACACCGCCAGGATCAGGGACGTGACCATGAGCAGCATGCGGGATTTCAGGCTGTATTTTTTCCGTTCCATTTATTCCTCCGCTGCCCGGAAGCCAAATCCCCAGATATTGTCAATGCGAACCCCGCTGCCGGCCAGCTTCTTGCGCAGCCGCCGAACCGTGTCGTCACAGGCTCTGGTTTCAATGTCCTGGCTGTAGCCCCAGACCTCATCCAGCAGCTCGCTGCGCGAAACCGCCCGATCCTGGTGTTCCAGGAGATAGACCAGCAAAGCATACTCGGTGGGCGTCAGTTCCAGGGGCTGATCACCGGAGCGGGCTTCCATCGTCTTGCGATTGATCCGGATGCTGCCGAAGTGAATCTCTGACCGGGCGGCAGAGCCGTGCTGTTCCTGATCCAGACGGACCCGGCGCAGCATGGCCTTAACCCGCATGACCAGGGAAATGGCGCTGAATGGTTTGGTGAAATAATCGTCGCTGCCCAGGTTGATGCCCGTGGCATAGTCCAGATCACTGTCCCGGGCTGTCAGAATAATGATGGGCACGGGGCTGATCGCGCGGATTTTCCGCGTGATGTCAAAGCCGGAGGATCCCGGCATCAGGACATCCAGGATCACCAGGTCGGCCGGGCTTATCTGGAATTCGTCAAACAGGGCATCGCCGGTGGAAAAATCCCGGACCTGATACCCCTCACTCTCCAGGAACGTTCGAACGGTTTCCCGGATATTATCTTCATCTTCTGCAATATAGATCGATTCATTCATTCTTATCACCTGATTCCAGTATAGCGAAAGATTCCGGGGAATGTTACGAAAAACAGACGCAAAACGGTCACAGAAAATCCAGGGCCCGGAAGATTGGGAGGGCAGTCCGCGCAAATCCGTTGGTGCCGGCCTTCTGAAAAAAGGACAGGAGTTGGTTGAAAAGACTGGATAAATGATAAGATAGAGCTATCAACAATGAAGAATCGGCAATCGGTTGAATGCCGGAGCTTCGGATGAATCGAATGAAGGGGGACCGGATGATGGGAGAACAAATGATAAAATCAGTCCTTGTAAGTTATGAAGAATTAAAGGCATTCTGTGAGGAGGCTTTCCACCGGTTTGGCTTTGAACCGGCACAAAGTGAGCAGATCACGGATGTGCTGCTGGCGGCAGATCTGTATGGGATTGATTCGCATGGCACCAATCGGATTGTGCTGTATCACGAACAGATTCGCAGCGGGTTCATCGATGTGGCGGCACAGCCTGAGGTGGTTTTTGCCACCCCGGTATCGGCAGTTATTGACGGGAATCGCGGCATGGGCCAGCTGGTCTCGGTTCGTGCCATGGAGGAAGCGATTCGGCTGGCCAGCGCGTCCGGTGTCGGGCTGGTCACGGTTCGAAATTCCAACCATCACGGCATCGCCGGCTATTATTCGCGCCTGGCCGCTCAGGAAGGCTTCCTGGGCATTGCCATGACCAATTCGCTGAAGGCCGTGGTGCCGACCTTTGCCCGGGTGCCGGTGCTGGGCACCAACCCGATGGCGGTGACCTACCCGGGCAATCCGGTTCCCTTCCATTTTGATGCCTCCACTTCAGTGGTAACCGCGGGCAAGTTTGAGGTGTACCACAAGCAGGGTCACCCCATTCCCGCCGGCTGGGGCATCAATGCGGCCGGCGAAGAGGAGACGGATCCCGGAGCCGTGCTGGAGGCCATGAAGACCGGGCAGGGCGGGATTCATCCGCTGGGCGGCGGGGGCGAAATCCACGGCGGCCACAAAGGCTATGGCTTTGCGATGCTGGCAGAAATCTTTTCGTCCATCCTGTCGCAAGGGATTACCTCCAACCATGTGGAAGAGGGGGATACCGCCGGGGTCTGCCACTTCTTTGCCGCCATTGATCCAGCGCTGTTTGGCGATGCAGCTGCCATTTCGGATCATCTGGAACGCTTCCTGACGGAGCTGAGAGAAGCGCCCAAAGCTCAGGGTCAGGAACGGATCTACATTCACGGCGAAAAAGAAGCGGAATGCTATGACCGGCGCAAAGCCGAAGGCATCCGGATCAATCCGGCGGTGCTCCGGGAAATGAGGGACATGGCGCAGGATCTGAACATGGTCCTGGAGGACTACTTTCCGGCCATCTGACCCGATCGCAGAAGAGACCGGAAGCCATGAGGCAATCATGTATGAGGCGCAATCAGTATTGTGTAAGGCGATCAGGTTCCAGGCGGATTCAACTGAATCCGCCTGTCGCGCGTACACCGAGCCGATGAATTGACAGCCGGATCTTTGTTCCCGGAATTGTGCCCCAGGGTTACCACACTTCTTCCGCAGTTCGTTTATACCTTTGCCGATTCACCGGACTATACTGAAGGTGATAACAAGGAACGGGTCATCCAATCCCCAAGCATCATTCACCATCGGATGATCGACCGGTGAATCAACCAAAGAGAAAAGCGAACCAAAACAAGGAGATGGAAACAATGAAAAAATCAAGACGAATTTTGAGTGCGGCGCTGCTTAGCCTGGCCCTGCTGACTTCAGCGGCAACCGCTCTGGGCGCCGAGGCGGATTATGGCGCACCAGCCGCAAAGGCAGACCTCAGTCTGACCTTGGAAGAAATGCTGACTTACTCCATTCAGGATGAATATCTGGCCGAAGCGGAATACGTAAAAATTCTGGCTGAATTCGGCCAGGTACGACCCTTCAGCAACATCGTCCAGGCCGAAGGCCGACACATCGCGATGCTGGAACCACTCTTTGCCAGTTATGGATTTACGGTTCCTGTCAACGAAGCAGCCGGGCGCATCGAACTGCCCGAAACTCTGGTCGAAAGCTATCAAGCTGGTGTGACGGCGGAGATCCTCAATATCGAAATGTATGACCGCTTCCTGAAAGAAACGCTGCCGGAAGACGTCCGGCTGGTGTTTGAACGGCTGAAAGCTGCCTCTGAGAATCATCTGGCTGCCTTTGAACGCGCCGTTCAGCGCTCGGACGGTTCTCTTCAGCCAGGTCGTCAGCCTCGATCCGGTCAAGGCGCTCCCGGACAGGGATCCGCCCCCGGACCGTCCGGCGGATTCCAGCGCGGTGCCGGCAGAGGAGCCGGCCGCGGTATGGGTCAGCGCGTCAACCGCTGCAACTGATATCCGGGAACAGCAGGGCTTGACGGAGTCGCCACGAACTGAACGATTCACCACAACCTGACGGATTTATCCAGGAATCTGAAGCATGGCTTAACCTGGAAGCAGTGGGTTCAAGAAACATTAGTTTCAGCGAACCTCGTTTTTCCGAAGAACCATGACCATCCAAAGAACCATGACCTTGCGAAGAACCATGATATATGAACAGAGCAAAGGAAGGGCCCGTATCGACAGCCGGTATGGGCTCTCCCCTTTGCGGTTCAAAGATGGTTGTCGCCTGGTCGGGCAAACATGATTTCATCTGATTTTTATTCAGAGGGTTATAATAGAGATAGTAAAAGTACAATCATCGGCTGCTCACGCCAAGAACGAACGGGCAGGAGAGAGAATCACATCCGGATGATTGAGAATGAAGCGGTTATGGGGGAATCATACATGTTTTTTGAATGGGCTCTGCTTTTTTTGATCTATGCCTTTCTGGGCTGGTGCACGGAAGTGGCTTACAACGCCCTGACCAGAGGGAAGTTCATCAATGCCGGGATTTTGAACGGGCCCTGGTGTCCGATTTATGGGTTTGGGATCCTGGCAATTCTCTGGCTGCTCAACCCGTTTGAGGAGAATCTTCTAGTTCTGTTTTTTGGAGCCGTTGGAATCACCAGTGCGTTGGAGCTGATCACCGGGATCGTGCTGGAGAAGCTGTTTCATCAAAAATGGTGGGATTACTCCGACCGGCCGTTCAATCTGGGCGGCTATATCTGCCTGCTGTTCTCGCTGGGCTGGGGGTTGGGATCACTGATTCTGGTGGAACGGATCCATCCCCGGGTTATGAGGCTGATGGCCGTGATGTCGCCCTCGTTGATCATGATTCTGGCGGGAGTTCTCCTGCTGCTTCTCGTATCGGATGCCGTAGTGACTGCCAATACGATTCTGAAGCTAAACCGCAAGCTGGATCACCTGGAAGAGCTGTCGGTTCATATTCGCCGGACTTCGCAGGAGATGGGCGAAGCCCTTGCCTCCGGGTTTATTTACCTGGCCGACCGGAAGGAGGACATGGAGGACCGCCTGGAAGAAAAGCGGCAGGAATTGCGGGATTATATGGAGTCGACCCGGGAGTACCACTATCGCCTGAACGACGGGACGCTGTCCGCACCCGATTCAACGGACCCGGTACATTCTCAGACTGATGCGAAAGACAACCAGTTCATCGAACCAGTCTCTGCAGAAACCGTGAATCAGGTGGATGAGCTGATCAGCCGGCCGCTCTTTGGGGAACATCGGCTGTTCCGGGCCTTTCCGCATGCCCGATCGAAACGTCATCCGGCTGCCCTGCAAAAACTTAAGGAAATTCATCTGAGCCGTTCCAAAGCCAGAAGACAGCACCCGCAGACTGGCCGGTTCCCGAAGCATCCACCATACGAACAGGGAGGACCCCATGCATAACATCATTGACGAGACCAGGTTTGCATCCAAAGAGCTCCTGACCAAAGGGTGGTCTGCCGACCCCAAATACATTGTTTCATTCGCTTCGGGCGAAAAACGGCTCCTGCGCCTTTCGCCACCCGGTCAGCTGGCGTTCAGGGAGCAGGAATTCCAGCGCATGAAGCAGCTTTATGCACTGGGAATACCCATGTCAGAACCCCTGGAACTGGGCTATTGCGAGGGCGGCCGCCGCATCGGCATACTGCTCAGCTGGATTGAGGGCGACGATCTGGAATTTGCGCTCCCGGCCTTGAGCTTGCGGCAGCAGTATGACCTGGGGGTCGAATCCGGCCGGATCCTGAAGAAAATCCACTCTTTGCCGGCCCCGCCGGATCAGGAGGACTGGACCGTCCGCTTCAACCGCAAAGTGGACCGCAACATCGCCCTGTACCAGGACTGCGGCATCCAGGTGGAGGGAGTTCAGCATCTGCTGGACTATATCCGGGTCAGCCGGGAACTGCTGAACGATCGTCCGCAGTGTGTTCAGCACGGGGACTATCATGTCGGCAACATGATCCTGACAAAGGACCGGCAGCTGTTCATCATTGATTTTAATCGACATGATGCAGGAGATCCCTGGGAAGAATTCAACCGAATCGTCTGGAGTGCACAAGTCAGTCCGGCGTTTGCTACCGGCCAGCTGCACGGCTATTTTGACGGAGAGCCGCCCAGTCAGTTTTTTGCGCTGCTGGCGTTCTATATCGCCAGCAATTCCCTGTCCTCCATTCCCTGGGCGATCTCCTTTGGTCCCAAGGAAGTCGAAGGGATGATTCACCAGGTGCAAAAGGTCCTGACCTGGTTTGACAACATGAAGAATCCGATCCCGAACTGGTATCTGGACGCAGCGAAGAAAATCGGCAGTACCGGCGAAATTTTATAGCATTTCTGTACCATCAGCCGATGGGGCCGGCTCACGCTTTTCCTGTCAATCCAATTATAATTTCATATCGAAAAATCCGCTCTTATCATCAGATTGATATTGGGTAGTGGGTTACTTTTATGATAAAATGAGGTAGAACGAAAGATAAATTGCGTATTTGTTCACAAGGCTTTCGTGAAGCGAGTCCATCGACTCGTAAAGTCTAGGATCAAAAATTCAAATCGGAGGTATCCCATGAATCCATTTATCATGAAATTTGTTACAGACGGATTTTTCAACGAAACGGTTGGCAACTTCATTGACGAAGCCATCACCAGCGGAGATTCCATCATTATCGCAGGTCACCGGTCCACCGGAACCAGACCCTTCATGGCCAACCTGATGGCAGTCACCAAAAAGACCCATCCGGCGATTCAAGTTAAAAAGGCGGAAGACCTGGAAAAGGAAACCAAGTATTTCCTGATCCCCGGCATCCCGGACATCGACTTTGAAGAACTGATCTACAATGCGATCAAGGTTCCCGATACCAGCATCCTCACCATCAAGGAACCGGAACAGCCAGTTTCCTTAATGAAGATCTTCAAGAAGCTCTACAAGGAAGTCGGAGCCACCCCGAAAAAATTCCACCAGATCGAATGTGAGAAGAAAGACGGCGTGCCCTTCGTCAAGAAAGTAACTACCTTCACCATGTCCGAAGACGGAAAAGTTCAGAAGGAAGATCTCGTATTCTAGAAAATCAGGCGACCTGCCAATTTGGCGGGTTGCTTCTTTTTTTGACGGTCCGGACTCCGATCACTGGAAACAACAACAGAAACGGATACAGTAACAGAAACAGAACAAGAGAAGAGAAAGAGTAGGAGTAGGAGTAGGAGTAGGAGTAGGAGTAAGAGTAGGAGTAAGAGTAAGAATTGCAGCAACAACATTTGCATATATGAGATCAGGTCATTACCAGGTCATTACCACGGATTCCTGAAGGAAAGCACCTGATTTCCTGAGAGACAATCCGAGACAATGCAGCCAGGCAGAAGTTCTGGAATGCTCCGTATAGGCAGAGGCGATGAATCGGCAGATTTCGCGGAAACTGCTGGGGCTTCCCCATCCTTTTTAATAACGGGATGGGGAAGAATCTGATAAACTATATGTAGTCTGTTTTAAGATCAATTGAAAGAAAACCAAAGATATATTAGCCTATGCCGGGCGTCAAGCGGATGCTGACTGCTTCCGGGGCAGAGCAGAAGACTGCTCTGATTCACTCGGAATAGAAAAACCGACCTGGCTGGAACTGCCGCTCAAAGAGGAGAAGAACCCATGATCATCGTATTGAAGCCAACCCCGAATAAAGAAGAAATGGAGCACCTGATCACCTGGCTGGAAAGCCAGGGAGTCCTGGTGCATGCCAGCATGGATCTCTCCCAGATCAATCTGGAGGTGGTGGGGGATACCTCCCATTTGGACAAGCATTTCATCGAAGCCCTTGATGTCGTGGACCATGTCCAGCCAATTCGGAGGTTTGAACGCTGCACCGATCGGAAATTTCATCCCGAGTATACCGTGATTCAGGTTGGCAATACTCAGATCGGCGGAGGCAGTCTGACCCTCATGGCCGGGCCATGCTCCGTGGAAAGCGAGGCTCAGGTAGTGGCCATTGCCCGGGCCGTGAAAGCCAGCGGGGCTACGATGCTTCGCGGCGGAGCGTTCAAGCCCAGAACTTCACCCTATGCCTTTCAGGGTCTGGGCGAAAAAGGACTGGATCTTCTTCGGGTCGCCCGTCAGGAAACCGGCCTGCCCCTGGTCAGCGAGATCATGGATGTGAGCCAGCTCGATCTATTCAAGGATATCGACGTCATCCAGGTTGGAGCCCGCAACATGCAGAACTACGAGCTGCTCAAGGCACTGGGGCGGCAGGACAAGCCCGTCATGATCAAGCGCGGGATGTCCGCGACCTACGAAGAGTGGCTCATGAGCGCCGAATACGTCATGGCCGGGGGCAATAACCAGGTGATCCTGTGTGAGCGCGGCATCCGAAGCTTCGAAACTTATACCCGCAATACGCTGGATATCACCTCAATTCCCTTCATGCGCCGTCTGACACATCTGCCCATCATCGCTGATCCCAGCCATGCCACCGGCAAAGCCTGGCTGGTGGGGCCGCTTTCCCAGGGTATTGTTGCCACAGGGGCGGACGGAATTCTTATCGAAGTGCACAATGATCCGGAACACGCACTGTGTGACGGGGAACAGTCCATCACGCCGGAAGAGTTTGACTCTCTGGCCGGAAAGCTGACTCGCCTGCATGGATTCATGAAGGAGTTATAGGACTGGATCTGCAGTTTTTGCCATGCACAAAATCTGACAGGAGCGAAAGGAGTGAAACCATGGATATCATGTCAAACCAAGTCATACCGGTGGATCCGCCTTATCCCGTTCTGATCGGACAGGGATTGCTGTGTCATGCCGGAGAACTGATCCGGGAGATTCTGGGAGATTGCCGCATTGCGGTGATCACGGATTCCAATGTGGCTTCGCTGTATTTGGAAACGGTCACCCGCAGTCTGGAGACTTCGGGCTATCCAGTCAGTTCCTGGGTCATTCCGGCCGGTGAGGCCTCGAAAAATATGGGGGAACTGAGCCTTGTTCTGGAGTTTCTGGCAGAGTCGGGCCTTGACCGAACCGATGCCGTGATTGCTCTGGGAGGCGGTGTGGTGGGAGATCTGGCTGGCTTTGCTGCCGGCTGTTATCTGCGCGGCATCCGGTATGTTCAGCTGCCGACCACACTGCTGGCGGCAGTGGATTCCTCCGTCGGCGGCAAATGCGCGGTGGATCTGGCAGAGGGCAAAAATCTGGCCGGACTGTTCCACCAGCCCAGTGCCGTTCTCTGTGACATCGACTGCCTGGCGACGCTGCCCTGGCCGGTTCTGGCTGACGGAATGGCGGAGGCGGTAAAAACCGCGATTCTGTCCGGAGACGAACTGTTTGCCTTATGCCGCAGACCCGCCGAACCCTCCGTTTTACGCGAAATCATCGACCGCTGCCTGACCTTCAAAGGAGAAGTCGTGGCGGCCGATCCACGGGAACAAGGCCTGCGCCGGATTCTCAACCTGGGCCATACCCCGGCCCATGCCATTGAGCTGTGCTCGGGCTACACCGTATCCCACGGACAGGCGGTAGCCATGGGGCTGGTCATCATGGCCCGGGCCGGCGAAGCCCTGGGCTGGAGCGAGCCAGGTCTGACGGGTAAAATCTGCGCGGTTCTGGAGCATCATCAGCTGCCGGTAAGAGCACCGTTCCAGGCGGCCCAGCTGGCCGCTGCAGCTCTGCGCGACAAGAAACGCAAGGGAACGCAGATCACCCTGGTGATCCCGGTCCGCATCGGCGAATGGGTCGAAAAGACCATCCCGGTCACCGAACTGGAAGCCGTCTTTGCGGCAGGTCTGGAGGAATTTCATGATTGTTCGAATTGAACCGGGACCGCTGGGCGGTACGGTGAATGCCATCCCGTCCAAATCAATGGCTCACCGCCTGCTGATCTGCGCCGCCCTGGCCGATCAGCCGACGCAGCTGGATCTGAAGTTTCAATCGGAAGACATTGAGGCGACCCGGCGCTGTCTGTCAGCCCTGGGCGCTGTATTTACCCGAAATGACCAGGGACTTCTCGTCCGGCCCTGGTCGAAGGTCCCATACAATCCGCTGCTGGACTGCGGCGAAAGCGGATCCACCCTGCGCTTTCTGCTGCCGGTAGCTGCCGCACTTTGTCCGGCGGCACGATTTACGGGCAGCGGCCGGCTGCCTGACCGGCCGATTTCTGACCTGGCCAAGGCCATGTCAGACCATGGCGTCAGGTTTTCCTCAGAGCGACTGCCCTTTGCCGCCTCCGGAGTGCTGCAGCCCGGACATTACTCCATATCCGGCAGCATCAGCTCCCAGTATCTCTCCGGTCTGCTTCTGGCCATGGCCGTCTTGCCCGGAAACTCGAGCCTCGAGGTGACCACCGAACTGGAGTCGCGGCCCTATGTTGAGATGACCATTCAGGCACTCCGACAGTTTGGGGCTTCTGTTTCCCCAGGCGGCAGCGGCTGGCAGGTGGCGGGTCAGGCGCGGCTTCAGTCACCGGGGCACCTGGCGGTAGAGGGAGACTGGTCCAATGCTGGGTTCTTCCTGACCGCCGGTGCCCTGGGCAGTGACATCACCGTGAAGGGACTGGATCCCGCTTCAGGGCAGGGCGATCGGCAGATTCTCAGCGTGCTGGAAGCAATGGGCGCTTCGTTCAGCTCTTCGGCGGAGGGTCTCCGCGTCGTGCCGGGAACGCTGACCGGATTCACCGTGGACATGCGGCAAATCCCGGATGCCCTGCCGATCCTGGCGGTGGCAGCCACCGCTGCCCGGGGGGGAACCCGACTGATTCACGCCGGCCGGCTGCGCTACAAGGAAAGTGACCGCCTGACGGCAACGGCGGAGCTGATCCGATCCCTGGGCGGACAGGTCCGGGAACTTCCGGATCAGCTCATCATTCAGGGATCCGCTCTGACCGGAGGGACAGTCCAAAGCTTCGGCGACCATCGCATCGTGATGGCGGCAGCCATCGCGGCCACTGTGGCACAAGGTCCGGTCACGATTTTGGGGGCGGAAGCTGTCCGGAAATCCTATCCTGATTTTTTCAACGACTACCAGTCCCTGGGAGGGAATGTTCATGTCCTCTGATTTTGGCAAGATCCTGAAAACAACAATCTTCGGTCAGTCCCACGGTAAAGCCGTGGGCGTGGTCATGGACGGGCTGCCGGCCGGCCTGTCCATCGATCGGGAGGCTCTGTACGCTTTCATGGCCCGGCGCGCGCCGGGCAGAAACCCCTGGTCCACCGCCCGGCGGGAAACGGATCGACCGGTCTTTTTGTCCGGGCTGCGGGATGGGCTCACCACCGGGGATCCGCTGTGCGCAATCATCGAAAATCAGGATACCCGCTCCGGCGATTATGACTTGCTGGCGGACACACCCCGCCCGGGTCATGCCGACTATGCCGCCCAGATCAAGTGGAAGGGACAGGCCGATCTGCGGGGCGGAGGTCATTTCTCCGGCCGGCTGACGGCGCCTCTGTGCGTCGCCGGCGGCATTGCCCGGCAAATTCTGGCCCGGTGCGGCATAGAAGTGGGCGCGCATCTGGCTTCGGTCGGTGAGATGGAGGATGAAGCGTTCCCGCTGCACCCGAACCCTGAATTGTTCCGGGCTGTCGCGGCGAAATCATTTCCGGTCCTGGATGACGCGGTCGGAGACCGGATGAAGGCATTGATTGAGCAGGTGGCCGGGGAAGGAGACTCCATCGGCGGCACCGTTGAATGCGTTGCCATCGGTCTTCCCGCCGGCATCGGCAGCCCGATGTTCGGGGGCATAGAAAACCGCCTGGCCCAGGCTCTGTTTGGGATACCTGCCGTCAAAGGCGTGGAATTCGGCTCAGGGTTTGCCGGTTCGGCCCGGCGTGGTTCCCGCAACAATGATCCCTTTGTTTTGGAAGCTGGGGAAATCCGGACAGCCAGCAATCATGCCGGCGGTATTCTGGGCGGCATCAGCAGCGGTATGCCCGTTGTCCTGCGAGTGGCGCTCAAGCCGACTCCTTCCATTGCACAGCCGCAGCAGTCAGTATCTCTGAGCCGGCAGGAACCGGTTGAACTGAGCATCACCGGCCGCCATGATCCCTGCGTCGCCCTGCGCGCGGTGCCGGTGGTGGAAGCAGTCACGGCCATTGTTCTGCTGGACCTGCTGCTGGAGGAAGGCGTTCCGCTGCTGACCGCGGAATCGGCGGTGACCCCGTGAGCGCGCCGATTTATGGCCTGCTCGGCCGAAGCCTGAGCCACAGCTGGTCCGTTCCGATTCACCGGGCCCTGGGTTGCGACAGCTACCATCTGATTGAGCGAGAACAGGAAGAACTCAAGGACTTTCTCCGGGATCCGGACATTGCCGGATTGAATGTCACGATTCCCTATAAGACGGCAGTGATGTCCCTGTGCGATGTTATTGCGCCGGAGGCTGCCGCGATCGGCAGCGTCAATACCATTGTCAGACAGGCGGACGGCCGCCTGCATGGTTACAATACCGACCTGACCGGCTTTCGTTACATGGTTCGGCGCTGCGGCCTTGAGCTGCGAGATCGAAAGGTTCTGATCCTGGGGGGAGGTGGGGCTTCTCTGACGGTCCGGCAGGCGGCGGTGCAGGCGGGAGCGGCAGATATTGTCACTGTCACCCGGGGCGGTTCGGTTCGGTATGAGGACCTCACCGAACATCGCGATGCCGAGATTCTAGTCAACGCCACCCCGGTGGGAATGTATCCCCGAACCGGAGAAACGCTGGTGGATCTGCGGGATTTCCCCCGGCTGTGCGGCGTTCTGGATCTGATCTACAATCCGCAGCGAACCCGGCTCCTGCTTCAGGCGGAGGCCCTGGGAATCCCCTGGTCTGACGGACTGCCCATGCTGGTGGCTCAGGCGGTGGCGGCGGAAGAGCTGTTTTTTGGACGCAGCATTCCGGAATCAGAAACCGAACGAATTCTGAACCAGCTGCGCTTCGACAGCACCAATCTGGTCCTGATCGGAATGCCCGGCTGCGGCAAAAGCACGGTCGGTCAAGCGCTGGGTCAACTGACCGGACGGGAAGTCATTGAGACGGACCGGCGAATTGTCGAGCGAGCCGGACGGACGATTCCAGAGCTGTTTGCCGACCGCGGCGAAGCGTATTTCCGGGAACTGGAACGGGAGGAAGTCGAGCGCGCCGGTCGGGAAAGCGGGAAAATAATCGTTACCGGCGGCGGAGTGGTCAAGGATCGCAGGAACTATGACGCGCTGCGCCAGAACGGTCGGATTTATCAGCTGGAGCGCTCCCTGAGCCTGCTGGCCCGAGAAGGCCGACCCCTGTCTCAGGCAGGTGATTTGGAGGAGCTCTGGCGGGAACGCCAGCCTCTGTATGAATTATTCCGAGATGCGGCTGTCGACAACAGCGGCACGCCGGAAGACACCGCAGCAATGATCTGGAGGGATTTCATTGAAAATTTTAGTCATTAACGGCCCCAATCTGAATATGCTGGGCATTCGGGAACCCGAGATTTATGGACGCGACACGTATGAGGACCTGTGCCGGCTGATCCGGGAGGAAGCCGATTGCCTGGGCGTCCAGGTCAGCCTGTTCCAGTCCAATCATGAGGGAGCCCTGGTGGATGCCATCCAGGGAGCCTATCAGAAACAGGATGGCCTGATCATTAATCCCGCAGCCTATACCCACACCAGCATCGCGCTGCTCGATGCGGTGAAAGCTGTAGGCATCCCTACGATTGAGGTTCACCTGTCCGATCCGGATACCAGGGAACCATTTCGCCGGATCTCTTACCTACGGCCGGCCTGCCTTGATACCGTCAAAGGACTGGGGTTCGACAGCTATCTGGCAGCCCTGCGCCGCCTGGTCAGCCACTGCCGCAGCCTGAAAGAAACCAGCCGATGAACGAACAGATCCAACCACCTCAGCTGAATTTTCCTTGAATTGACAGAGAGTCTCCAATCCGCACCGGATCAGAGACTCTCTGTCCGTTTCTTGTGCGCCCGGCATGGGCGATAACTTGGTGGTGAAAGTCCACTACGCGCTCGGTAGCAGGAAGCGTTAGCCGAAGGCAAGGGTGTCCATCGCGAGGTGGAATCTGAAGGCAGCCGGATGTCAGGGCGAGGAGTTCTGGCGGGCAAAGTTCTGGGCCGACGAACAGAAATCTCATATAAGGCCACAACCGGAGGACGACTCTGCAAGACAAGAAGAAGTCCAATGCTACCCGGATCCGGACATTATGTTTAAATTGTGGTAAATGGGACGGCTACATGGAATGAAGGTTATCGTTCTTACCCGGGGAGGTCTCACAGACATCCATCAGGAAATCCGAAGGATGGAGTAAAGCTTGCTGTGAGAAGTCAGCCGAGGCCATAGTACCAGGATTTTTTTTTCTGGGAAGGGCTGAACAATCGTAAGTCTTAAGTAACGACTCAGAAGGAGGTCGACGTGTGAAAGCAGAATACCGAAAGGGCTGCCTGCAAAGGGATAGTGCGGAACACAAAGAGTATGCAGGAGCGCAGAGCGTCGAGGCTCGGAAAAGGAGCGAACAAGGCGGTGCTAAGGACCTGTTGGAGGAAATTCTGGATAAGAGAAATCTGTTCGAAGCCTACAAAAGGGTCAAGGACAACCGCGGAGCACCTGGCATCGATGGAATGACCGTCGAGGCGGTACTGCCATGGTTGCAGGAGAATGTGGAAGAGCTCAGGCAGAAGATCCGGGAAGGGAAGTATAAACCCGACCCGGTTCGACGCGCAGTGATTCCCAAACCAGATGGAAGCGGCGAACGCATGCTGGGGATTCCCACGGTCATTGACCGAATACTCCAGCAAGCCATTGCCCTCAAACTGACCCCGATCTTCGAATCGGTGTTCGCGGATGAAAGTTATGGTTACCGACCGGACCGGAATTGTCAGAAGGCCATGGCGAGAGTCAAGGAGTATGCAGACGAAGGCTACATCCATGTTGCAGAAGTAGACTTGTCCAAATACTTCGATACACTCAACCACGAACTGCTGATGAATCTTGTTCGTCAGCAGATCCAGGACAAACGAGTGACACAGCTCATAAAGAGTTATTTGAAAAGCGGAGTCATGGAAAAAGGGGTGGTCACCGAAACGGAGGAAGGTTCACCGCAAGGCGGGCCGCTCTCCCCCCTGCTGGCTAATATCTACCTGAATCAATATGACTGGGAGATGAAGCGCAGAGGGGTGGCCATTGTTCGGTATGCCGATGACATCGTGGTACTGGCAAGGAGCCAGCGAGCCGCCGAGCGTCTGTTGGAATCCAGCAGAAAGTACCTGGAAGAGAAGCTGAAGCTAAAACTGAATCAGGAAAAGAGCCGGGCCATCAGTATCTATTCGAGGAAGTTCAAGTTTCTGGGCTACGCCATGGGCAAGAATAAGAATGGAAACTACATACGAGCCCATAAAAGCTCCCTGAAGAAAGCCAGGCAGAAGTTGAAGGAGAAAACCAGGCGCAACCGGGGAAAGAACGTACGAGAAGTCATGAAAGAGGTCAAAGCCTATATCACAGGCTGGCTGAACCACTACTACATCGCTTCAATCAAGAACACGCTGATTGAGTGGGATAAATGGCTTCGAAGACGACTGAGAATGTACATCTGGAAGCAGTGGAAGAAACCCAGAACAAGGGTGGATAACTTGCGGAAACTGGGAATCCCGGCATGGCAAGCCTACCAATGGGGAAATTCCAGGCTGGGATATTGGCGTATTGCCGGAAGTCCGGTCTTGGCACGCTCCATAACAAACGAAAAGCTCGTACAGGCAGGATACTTTGAAATCCTTAATCAGTACGAGCGAATGCGTAAGCACTAAAGCGATTGAACCGCCGTATACCGAACGGTACGTACGGTGGTGTGAGAGGTCGGTAGCTGAATTAATCAGCTACCTCCTACTCGATTGTACCTCGAAACAGATCCGAAAAGAAATTTACTGAAAAGAGGGGGAAAGAGACCCCGTTAATAAGTGGAATGAGAAGTGGAAAGTGAATAGGAAAGAGAATAGGAAAGAGCTCATTGCAAAGAATCCGTCCGGAGGCTGACCAGGGTGGTGCTGCAACAAGCCTGGTCGGTGGAACAGAAGAGGGGAGAAAGTACCGATAGAAAAGCAATAAAAAATGGATCGAAATTCGATGATGAAAGCATTGACAGGAAAAGAAGTTGGCTTTATGATATTAACGTATTAACATATATGAATATGATTAAGCGTAAAATTTTGATTAGCTCCTCAGTGAACTTTTCAGTGAATGTTTCTTTGAATGTTCCAAGAGTGGGTGATTCAAATTTGGATGTATCGGGGAGGTATTATGAATCAATTAGTGAATCTATTCAAGCTGATGTCGGATGAAACGAGGCTCAGGATGCTGGTTCTTCTGTATCAGGAAGAACTTTGCGTCTGTCAGCTGGGCGGAATCCTGGAAATATCGCAGCCAAGAATATCGCAGAACCTGGCGAAATTGCGGGGTCTGGGCCTGGTACGGGATGAACGGAAAGAAAAGTTTGTGTTCTACACCCTGAAGGGGGATCATCCGATGCTGATGAAGCTGCTTTCGGATATCATGGAGAACCTGGCGCAGTATCCCCGGCTGATGGAGGATCAGGCAAGACTCAAAGAGAAAGATACTTACCTGACGACCTGCTGCGTGCCGGTGCGATAAAGTGGAGGAGCAATGACCATGGCTTTTTTTCAATTTTTCAATGACCAGTTTTTAAAGATGAAGTGGCTGTCTGATGGGGTAGCGGTTCTGGTGGAGCAGGGACTTGGGCTGAGCCTCCAGGATCGTCTGGGCGCCAGCGTCCACTTCTTCGTGTATGACGTGATCAAGATTTTCCTGCTGCTGTCGTTCCTGATTTTTGCCATCTCCTATATTCAAAGCTATTTCCCGCCGGAGCGAACTCGAAAGATTCTGGGTCGCTACAACGGAATCAGCGCAAATATTCTGGGGGCACTGCTGGGGACCATCACGCCATTCTGCTCGTGTTCCTCCATTCCGCTGTTCATTGGCTTTACCAGCGCGGGGTTGCCCATTGGCGTTACGTTTTCCTTCCTGATCTCCTCCCCGCTGGTGGATCTGGCCTCCATCATCCTGCTGGCCAGCATCTTCAATTGGAAGATCGCCCTGGCGTATGTCGTGGTAGGGTTGATTCTGGCGGTCCTGGGCGGTACGATTATCAGCCGGGCCAAGCTGGAAGACTATGTGGAATCCTTCGTGTTTGGCACCGCCATGGCAGAGGTGGAATCAGAGGAACTGACCGTGAAAGATCGGATTGCATTCGCCGTCGATCAGGTGAATGACATCGTCCGTCGGGTTTGGCTCTATGTCATCCTGGGGGTTGGAATCGGCGCAGCCATCCATAACTGGATTCCCGAATCCATCATTGCCGCCATTCTGGGGCAGGATAAGTGGTACTCCGTGCTCATTGCTACCTTCGTCGGCGTGCCGATGTACGCTGATATCTTCGGGACACTGCCCATCGCCGAAGCGCTGCTGGCCAAAGGTGTTGGCCTTGGCACCGTCCTGTCCTTCATGATGGGCGTGACGGCTTTATCGCTGCCTTCCCTGATCATGCTTAAGAAAGTGGTCAAGCCGAAGCTTCTGGCCGTCTTCTTTTCGGTCGTGACCCTGGGCATTATTCTGATCGGCTATGTCTTCAATATGCTCGGGCATCTGTTGATTTAGCTCTGGGGATTTGGCAGAAAAGAATCCCCCAAATGGGGAGAGTAATCTCCAGCAATGGAAATTATAATAAGAAAAAAATTCCGGGAGGAATCAGGATGAAGATCAAAATTTTGGGGTCTGGCTGCGCCAACTGCAAAAAACTGGAAGCCAACGCCAAGGAAGCCCTCAAAGAACTGGGGTTGCAGGGGGAAGTAGAAAAGGTCGAAGACCTGAGAGAAATAGTCGCCTACGGGGTGATGCGAACTCCCGCACTGGTGGTGGATGACACGGTGAGAGTCATGGGAAAAGTGGCAACAGTGGAAGAGATCAGACAGCTTTTGGATCCAACTTCATAGTTCAGGCAGTAGGCCTGTCTCGATGAAAAAAACAGCCTGACCGGCAGTCCTCGTGGATGGTCGGTCAGGCTGTTTTATTTCAGTATTTTGTGCTTCATCAAGGAGCCGGCTGTTATTCGCAGAATTTTGAGCGAATAACATCAAGAACAGCCAGGATCCTGTCATCCTTCAGCGAATAGGTGATGTGGAGTCCCTTTTTTTCAGAATCAAGGATGCCATGAGCCTTGAGAACGGCCAGATGCTGTGACAGTGCTGACTGAGATATGTGGGACAGGCGCTCGGATAACTCCGTGACGGTGAGAGGGGATCTCATCAGCTGACAGAGAATGAGCACCCGGTTTTCATTGCCCATGATTTTCAGAATCTGTGCGATGTCTTTTGCGTTTTGTTCCATTGTGCCTTGAACTCCCTTTCACTCAACGATCTTGTTATCTTACATCTTATCACGGGTGATGCGGCCCATCCACTCATGAACCAACGGGAAATAAATTCGGAGAACAAAGGTGAGCCATATCGCTAGAATTCAAATTCGCTTTCTCCGGCACGCATCTTGTCTTTCAGGATGCAGATGCCCTGAGTGGCGGTGCCCATGGGACAATAGACACATCAGGACCGGGGCTTGTAGAGTGCCATGGTGACCAGTCCCAGCACCGTGGAGGTAAGCATAACACTGTAAAAGCCGAAGGCGAACTGAGCGATCCAGGGTGCGATCGGAGTATGATAAGCCCAGTGCCAGGGCAGACGGAATGTCCAAAGCAGGGTGACGACTTCACGCAGGGTTCGGACTTCCCGGAAGACCAGCCAGGTGGCAAAGAGCATGGTGGTGAACATGACCAGGAAGCCGTAGCGGAAGCCCTGAGATTTCATCCACGATGGCATGGGGCGGTTGCGGGAGAGTTTGAAGCGGGAACCCAGCATTTCCAGGAGCTTGCCTCGGCCGCAGTAGTGATTGCAGTAGGCTTTGCCGTTTCCCGACAGAGCGATGATTAAAGGAATGGCAAAGCACAGCAGTCCCAGCCAGGCGAAAAGGATATTAAAAAATCCGAGGAACAGGTAGAGAGCTGTGGCAATCCACAGGTAGTCAGACCACTTTTTCTTGGCTTGTTTCATCTTACACCACCTCCCGTTTTTCCATGACAATGATCGATGCAGGGCAGGCCTGAACGCATTTGCGGCAGCCTTTGCAGCGATCCGGATCTACTTTGGCCCGAATTCCACGGTTAATGGTAATAGCAGCGAACGGGCAGGCATTCAAACAATTGCCGCAGGCAACACAGCCCTGTGTCACAAATGCATGAGATCAAAATTTTTTCTTGACGGTTTCCATCGCAGGACCTCCATATAAGTAAATTAGAAACTACTTATATATATATATCAAACCGACGAAAGAACTGTCAAGAACGAGGAGGCTTGTCGAAGGAATAACAACCAACAGGTTGAAAAATGGGATCGTTTCATTCTGTTAAAATGGGCAAATATCATATTTTAATTTTCGGATTCTTAACCGATCCGCATTTTTGGCATTGATTCAAAAAAAAGCCCGGGTTAAGCCGCGGGCCATCCATAAAACAAAGCCGCTCCCAATGACAGGACTGCTGCGTAGTAATAAAACCAGGGCTTTCGGCTTCTTGCCAGGAACAGCAGAACCAGTCCGGAAACCAGGAAGGCGAGGGCGAAGCCCAGCGCAGCATTCTGGTAAAACAAGATCATGAAGGCAATGATTGTGGTGGCCATAGGAGCCGGCAGGAACATTGCTTTCAGCAGGTCCGAAGCCCTGGAGCGATAGAATACTGCGTACGCAAGCCAGAGGATCAGGGCATAACCTGCCCGGAGCGCCATGGGCGTAAACACCGGCTGTGCCTGGTTTATGAAGAATCGCTGAAGGCTTCGAAACAGAAGGAAATAGACCAGATAGGCTCCGGCCAGGGCGATAAGACCTCCGATGGGGATAAG
Organism: Clostridiaceae bacterium HFYG-1003; assembly: GCA_024579835.1. NCBI lineage: Bacteria > Bacillati > Bacillota > Clostridia > Eubacteriales > Clostridiaceae > Clostridiaceae bacterium HFYG-1003. The sequence continues at coordinate 365,003 of CP102060.1, forward strand.
GATCCAAGGCAGGTAAGAGTCGTTTTTTTTCTTTTCCATGATTGTCCTCCATTTCGCTTTACGCAGTTATTTTTCTACGGGTTAGTCCACTTGATCTTGATATTAATCTTATCTTACTGCTTATCCGCGTTAAATTCAGCTTCTGGGCAGATTTCTAGGTTGGCACCCTCGAATATGTGGTAGCCAATCTGCAAATTAAGTAAGAACATATTGTTATCACTCCCATAACAGCTTGCGGAATGTACTATAATTTGGGTAAATTGAAGAATCGGGCGGCTCCATTGAGCCGACAGCGGCAGAGTGCGAGACGTAGGGGAGATCACACTGTATTGCTGAAGATCCTGGGGTTGGCTTGCGGGCTGAATCTTCAGAGCCACAGGAGTTCAATGGTTTTATAATTTCAATTCGGTTCCGACAAGAATTTCAGAGGAGGTATTTCTATGATTCAATCAGCGGACCCAACTTTAAAACCCGGCGTGAAATACGCAGTGGTGCTTACTTATCTTGGCATGATCGGTGTCAATGCATCGGCCAACATTCTGCCGATCAACGGAATTACGACCGGAGCAGTGTCAGATGCCTATCCTAACCTGTTTGCGCCGGCGGGAATCACCTTTGCCATCTGGGGTGTAATATACCTCCTGCTGGCCGGGTACTCGGCCTATCAACTGGGCTTTTTCGGAGGGGCGGGTGTCCGGGAGAAGTCACAGCTGCTTCGTTCGGTTGGAATTCTGTTCAGCGTGTCCTCCATCGCCAACATCTTTTGGATTTTCGCCTGGCATTATCGGCAGATCCTGATCTCATTGATTCTGATGCTGATTATCCTGGTTTGCCTCCTGCTGATTAACCTGCAGACCAGAAAAGAAAAGTTATCATTGCTCCAGAGTTTTTTGATCCGTCTCCCGTTCAGTGTGTATTTTGGCTGGATTACTGTGGCCACGATTGCCAACGTAACGACGCTGCTGGTAGACATAAAGTGGAATGGGCTGGGAATTTCCGAAACCATCTGGACCGTGGCCATTCTGATCATCGGGATCGTCATAGGTATTGTTACCACCTACCGCAATCGGGACATCGCGTACGGTCTGGTATTTGTCTGGGCATACAGCGGCATCGTAACCAAGCACATTCGACCGGAGAATTTTAATTTTAAATATCCCTCCGTCGTCTTTACCGCCATGGGATCCATCATTTTGATTCTCGTGACGATTCTCTTTGTGCTTATTAATCAAATCAAGGCGGAACGAAACAAGCTGAAGAACCTGTGATGGCTGAATCCAATCCTGGAGCCTTGCACCGGCACAATTATCGAGCTGTCAGCAGAATCTTGGAAAAAATAAAAATTTTATTTTGAAATAGTATATCTTTCTTCCAAGTTCTCTGTTATGATTAATCTTGTCCGAAAGGATAATAAAAATTAAAGTACAGTTTTCAAATGTTTATTTCTGATCCTTAGGCTTCAGTATACACAACAAGAAACAACTGTAGCTGAGGAGAACAAAATGGAAGATAAGACGATCGTATGCAGAGATTGCAACAATGAATTCACATTCACCGTTGGAGAGCAGGAATTCTACAAGGAAAAAGGATTCGAAAACGAACCGGTAAGATGCCCTGACTGCAGAAGAGCCAAGAAAGCTCAGAGCAACAACAGAAGATACTAATTCAAAGAGCAGAAGGCAACTTCTGCTCTTTCTATATTTTTTGGCGTGCCCAGCAAGCCGTTAATTGCTAACGGGTGAAAGTCCGGTCTGAGTAAGTACCAAGACGCTCAGTAGCTATCAGGCAACTGGTGGAGAGATCCTAAGGTTGGAACCCTGTGATAAAGTACCGGCAGGTCGTCGGACGAGCAAACCAGCAGGTTGTAACATAAAGTGAATTCTGCAGCTTCGTTAAGAAAACCCGTGAAAGCGGACAAGGAGGAGCCGAACCCCTCAAAAATGGGTGAAGGCCATGGACGGAGCCATAAACTTTGCAGTCAGCACCTATGAACCTTCGGGGTATGGGAAGCGACATGTTGGGAAAGTAATGAACGGAACTGGGGAGACCCTCCCCGTCATGGCAATGCGCCGTAAACAGGAACTCTATAAGGGGAATACGAAATGGGAACCTGACGGAAGGGAGTCAGAGGGGATCATAGTACCAAGGAACATCCGGACAACACAACCGGGTGGAGGGAAGGGTCCCTGCTGTGGTTTGATGAGGGGACGCTGATAGTAGAAAAGGCGATCCTTACGGATCGCCAATCAAAATCAGTGTTCTACTCTATATAAGCTGTGAAACACCCTGCGGCCTTGCGGGGTGTTTTTTAATGGAGGAATTCAACTGTACCAGGTGGATTGGATTTGAACTGAACGGTATTTGTAAGAACACATGTTGCTCTTGACTATCCAAATTTTTGGAGTATTCTATAATTAGAATCATTTTAAATTGAATGAAAATCGTCGATTTGGAATGAACGAGGTGATCTTGCTAAGGAGGTGCTTTCATGCCAGAAGAAATGAAACCCGGCTGTACCCGGCCGACAATCGCTAAAAAACCGGCAGAACAAGTGCAATCAATTTCGACAGAACAGAAGGAGGAGATCAGACAGATGGTCAAAGTGGGAAAACCGGCGCCAACCTTTACTGCGCCAGCTTATCATCAGGGAAAGTTCACCAGTGTTAATTTGGAAGATTACAAAGGGAAATGGGTGGTTCTGTGCTTCTACCCCGGTGATTTCACGTTCGTTTGAGCAACCGAAGTTTCAGCAGTTGCTGAAAAAAATCCCGTATTCGAAGAATTAGGTGTTCAGGTGTTATCCTGCAGCGTCGACTCTCAGTTTGTTCATAAAGTGTGGAATGACCAGGAGCTGTCAAAAATGATCGGAAAGGATATTCCCTTCCCCATGCTCTCGGATCAGGATGGCAGCATCGGCAAGATGTATGGCATTTATGACGAGGACGCCGGAGTTGAAACCCGGGGGCGTTTCCTGATCGATCCGGACGGCATCATTCAGGGCTTTGAAGTACTGACTCCGCCGGTAGGCCGGAATGTATCCGAAACCATACGCCAGATTAAGGCGTTCCAGATGGTTCGTGCCACCAAGGGCGCAGAAGTCGCTCCATCGGGCTGGAAACCGGGAAAAAGAACGTTGAAGCCTGGTCCGGATCTGGTTGGCAATGTTTGGAAAGTATGGGACGTCAGCGAAGCCTTTGACGAATAAACCAGCAAGAAACCTCATAAATCAACAGAGAATTCATGAGGCGCAGAAATGATCCGGCGACGATCGAGTCTCTTCGGAGATTCGGTCGTTTTTCATCGTTTCGGGGGGACCGGAATTGGAACGAATGCCGGATCAGTGTATAGTTAATACATAAAACCAAACTGGATTGCCGCAATGACCTGCAGCGTTCGTCGCTGATCGAAATCGGCCGAGAGCAGGGTCAATTACTTGATTCGACTTATAATACGAGGAGAAGATATCATGAAGATCCATGTTCTGTTAGAGAATAAGACAAGCAAACCTGAATTGGGCTGTGAACACGGTCTGTCACTGCTGATTGAAACGCAGGGTCAAAGGATCCTGTTTGACACCGGAGCCAGTCCTCTGTTCAGTCAGAATGCCGAGTTCATGGGGATTGACCTGGCGAATGTGGATCTGGCGATTCTGTCTCACGGCCATTATGATCACGGGGGCGGGCTGAAAGCATTCTTCGAGCTGAATTCAAAGGCGCCGGTAATCATTCAGGAATCAGCCTTTGACGAATACTGCTCCTGGGAGGGGACGGAGACCAGGTACATCGGAGTTCCGCGAGAGGCGACAGAGTCGGTACGCTACCGAAAGGTGAAAGGGAATCATGTTCTCTCAGAGAATCTGGAGATCCTGTCTGAGGTGCAGCCCCTCCGGCTTAATCCTCCGGATAACCGGGTGATGTATCGCAAGATCGGAGACCAGCTGGTGCCGGATGACTTCAGCCACGAACAGAATCTCATCCTGCGCGAGGCGGGCAGAACGATCCTGATCACGGGCTGTGCTCACAAGGGCATCGTGAACATTCTGGAGGCGTTCCATGAGAGGTATGGATATCATCCGGATGTGGTGATCGGAGGCTTCCACCTCAGAAGCAAGGTGTGGAACAAGGAGATCATTGATACCGTCAATTCAGTGGCGGATTACATGGCGGCTACCCCAACAATTTATTACACCGGACATTGCACCAGCGAGGAGGCCTTCCGCCAGCTTCAGGAACGTCTCGGCGATCAGGTCCAGGGCCTGGCTGCCGGATTGCTCCTGGAATTCCAGCCGGTGGAATGAGTCAATCAGCTGGAGGTGGACAGTCAGACAGGCTGTAGGTGCAACGATCATTCCTAGCATTAAATCATCATTCATCAAAAACAGCACCGCCGGTTCCTACGAACCGGCGGTGCGGGTTTCTCCATAAATACGTCTTCGATATTATGACTGTCCTCTGCGGTCTCTTACATTTCTCACAGTATGATACTTTTCCGACTGTCTTTATTTTTTAGGGATCCAGGGGAAGAACTTATTGGTTCGTTTGGAATACTCGATGAAATCCGGTCGATCCTTGTACTTAATCTCCAGGAGGGGGACACCTGAAACAAACATCAGCAGGTACGAAATCAGACCGGGGCTGATGATCAGCCAGAGCTGAGACAGAGCGGTCAGTGCGATCAGGAAAATGCCCCACCACATGGTGGCTTCGCCAAAATAGTTGGGATGGCGGGTATAGCTCCAGAGACCTTCCGTCATGATTTTGCCCTTGTTTTCTGCTTTCGACTTGAATTCCTTGAGCTGAGCGTCTCCGACGGATTCGAAATAGAAGCCGAGGATCCACAGGGCAATTCCCAGCCAGGCCAGGGGGCCCAGAGACTGGTTTGCACTGGAGTTGGCCACTGTTATGGGGAGAGAAATGATGAACAGCATCAGGCCCTGGAACACGAAGACGTTGAGATAGGCTTTCAGCCTGGGGAACTGAGTGCCCCACCGTTTGCGCATATTGATGTAGCGGTAGTCCTCCGGTTTGTTCCAGTTGCGGATGGTGATGTGCATAAACAGTCGGATGGCCCAGATGGCGACCAGACCGGTGACAACAAAGGCCCGCAGTCCCCGGTGATCGGAGCGGATGAAGGTGAACAGGGCTACGACCAGGAAGCCGGGACCCCAGAAGCTGTCCACTATCGAGTTGTTTTCAAGAACCTGTGCCACGACAAAGACGATGCTGAAATAGATCAGGATGACGAGCGCGACCTGTACAAATAGGTTATCCATGATGATCCTCACTTAAATAGGCAACAGCAACGCTGCCTTGTCCGGCACTCATGCCGACGATGGTTGAAATGTTCATGATGTATTCCGGTTCCCGCTGCAGAAGCTGAACCATTTTTTCCTTGAGATCCTGTGCCCGGGGTTCGTCATCGGCATGGACGATGGCGTATCGGGTGATGCCCTCGTCCTGGTTTGCTTTCGCAACAATGTTCAGGATTTTGTGCGTATTGGAACGGGTACTGAAGGCTTTCGCTTCGATCATGCCCTTTCCGGTATCATCCAGAGAGATGACCGGTTTCAGGTTCATCACTTTCCCGGCCAGTCCGGACAGTTTACTGAGCCGGCCGGAACGGACCATGTACTTGAGGGTGTTGACGCTTACCAGAATCCGGGTTTTTCTTCTCAGAGCTTCGATAACGGGGATGATCTCATCCATGGTTTTGCCTGCTTCAATCAGCTCGGCTGCCTTTAATACCAGCAGACCTTCCGCCCCGGAATTCTGCTTTGAATCCATGACGACGATCCGTTTGCCGGGTGTTTGCATGGTCTGAGCAGCCTTCTCGAACACGGAAAAGGTTCCACTTTGAACGCTGGCTACCGTAATGACCAGAATCTGGTCATAGTGGTTCAGCAGGGTCTGGTAGAGGCTCTCAACTACTTTCGGCGAGGGCTGAGCCGAGGACGGATAGGTTTCCAGTTCTTCGGCCAGGTCGTAAAATAATTCCGGGGTCATAGTGATCTTGTCCAGATAACTGCTTTCTCCGACCATAATATTCAAAGGGATCATATGGATCTGATACCGATCGAGCAGTTCAGCGGGGAGGTCGGCAATGGAGTCGGTGACCAGGGCAATTTCGTGCCGGCGGGTGAAGGAAGATTCATACTGCCGTCTCATATCGTCCGCTTTCTGCTGAATAATGGAGCCGCGCCGCCGAAGTTTGTCCATGACCAGTTCCGGATGATCCGAATGGATGTGGATTCGGGCTTTCTTTGGGTTGCCTGCTACGATGAGCGAGTCCCCGAGTCCGCCCAGTTCATCCCGGATGGAATCCAGATCCATGACCGAATCAGTGACTATAAGGGCTTCCGTGCAGTACCGGAATGATGGCTCGCCGTCCATGATTTCCGCCTCGCTGTTGAGTTCTTCGGTCAGTTCAACGGGTTCGGAGATGTGACCGGTTCGAATGAATTCAGTGAAGCCCTGAACAAAATGGAAAAATCCCTTCGCTCCGGAATCCACCACTTTGGAACGTTCCAGGACCTTCAGCATGCTGGTGGTCTCCTTGAGCACAGTGTAGGCTCGCTCCAGGGGAAGGGTGAGCAGCTCGTTGAAGTCGTGGGCGCTGTCTTTCAAACGATAGACCGTTTCGGCCCACTCTCGAATCACCGTTATGATGGTGCCTTCCACCGGTGTCTGGATCGCATGATAGGCGTGGGGGACGGCATTCTTAACCGATTCGGCGAAAGAACTCATGGAAACCTGGTCTTCATTCTGTATGCCAAGATAGATTCCGTTGATGTACTGGGCCATAATAATGCCTGAGTTTCCTCTGGCACCGGTCAGGGCCGCGTCAGCGATGGAATTCATGGTATTTCCCGCAGAAGGTGTGACCCGGGATTGAATGATGATGGAATTCATGGTAGAGGCCAGATTGTTCCCGGTATCTCCGTCCGCGACGGGGAAGACGTTCGTATCATTGAGGTCTTTACGGTTGCGAATGACTTCCCGTGCCCCTGATACAAAACAATGATAAAGTTTTTCACCGTCCAGATATTTCGTTTCCATAATCAGTTCTCCTGTCGCTTGTATTTTGCGGTTATTATTCGTTCGGTATTAAATCGAACTCTTTCAACGTTTTAACTGTCAAACATATAATTAATAAAAAATACTGATGTATCCATTCAGACAAATTCATCCTTAGTTCCTGGAGTGTTCTGTCTGCCCGAAGGCCTGTAGCTGCAGGTTATTTGAGAAAGCGGGTAACGATCCAGTAGGTGATGCCGGACGTAGCGGCGTTCAGGAAGGTGCCCCACATCAGATCAATGATTGTAATGTTGAGGGGCCAGTCTTTGATAGTTGCCAGATTGGTCAGATCGTAGGTGGCATAGGTAATGAGTCCGAAAAAGCCTCCGGCAGCTACAGCGTACCAGAAACTGCTTTTGGCCAGAGCCGGATCAATGACAAAGAATACCAGGCCGGCGATGAACAGGAGATAGAAGATGATGGCGGCAGTCCAGTTGACCTGAGGGGCCATCAGATGTCCCAGGTAGTTCTTATACAGGTTTTTTGAGATGACACCCAGCCAGAAAATGTCTACGACAAAGAACACGACCACAGTAATCAGGTAGATTTTAATTTTATCCATAATATCAGCTCCCGCTTTTGATAATTGGGGTGAAAACATGAGAGATTACTTTCTATGTATTCATTAGTACCATCATAAGATGAAACCGGGTTACCCGTAAGAGGTAATTCATGTCGAAACCAAGAAGAAATCATGAAATTTTAGGTAAAGCTGCACCAAACAGCCTGGGAACTGGTTCTTAGGGGAATCATGGCGTGATATTCATTGAAAGGATAGGTCGTATTGAAGTGGAAAATACCACGTTTTGAAATAAAAAAAAGATTTTAAAAAGAATTAAATAGTGATAATAAGCCTAGCAGGCTTACTTCAGGTGGATGGTTCTATCTAAAGCGTATTTCGATCTCGTGTTAAATCCCGCAGTTTGTTAAGGAAGGGGCTTACTGACGATAAGGATTGATATATAAAAAATACTCTTGCGAAAGACTGTTTCTTTCAAAAGTCTGCTTCTTACACTTTTAGCTGCAATTCGGAATCTTTCGAAAGTCAGCTTCTTTCGATGTGCTGTGAACCGTTTATATGGTATGATGTGGAAGGGAATGAGGTTCTCCCAAGGAACGCCGTAAGCGGTGTGCCTGAACTGCCTGGTGCTGATGACTTCTGCGATGTACGCAGAAAGTGTCGGCTTTTTTTATTGCTTTTATTCTGAATTTTTAATCGCTGCAGGAGGGAGCTATGTTCACCAGTTTATCCATTATTTTCTTGTTGGGTCTGTCTTTGGGGAAATGTTTCAAGCTTCTTAAAATGCCCAGTCTGCTGGGCATGCTGATTACCGGCATGATTTTAGGGCCCTATGCCCTGAATCTGCTGGATCCATCGATCCTGGCTGTTTCGGCGGATCTGCGTCAGCTGGCCCTGATTGTCATTCTGACTCGAGCCGGCCTGGCGCTGGATCTGAAGGACCTGAGAAAAGTTGGGCGGCCGGCTCTGCTGATGTGCTTTGTCCCGGCTACCTTCGAAATTTTGGGTGTCATTCTGCTGGGTCCGCCTCTTCTTGGACTGTCCCTGCTGGACAGTGCAATCCTGGGAACTGTTCTTGGCGCGGTCTCGCCGGCCGTCATCGTTCCCCGCATGCTGAAGCTCATGGGGCAGGGGTACGGCAAGGAGCATTCAATCCCGCAGCTGATTCTGGCGGGAGCGTCGGTGGATGATGTCTATGTAATTGTTCTGTTCACCGCCTTTACCTCCCTCGCCAAAGGCGGCAGCATTTCAGCCGTTCAATTTCTGGAAATTCCGGTTTCCATTCTTCTCGGGATTCTGGCCGGAATCGTGATTGGTCTGGCCTTGATCTGGTTTTTCAAAAAATACCACATGCGCGACACCGTCAAGATTCTGATTATTATCAGCCTCTCCGCCCTGCTCCTGGAGTTCCAGAACTTCCTCGCCGGAACGATCCCGTTCTCGGGCCTGCTGGCCATCATGAGCATTGGCATTACCATTTATCAGAGATATCAAATCCTTGCTGAGCGCCTCTCCAACAAATACAACAAGATCTGGGTCGGAGCGGAAATCCTGCTGTTTGTTCTGGTGGGAGCTACGGTAGATCTCAACTATGCCCTGGCAGCCGGTGTCATGTCACTGGTCATCGTAGCAGCCGGTCTTCTCTTCCGGGTGATGGGAGTTTTCTTCAGCCTGTCTGGAACGAAGCTGTCCGCAAATGAACGCATTTTCGCCATGATGGCTTATACTCCGAAAGCTACCGTTCAGGCTGCCATTGGCGGCATCCCACTGGCCATGGGGTTAGCCAGCGGCAATCAGATCCTCACCGTTGCGGTGCTGTCCATCCTCCTGACCGCACCTCTGGGAGCGCTGCTCATCGATCATTTTTTTCCGAAACTGCTGGAGAGGGCTTGATGGGATCACCTGACCACTCCAGACGAAATATTGGCAGAGTCTCAAGTTGATCGACTGCATCCCCTTCACAGATCATTGAAGCCACACCCCTGTTGTCTAGTGACCACACCACATAATTCATGACCCCGATATCAAAAAGACAGTCGCCTGGCATCCAACTCGATGCCGGGCGACTGTCTTGATCCCGCGGTCTGCAGTACCTGCAGGGTGCGGAGTTATTTCAATGAAATGTCTACTTGAAAATTCCGAAGGGCTTGCCAACCGGAAGAACCTGTTTGCCGAAGTGCGTATTGAGGACGGCAGCAGCTGATCCGTAGAAGGAGAGCAGGGCGATGGCCAGCTCAGACCAGGCGGCAAGTCCATGGGAAAAATCGTGGGCAATTCCGAACGAGGTCAGAGTCAGTCCGATGAATAAGAAATCGATCAATACGAAAATCGCGAACAGTACTTTGTGAGTTTCCATGGCACCTATAGTCATGAAGAAGGTGAAGATGAAATATCCCAGGAAAGCAACTCCGAGCTGTTTCGGATCTGCGGCTGCCTTTAAGGCATCTCCGAATACACCAGCCTGGATCAGCCAGGTGGCTGCTACGCCAAGCCAGAAAAAGCCATATCCACCGAATGCTGTGGTACCAAACGTATTGTTGTGTTTGGAATCCAAAACGCTGGCGTAAAGCTGAGCACAGGCTCCAAGGAAGATGGCCCATGGGATGACTAATGAGGTTCCGCTGGTCCAGCCCAATTTCTGGGACGAGGCTACCAGGGTGACCATGGCCAGGCCGAATAAACCAATCGCTGAAGGGTCTGCGACGACGACTTTGACTTTTTGCATGTTGTTTTCCATAATTCCTCCGAATAATCTAATAGTCCTTGAGGCCGGATTTTGGGCACTCCTATCTAGTATATTTTTTAACAACACCAGTGTCAATATGACAAAACAAATAATTTTTTGTTTCATTTTTGTAAACGGAACCAACTGGTCAGATCAACAGAGAAGGTTGGATTTCCATCCGACTTTCTGAAATGAGGAACTTGGAATAATGGGAAAAGCGGGGAAAAATCCCCGCTCGATGGATGTCAATTATCGTTTTCCGGCTTTCACAGTCTGTTTGACTGCCGGAACAGTCTGTTCTGCCTTAACCAAAGTCAGAATTGTCCAGCCCATGCCCAAGGCAAGGATGATGTGGCCCGCTCCGGCAAGACCGGAGATGGCAGCTTGTGGAACGGTACCGTAGTATCCGCCGACGACTTCCAGGATGCCATGGAAGACCATCATGATGACGGAGAAGAGCAGACCGCCGGTCCAGGTGTAGATGGGCAGGCGAAGCGCCGGGGTCAGGCTTTCCCGACCACGAACGAGCAGGTAAATCATGAAGAAGCTGAGGAAACCAAGAACCAGGGTGTGGACATGGAGCTTGCCCAGGAAAGTTGCTCCGCTATAATTGTAGAATTTCGTGAATTCCCGGAAGAATACTCCACCGGCCAGACCCATGACCAGGCTCACAAAAGAGATTTCAAAAATGCTCTGCAGGGTGAATTCCTTCTTGTAGTTCTTGAAGCCCACAATAACCAGAAGCAGATATGCGACGGTTTTCGGAATCATGAGAGCTCCGACGATGGGGACAAACCGGGCAAACAGCACAACCGGCAGATAGAACAGGAAGCTGAAGAAGACCAGCGATGCCATGTGCTTCAATCCCTTTGTACTGCGTTCAGCCCATGCCCAGAGAATCAGCGCGATTCCAAGGATGGCGAAGGGGATGTTGCGCAGGATGGCAAAGGTGTAGTTCCCTTCAGCCAGTCCCCAGCCGTTCTGGGGCAGCAGGGTGAAGAGGATGCGCAGCACGACCATGCTGTAAACCAGGAGGTCTTTCGACCGAGTGTCTTTTCCGGTCAGATGCTTATAGTAGAAATAGAACAGCAGATAGAAGATGGTCATCGTAATGGAAGTGACAAACTCACCCCAGGACAGTGCGGCTGCGTGAGCTTCAAAGCCGCCGCGGCTTAAGTGGGAAATGACTCGGGGGATCAGGTGGAAGGCGTCGCCGCTTCCCAGAAGGACACCCATCAGGCCAAACAGCCGGGCTCCCCTGTCATTGACCAGCAGCAGGCGGATACCCAGGGATACTACCAGGATCAGGTACGTTAAATCAAACATTGTCTCGAATAATGCCATGTGTTTTCTCCTTAATTTTTACAGATTGCTTTTTATGCCATGCTCCATCAGTTGGACCTGGCTGTCATAATGCTTCAGGAATGTCTCGCTGTCCCAATTCTCGGCAAACAGGCGTCGGATCAGGGCGTGAATGACCGCCTTGATAAATTCTCTGATCTCCTTGAGGTCATCATTGCCATCCCGCATGAAGTCAGATTCCATAACCAGGCGTTTCTCTTCGTGATTCACTGCCTGGTAGTGCCGCCACTGCTGTTCCAGATCGGAAGTCCAGTACAGGAAGCGGTTGCGGTACAACGCGTGTTTCTCGGATTTGAACAGTTCTCTGGCCAGGGCTTTGCCGTAGTCCGGGAATGTTTTAAACAGGTCTCCCCGATGCTCTCGTAGTAGGTCCAGTAACAGTTCATGAACCTCAATGGTCTCCTGGTCCAAAATATAAAAATAGCTTTCTTCCAGATTCTCAAAGTATGTGTAGAAGCTGCCTCGGGCGATTCCCAGGTCATTCACGATATCTTTGACACTGGCCTCTGAGATCGGATGCTTTTCAAATTCTTTCTTGATGACATCCAGTACCAGCTCCCGTTTCTTCGGGGGCAAATTGAAGAATGTATCTTTTGGCATTGTATCCTCCCTTCGTCGATTTCTAAATCGATCCGTCCTCAGAAGAAAAATGACACCGTGTCATTTCAAGGTTATTCTAATTCAGGAATGACACCGTGTCAACGTGGTTTTATACGATTTAATTTTTCTTTAATAATTCCGTTTGATTCAGGCTTCACCTCAGAATGAACTGGAAGCAGGCGTCAGACTGGATCCTGGCAGTATCAAGCTTTGCCTGCGTCACGGAAAAAATAAACTCTGTCACAAGATTTTTGCTTCATGTTCAACGACAGATTCGAACAGTGGTACAATGATTACGTCTTGAAAGTGGGACAGAGGTTTCAACTGAAAGTTTCTGCAAACGGAAAGGAAAAAGAATCATTTTTACAGTGATAGAAGGACAAAGGAGTATAGATGAGTTCATTTTTATTTTTAGCCAGTGATGAAGCGCTGACAATCGTCGAAAATCCATATATTAAGAAGCTGTCGCTTCATGAAGCCCTCGCTCTGGATATGGAGCTCCCTGATTTTCTTTTGGAAAATCAGGAAATAGACCCTAATGAACCCATTATCCAGATCTGTGAATCGGATGAGTTGCTCGGTGAACTGGAAATCGCCCCGGCATTGGACTGTGAGGATCTGGTCCGACCTTATACCGGACGGAAGCTGATCTATGGAGTGAGTCTGCAGTACACGCAAGCAAGGGGTGGAGCTCTCCTTGATTATTTACAAACCGAACTGGAGCGCGTCCCGGTGATTGAACTGTACAGTATCTGGCTGGGGGACGATCAATCACCGGCATGCCGGGAAGTTTTTTCCCAGAACCTGAGCGAACACCACCTGCGCTTTCTGGATCAAACCCAGGGTTTTCAAGGATCCAGAGGATTGATTCTCCATGCTCGTCCCAGAGAATAATCCAGAACAATACCGGAAAGTGCCGGAAGAAACCGGAACTTAAGGGAATATACCGGAACTTAACGGAACATAATTGTTACTGCTATTGTTCCTTGTCCAGAAGTTGATGGTATTTCTTGTCCGGGAATTGCTGGAAAGAATGGCAAGTTGAGAGAAATTTCAACTTGCCATTTTGTTTAGCTCAGTTCCCCATTGATGACCAGTTTGACCATGTGGTCGTCAATGATTCGCTTTCCACTTTGGTAACCAAAAATCAGGGTGCTGGTACACACTTGGTTGACTAGCCTGGCGGATCCACCGGAGTATCGATAGATTGCCTCAGTAGCCTCATCTGAGAAGAGCTCATGGTCGATCCCGGCATATTCCAGGTGGCGTTTCATGTATCCCTTCACCTGTGAGTGGTCCATCAATTGCATTTTGCACTGGATGTCGATCCGTTGCCGGATCGCCGTATAGGACTGCATCTGGAGCTTCTCCCATAGCTCGACCTGGCCCACCAGTACCAGTGCCATGGGACTGACGGCATCCATCCGGAAGTTGAGGAGAAAACGTACCTCTTCAAGCATTTCTCGATCCAGCAGATGCGCCTCATCGACAACGACCACCGGACGCTTATTGTGGAGTCCTTTCATCAGCTCGATCTCTTTATGCAGCTGGCGTTTGGCATCCCCTCGATAGAATCTTGATTCGGCCCCCAGCTGATCCAGCATCCCTTTGTAGAAATTTCTCGGCGTCATTTTCGAGTCTGCCAGATAGATCAGGGTATATCTGCTGTCATCCAGTTGATCGCGGAATCGGCGAATGGTGGTCGTCTTACCAGTGCCGCACTCTCCGGTGAGTACACAGAAGAGTTGCCGTTCGGCGACATAGGATAATCTGCTCAGAGACTCCTCCAGCGTATTGGAGGGGAATAGTTCCGTCGTCGGCAGATCCCGACAGAATGGAGTTTTCTTGAAGCCATAAAACTCTTCAAACATCACTGCCACCCCCTTTTCTTATGTCTTTGAAAGAGATGGCCGTAGACTGCTGTTTGTCTTTTCGCTTCTGATTCTGCTTTTGGGCACCATCGAGTAACCGGGAAGAGGTTGGCTTGACTGGAGTCAGGAACTCCGGCAGCTGAGGCTTGGGCGCCACCCGCTCCCCAATGACCAGCTTTCTCACCACAAAGGGTTTGTCATCCTGATACTCAATGCTCAATTCCTCGGTGTTACTGGGGTCATAGACCACTTCCACGCTGCGAGCCACATAGGGTAGCCCAACTTCATACTTCGCGCCGCCAAAGCTGATGCAGCCACTCTTATCGACTTTTCTGGTCTCAGCGTGCAAAAAGGCGTTGGCGACCTTCTCCGCTGGCAGATATTTCAAGGGCCTGGGATCCAGATTATACGCCTGATGCGGGGTCGTTCCATTGAGTGCGGTATGCGGTTTGTTCTGGTAGCATTCTTCCAACCAGATCCAGAACCGCTCATTCATAACCTCGAGGGATCGTTCCGAGTTATCGAATTTATACTCATCGAGAAACCGATCGATATTCTGATTGAATTTTTCTATTTTTCCGGTGCCTTCCGGAGAGTAGGGCTTTGCGAAGATCAGCCGGATGCCAAGCTTTGCGCAGGCTCTGGACATCCACTTATTTTTAAACTGGCGGCCGTTATCGAAGTATGCCTGCTCTGGAATTCCCCACTTGAGGATGGCTTTGCGGAAGCAATCCTCAACGATGCTCTGCTCCAGGTTCGAGTAGAACTGGGCATGGAGGATCATCCGGGTAGCGTCGTCCAAAAACGCCACCAGATAGACCTGCTGCGGCTTGTTTCCAGGACCGATCGGCAGGTAACAGCCATACTTGATATCCGAATGCCACAGTTTGTTGCGGGTGCGTTTTTGAAATCGGCGGGTAGCTACCCCGCCAGCGGCATAGATGGCCATATGCTTCCCGCTGTAGCCCTTCTCCTGCAATTTCTCCTGCAGGCTGCTTCGCTTGATCGAGCCAGCTTCGGTGAGGCCTTCCCATTCCATGATTCGAATGATCTCAGCCACACTTCTGGACGGGATCTCTTTGCGCAGCCGCACGGCTTCGTCCAACACCAGCGCCGGGATGGCTCTTGAATCCTGCGATACCCTCGCCTGCGGTATCAGTCCGGAAAATCCCTTCTGCTGATAACTATTCAGATATCGCCGTAAGGTCCGCTCGGAAATCCCAGCCTCGCGGCAGATCTGCTCCTTAAGCACCCGGATCTGCCCCTTGTCCAAGTCATGGGAAAGAAGGGGCGCCAGTAGAATCGCCCGTTGCGTCGCTATTTCCTGTGCTTTTTCCTTGTCCTTCATGTCATGCCTCCATTCAATTTCGAGTGATGACATGATTTTAGAGGACTCCTCGGTGGACACCTATGCCAACTGGGTATGTGGCCATCGGTGATTGTTGACTAAAATCCGGACAACCTTTTTCAGCCAGCCCGCAGGCTCGCCTACAAAGAAGAAAATCCTCTCGAGTATGGACTGAGGCAGATCGGAAAAGTCGACCCCATAGTCCTGAGTGACTGTAGCATATGTACTGAGCAGAGCACCGACTAAAGCGTGGGCTCTGGAGTTGAACCAGGCTCGGACCCGCCGAATGGTCGAATTCTCAACGGGCACCGCTTCATGTTGACCGGTGATGATCTGCTCCAGGATCGTTGTGGTCTGCCGCTTATAGGGAGTTAAGAGATCCGGAAGTTCGTGATGGATCTTCCCGCAACCGGGGTTGGTACAGCGCAGGCGACGAAGCACCAGGATCATGACATCCCCATTCTCGTTGATCACTGATCTCCTGCGGGAGCCAATGACCTTAAGCGACTGATGACAGATGGGACATATGCTTTTCTCCATACTCCGAACAAAAAACACCCTGATCGGGATTCCATTCTAAAATGTATTTTGATATACTGATCATGCTAATAACTTAGTAAGGATCCTCCCTGATGACTCGGCGCGAACCATAGAGTCAGGGAGGATCTCTTTTTGTCCTCCAAAATATATTTATGGACATTATATCCGTCTATTTACGGACAGGCAAGGCTGGCTACTATAGGACGATTGGTTCCGGCATAAACACATAATAGTCAAAGTCCATCAAGGACACGTTGACCAGAGCAGTCAGGTGGTTATCACCTGGCTTTTTTGCTGTTGCTGGTTCCTCAGATGCGGCTGCTTTTCTGAACAAAATGAGACAACAATGGGAATAGTCTATGACCTTTGAATCAAACGGAGGAACGCAACTTATACTGAAAGGGTAGTGATTCGATCGATCAGGAGCGTGAAGGAATGGATTTCAGCGATGTAGTGGTCAGGCAAAAGCGAAAGCGGCAGATTCTGTTTCGTAAGGAAAGCCCTTGTCTTCACAATTTGATGAATTTAATCCGCAGCTCAGATCATCGGGCCCTGGTACTCTGGGCCTTGGAGTGTGCCGAGGAAACATTATGTGAAGTCGAGGAGAGACTGCCTGGGGAGTTAAGACCCAGGATATGTCTTGAACAATGTGATGCCTGGTCTCAGGGACTGATCAAAATGCCTCAGGCAAAACGTGCCATATTGGCATGCCATGCGGTTGCCGGGACAACGGATCCGATCACCGGAGCCTTGTGCCACGCCATCGGACATGCAGGAGCCACAGTCCACACAGGAGGCCATGCCATCGGACTGCCCATGTATGAATTGACAGCTCTGGCGCTGAATCACCAGGGCTCAGGCTATGAGTCGGAAGCGGAACGTAAGATCCAATGGTATGAAGAGCGGCTGCGGTACTGGCAGTCTCATTGGAAAGAAGCCGGAAGACCCTGGGCGGCATTTTTAGAAAAACCAGACCCGGAACCCTCAGGCACTGAAAGCCTCATCGAGCCAAAATCAAAGCAACCTTAATAGGATGCAGGAGGAATTAACAATGAACCAAAGCGAGTTAAATATACCGATCCGTGATCAGGAGCTGTTGAAAATCCTTGAAGAGCGGTTTGAACAGAATTTACGGCGCCACCCCGAAATGAAATGGGATGAAATCGCCCGGCGTCTGGAACACAATCCGGAAGCTTTGCAGACCCTTCATCAGATGGAAGAGACGGGGGGAGAGCCGGATGTAGTATGGACTGAAGGGGAATCCATCGTATTTGCCGACTGCTCCCCGGAGACTCCTTCCGGACGGCGCAATCTCTGCTATGATGAACCAGCCCGAAAGGCCCGAAAGAAAAATGCCCCGGAAGCCAGCGCCATGGGCGTGGCCGGGACGATGGGCCTTGCTCTGCTGACGGAAGCAGAGTACCGCCGGCTGCAGGAGACAGGACCCTTTGATCAGAAGACCTCAAGCTGGCTTCTGACCCCGGAATCAATTCGAAGCCTGGGGGGAGCACTGTTCGGCGATTATCGCTACGGCACCGTGTTTATTTACCACAACGGCGCGGATTCCTACTACGGAGTTCGAGGGTTCCGGGGACTGCTGAAAGTTTAATGAAATCACGAGAAAAAGCTGGAGCTGTCTTGCCGGACGCTCCGGCTTTTTTTCATCGATGGCAGCAAAAGATTTTCGCTATGGGTTTGTGTGAGCTGAATGTTAATTGCAAGTTATTTCTTGGCAGGTCATATTGATAACTTTCGATATGCAGGATATACTGTAACTGGATATCGATACTTGTCGATATGATGCAGATCGAACGTAGTCAGTTTCGAAACTCAGACTTCTGGGCGTGGAGCTGCCAAGAAATGAAAGCCTGACCGGACAGTACCGATCTGTCTGAGGAAGGTACAGATGAAAGGAGTACCCCATGAACTATACTACAGCGGAATATGTACCGATCATGAAGGCTCTGTCTGATGAGACCAGACTTCGAATCATCGACATGCTGTCGTGCGGCACCCTGTGTGCCTGTGACATATTGGAAGAATTCAGCATCTCACAGTCGACGCTGAGCTATCATATGCGAATTCTTACCGAAAGCGGCTTGATTCAGGCTCAGAAAGACGGAGCCTGGATGAGATACTCACTCAATCAGACAAAAGCCGAGGAGCTGATTCAGTTCCTGAACCGTATTACCCATGATAAGGAAGACTGTATCTGCAAAAGCAGATCACACCCTCAGAACAAATGCTGCTAAGCCCTTATGAATCCAATGACTAACTTGCAGGCAGGAATTTTGATAGCGATGAATCCCAATTTCTTTATCATTGCGGCAGTCAGCATGTTTATGTTTATGAAAGAAAGATAAAAATGAGAAAAGAAATAATATGAAAGAAGGAAGAGAAATGAAAGAGTCGGGAGAAGGCAAACTTCTCATTGAAACCAAAGAACCGGTGTCAGGTTGCTGCGGGGGCAGCCGATGTGACTGTTCAGACACGAGTTTAAAGAAGCAGGTGCTGATTGAATTTCTCTATTTGGATTTGTCTCAATGTGATCGGTGTCAGGGGACGGATGCCAATCTGGATGAAGCCATCGCCCAGGTTCGTCCGGTGCTCGCCGCGGCGGGTTTTGACCTGAAGGTCGAGAAAATCAATGTGAATACGAAAGAACTTGCCATCAAGCATCAATTTCTGAGTTCCCCCACGATTCGGGTGAATGGACAGGACATTGATTTCGTGGTCAGGGAATCGGACTGCAGGGAATGCGGGGATTTGTGCGGGGATCAGGTAAGCTGCCGCGTCTATGATTATGAAGGAACGGAACATAATGAACCGCCCAGGAGCATGATCATCGAAGCAATCCTGAAGCAGATCTTTGGGGGTGCCAGAATCATGGAACATCAGACGGAATATGTTCTGCCTGAGAACCTTGCCAGATTTTATGAGCGGATGGAGGAACTTCGGGGAGTATAAGAATCAGGCGGCCAGCAATAGAACTGGACACACTTCTGAGCGAAACCTGGAATCATAGGGATCAATCTTCCTTTCCAACGAGGCAGGAGCTGATCGTCAAAGGGCGTTACAAATCTTTATTCGAAAAGGCTGCCTTTTGATCATATGGAACATATATGAAACGAACTTATCAAATGAACTTATCAAATGAACTTATCAGATGAACTCATCAGATGAACTTATCAGATGAACTTATTAGTCGAGCTTTTTAAAACTAAGAAACGAATCAACTTCAACGAGGTGCACAATGAATAAACAAAAAACAGACGGTATCAGCTTTTTCGAACGCTATCTGTCGGTCTGGGTCATACTCTGTATGGTGACAGGAATTCTGATCGGACAGTTTCTTCCTGCCATCCCGCGACTGCTGAATCAATTTGAATATGCCAAGGTATCCATGCCCATTGCCATTCTGATCTGGCTTATGATTTATCCCATGATGCTGAAGGTCGATTTTCACAGTGTTCGCAATGTGGGGAGAAATCCCAAGGGGCTTTATGTCACCTGGATTACGAACTGGCTGATCAAGCCCTTTACGATGTTCGCCATCGCATGGCTGTTTTTCAATGTCATTTTTAAGCCCTTCATTTCACCAGACTTGGCGAAAAACTATCTAGCTGGTGCGATCCTGCTGGGGGCTGCACCCTGTACGGCCATGGTTTTCGTCTGGAGCCACCTGACAAAGGGTAATCCCGCTTACACAGTTGTTCAGGTCGCCACCAATGATCTGATTATTCTCTTCGCTTTTACTCCCATTGTGGCTTTTCTGCTGGGTGTGAGCGGAGTTCCGATTCCCTGGGATACGCTGATCCTCTCGGTTGTTCTGTTCGTTGTGATTCCACTGACAGCGGGGGCACTGACCCGGCATTTCGTCGTTAAAAACAAAGGACAGGAGTATTTTGAACGTTCGTTTGTTCCGAAATTCAACAATGTCACGATCATTGGACTGCTCCTGACACTGATCATCATCTTTTCCTTCCAGGGCGAAGTAATTCTGAAAAATCCGCTGCATATCGTCCTGATTGCAATTCCGCTGACCATTCAGACGTTCCTGATCTTCTTCATTGCCTACATTGCGAGCCGGATTCTGAAGTTGCCCCATGACATCGCAGCCCCGGCCGGAATGATCGGTGCGTCAAACTTCTTTGAACTGGCCGTTGCTGTTGCGATCTCCCTCTTTGGTACACAGAGTCCAGCAGCTTTGGCTACGATTGTCGGAGTTCTGACGGAGGTCCCGGTCATGCTTATTCTGGTCAAAATCGCCAACAATACAAAACACTGGTTTCCGATTCAGTCATCCCAAGGAGAAATGATTCATGAGCAATAAAACGAAAGTTGCATTCATCTGTGTTCACAACTCCTGCCGCAGCCAGATCGCGGAAGCGCTGGGCAAACAGTACGGCAGTGAGGTTTTTGAAAGCTATTCCGGCGGTACGGAGACAAAGCCTCAGATCAATCAGGATGCCGTTCGCCTGATGAAACAGGAGTATGGCATTGATATGGAAGCGACGCAGCATTCGAAGCTGATTGACGATCTGCCGGAGATTGATGTGGTTATCACCATGGGCTGCAATGTTCAGTGTCCCTTCCTGCCCAGCCGCCACCGGGAAGACTGGGGGCTGGAAGATCCCTCCGGGAAAAGCGACGAAGAATTCTTACAGGTGATATCCGTGATAGATGCTAAAGTGCAGGAGCTGGTTACAAGGCTGAAGCACGGGCTGTAGTTAGAGACTGGAGACAGGTGCACAATTTCTGAATCGACCTCATTTTCTGCTGAACCCCGGAAGATTATTTCACACTTTCGATGCTCAACGATAAAGATCAAAGTCCTTCCCACCGGCTGAATGCCAGTGGGAAGGACTTTTCCCTTTGCTGTACATCTCCGGCAAGCATTCACCAGTCAGAGTTCTTCGTTCAGCATACTTGGAGTTGGATCATCAATGTTCTGGAAGCGCCCAGACGATAATGGATGTGGCTGATGGAGCTTCACAATTAAGTTACTTTTATCCGATTCGGGAAATCTTTCTTATATCATGCGAGAGTGGGATAATCAAGCTAAAGAAGGAAGATGAGCAAGGGTCAGCATAATCGCGGAGGTGAGCCAAATGGATCGAATTTTGGAATGGCTTCTGGAAGGAGATGTCAGCGTTCAGTATCTGACAAGGAAATATTTGCTCCGGCAGCCGCAATCCGGCCTGACAGAGTTGCGTCAGCGAATTGCCGCAGAAGGCTTCGGCCGGCGATTTCTTCAAGTTCGGCAGCCCAATGGACACTGGGGGTATGAATTCTACAGCCCGAAGTGGATCAGTTCTCACTACACTCTGCTGGATCTGCGGTATCTGGAAATCGAACCGGTGGAAGAAATCGGCGAAACCTTACGGCTGATCCTGCGGGATCACAAAGGACCTGACGGCAGTCTGTATGAATCCAGGATGCCTCGCAGGGGAGATGTCTGTGTCAATGGCATGTTCCTGAATTATGCCGCGTTTTTCGGTGTGCCAGAGGATTCCCTGAGATCGGTGGTGGATTTTTTGATGAGTTGCGTCATGCCAGACGGAGGGTTCAACTGTGATTTCTTGAAGCCTGGCGTTCATCACAGTTCCATGCATACCACCTTGTCGGTTCTGGAGGGCTTGTGGGAATTTCGGAAGCAGGGGTATGCCTATCGATCGGAGGAACTGACCGAGTGCATGGCTGGGGCGGAAGAGTTCTTGCTGATCCATCATCTGTTCCGCTCCGACAAGACCGGTGAGATCATCAATCCAGCCTGGCTGAGGCTGTCTTTCCCGGTGCGCTGGAAATACGACATCCTCAGAGCTTTGGTCTATTTTGCAGATCGCGGAATCTTGGCAGACCCCAGACTGGTGGAGCCGGTGAAGGTTCTGCGGCAAAAACAAAGAAAAGACGGAACTTGGCCAGTTCAGGCAAAACATTCCGGACTGGTTCATTTTGATATGGAGAAGACGGGAGAACCCAGCCGGTTCAATACCTTGCGGGCTCTGCGGGTCCTCAATTCCCTGCCGGAGGGCGGGAATCAGAGTGGTATGTCTCTGAATTAGTGAATCGGTATGAAACGGATGATTCCTTAGAATTGTCAATGCTGTATGTTGACCGTTGTAAGGATCCGATCGTTCTGAAAAGGAGGAAGCACCTATGGAATCAAAAGAGTTTAGCTATTGGAGTATCCCAGCGGATGATGCGATAAAAGGGCTGTCGTCATCGATCAACGGACTGAGCTCCCAGGAAGCCAGCCGGCGATTGAAAGAAATGGGTGAGAATGTGTTGGCTTCCAAGAAGAAGACTTCGGAGCTGCTGATTTTCCTGAATCAGTTTAAAACACCCATTGTTCTGATTTTAGTGGTGGCCACCATCATTTCCGCATTGAGCGGTGAATGGCTGGATGCGTTTATTATCTTTCTGATTGTTCTGTCCAGTTCCCTGATCAGCTACTTTCAGGAGCGTCGGGCCAGTACAGCTCTTGAAAAATTACGCGAAACGGTTCAGGTGACGACTCAGGTTCTGCGAGATGGCAGCTGGATTCCGGTTCCCTCCCGTCTCCTGGTTGCCGGGGATGTCGTCCGGATTAGCACAGGAAGCCTGATTCCGGCCGACGGACTGATTCTGGAAGCCATGGACCTGCAAGTGAATCAGGCAATTCTGACAGGGGAGTCTCTCCCCATTTCGAAGCAGCCTGGCAGCCTGGGAGAAGAGACTGCTCTGAAAGACCGAGCCAACTGCGTGTACATGGGAACCAATGTCCATAATGGCAGCGCCACGGTTCTCCTGACAAAGACCGGATCTTCCACCGCTTTCGGTGAAATTGCCAAAAAACTGACCCTGCGACCTCCTGAAACCGAATTTGAACGAGGCATCCGGACATTTGGCGGGTTTCTGACGCAGATTATGCTGGTGCTGGTTCTCATTGTGTTTGCTATCAATGTACTGCTCCTGAAGCCGCCCATCGACTCGCTGCTGTTTTCAGTGGCCCTGGCCGTTGGCATCTCTCCGGAACTGCTGCCGGCCATCATCAGTCTGACGCTGTCCCAGGGCTCGCATGTCATGGCAAAGGAAGGCGTCATTGTCAAACGGCTGAACGCCATCGAGAATTTCGGTTCCATGGACATTCTCTGCACCGATAAAACCGGCACTCTGACAGAAGGCGTGATCCGAATCGATGGTGGCTACGACCTTTCCGGCCATCCCTCGGACGAGGTGTATCGCATGGCTTATTTGAATGCGTTCTTCCAGGCGGGGATGGCAAATTCCCTGGACGACGCGATTGTAAAGAGCCGACCGCCCGAAATGACCGGGGTAACAAAAATCGACGAAATCCCCTTTGATTTTGACCGGGAGCGGCTGAGCGTCATCGTCAAAGATGGCGGCCAGAATTTACTGCTCACAAAAGGCGCCATTCAGAGCGTGCTGTCGATTTCCACGCATGTTCTTGATGGCCAGGAAGCGGTAAAGCTGGACGAAGGTCATCTGCAACGGATCCAGGAACAATATGCTGAATGGAGTCGTCAGGGGATTCGCGTCCTGGCTGTTGCCTGCCGGGTTGTTCCGCAGCAGGCCGATTATGGGATTCCGGATGAAACGGACATGATATTCGCCGGTTTCCTGCTGATGTATGACCATCCCAAGGAAGATGTTGCCCAGACGATTCGTGATTTATCGGTTCACGGGATCAGCCTGTGCCTGATTACAGGGGACAACAAACTAATCGCCGTTCATACCGCGGAAAGCGTCGGACTGACTGTCACGGGCGTTCTGACCGGGGGAGAGCTGCGCAGCCTCAGTGATGAATCCTTCTGGCATCGGGTAGATCAAATCAATATTTTTTGTGAGGTCGATCCCAATCAGAAAGAACGAATTATTTTAGCACTGAAGAAAAAGTCCCATGTGGTGGGATTCCTGGGAGATGGAATTAATGACGTGCCCGCTCTTCACGCAGCGGATGTCAGTATCTCTGTGAACAATGCGGCAGATATCGCGAAAGAAACGGCAGATCTGGTCCTGCTCGAACATAAGCTCGAGGTTCTGGATCGCGGCGTCATTCTGGGCCGGACTACTTTCCACAATACGCTTAAATACATTCAGATCACTACCAGCGCAAATTTTGGCAACATGGTCAGCATGGCCGGATTGTCACTGTTCCTGCCATTTTTACCTCTTCTGCCCAAACAGATCCTTCTGCTCAATTTCCTGTCCGATATTCCGGCCATTGCCATTGCACAGGACTATGTGGATCAGGACAGCCTGAAATCCCCTCAACGCTGGAACATTCACTTTATCCGGAACTTCATGTTCCTGTTCGGGTTGATCAGCAGTGTGTTTGACTACATTACCTTCGGCGTCTTGCTGCTGATCATCAAGGCCAATGAAGCACTGTTTCAGAGCAGCTGGTTTACGGTCTCGGTGCTGACCGAACTGCTTATTCTGATGGTCATGCGCACCCGCCGAACCTTCTACAAGAGCCGGCCAGCGCCGATTATGATCTTCGCTTCCCTGGCAGTTGGTGTGTTCACGCTGGTAGTGCCTTATCTCCCGTTTGCATCGGCACTGGGCATCACACCGGTTCCTCCGTACCTTCTGCTGGCTCTGCTGTTCATCACATTCTGCTATCTGGTGGCAACAGAATTCGGGAAACGCTGGTTTTACCGGAAGTGACCATTGCGTGACTGAACGCAGCTCAGGCGGTTCGTACAGTCACCTGCTCATTCAGCAGTTCAAGGATTGTTCAGGGATTGTTGAGAATAATGGGGAAGACTTTTTGCTATACTGAACCTACAAGCGAACAGGAGGAAGAAATATGAATATTGAACGGCTGGATCGGATTTGCATCGCGGTGCCGAACCTGGAAGAGGGGAAGCAGCGTTTTGGGAAACTGCTGGGAATCCGCTTTGAGTTCTCAGGCGAGGTGACTATGCCGGACGGGAAAATCGTCCATATGGCGTTGTCCAATCAAGGCATTGAGCTGCTGGAAGTCCCGGATCGAGAAGTGCACGTGCGCAGCTTCCACTTCAAGGTTAATGACCTGGAGGAGGCGGTACAGCAGGTCAGGGACCGAAACGTCGATGTGCTGGGAGAATTCCGGGTGGGAGATATGAAAGAAGCCATCCTTGATCTGATGGGATTGAGGGCTCTTCTCATTGAATACCCAGGAACAGATCCTGCCCTGGCAGCCAAAGGCGAGGCGAAAGTCTGAGTTTGAACTCTCTGGACAGAGAACGGACTGGCAAAATAACAATCAGAAAAAATTGAAGACACCAAAACAAAAGATAACATAGGAAAAGGAGATCAGAATGGATTTTATTTACGAACAGAAAACGGATAAAACATTCGAACAGGCAGTCAAGGATCTGACCGCCAATTTGGCCGCTCATTCCTTCGGGGTTTTGTGGCAGCTTAATTTCAAGGATAAGCTGCAGGAAAAGGGGCTGGAATTTGACCATAATTTTATGGTGCTGGAAGTGTGCAATCCGGCCCAGGCAAAGAAAGTGCTGGATCAGAAACTTGAAATGGGCTATATGCTGCCCTGTAAGATGGCGATCTATGAGAAGGACGGAGTGGTGCGGCTCGGCATGATGAAGCCGCAGGCCCTGGTTCAGCTGATGGGCGAGACCGATCTGGGAGAAACAGCCCTTGAGGTTGAAATGACGCTCAGGAAGGCCATTGACGATTCCATTCATTAAATAATTTGGTCTATAAAGAATGAGCTGAAACAATCTGCCGTGATTTAAAATGACCAACCGGAAACTCCAGCAGCAGATTAAGGCAATTGACCCTGACCAGCGATTTCGGAATGAGAACCCAGAATCCCTCGGGGAAAGAGTTTGATTGAAACGAAGAACGGCCGGACATCCTTCATGTGGTGTTCGGCCGTTCTTAATTTCCCGATGAGAGTGCTACAGGAAAAGTTCATTAGAAGGGAGTCTGCAGCAGCGGTCAACCTGACTGAACAGTTGCTTGAGCGTTAGTGTAAAGTTACTGTAGGTCGAAAATGAAAGAGAATAAGCCCAAGTGCTAGAATGTTAGTAACAACCAAAAACAAACTACACGAAAGGACTTATTCTCATGCCTATCTTAACAGATTTCAACTCAATGTTCACCACTCTCAGACAAAGTTTTGATTCAAGAATGGCAAGCGGTACTCTCACCATGGATCAAGTGGTACAGGAGACTCACGAGCTGACGGATCGGATTGCCCGTGAGCAGATCCAGGATTATGTTCAGGTACTCGATGAGCGCCTGAGGAACTCACAGTTACGGAAAAAAGACTACACCATCGAACGGCGCTATCAAACAAAAACCATCGCTACTACAGCCGGACCTGTGGTCTTTGGCCGGACGTACTTTCGGAATAAAAAGACCAATCACCATGTGTGTCTGGTGGATCGTCTTCTGGGCCTTGAGCCCCATCAGAGAATCAGCCGGGAACTAGCCTCGTGTCTTCTCTCCAGTGCTAAAGATATTTCTTACCAGGGGACGGTGGAGCGCTATGCAAGCAGCGGAATTACCAGCCGCACTACGGTAATGAATCTGGTCCATCGACTGGGGAACATTGAGTCTTCTGAGGGACCCCTGCCTCAGAAAAAAGTGGCATCTCGGATCTATATTGAGGCCGATGAGGATCATGTAGCTATGCAGGACGGTTCCAATCAGCAGATGCGGCTGATCTACGTCCATGAGGGGCAGCAGAGTGTCGGGAAGAGACGCAAGGCCTTAATGGGTGTACGTCGATTTGCAGGCTTCTACAAGGGCAACTCGGATGAACTGTGGTACGAAGTGTTCGATTACCTGAACTCGGCTTATGAAGTGGATAAGATCGAGGAAATCTCCTTATCAGGGGATGGGGCGTCCTGGATCAAGATGGGTGCCCAGATTCTGCCTCGATGCAAGCTCTATCTGGATAAGTTCCACCTGGAAAAGGCCCTGCGCCAGGCGGCAACGCCGATTGATTCCTACAAAGGGACAAAGGATGAATATTACTGGTACCTCAAAGACGCCATCAGCATGGACTCCCTTGAGGACATCAACACATTCTTCGAATCAGCAGCGGGATTGCCGCTTAAAAAGACCCAGGAAAAGAAGTTAGGCGAGATGCAAACCTATCTTGTGTCCAACTGGGAATCGATCCAGAACGCGGCCAAGTCGGGCTATCAGGGCTGCAGTGCGGAAGGGCATGTCAGTCATGTGCTTTCCTCACGGTTATCTTCACGCCCGATGGGGTGGAGCACAGTAGGTGCTGAGAATATAGCGCGCATGCGAGTTTTCGTCCTCAATGGCGGGGATCTCATGGGCTACTTCGCTGCCAAAGAGAAAGAAAAGAAGAAGGAAGCCCGACTTTTGAGGCTGGAAAAACGGATCGTGAAGAAGAGCCGGGTCTACCCGGTAAAACAAGGTTCAATCAGCTATGCAACGCCTCATTTTGGGTGGTATAAATCGTAAAACCCGGGCTACTTGGAATCCGCACGGCAGGCTTATTCAGTTTTTGAACCGAAAGTAAGTTGACACTATCGCTTGAGCCGGGGTGATTGAAGATGTCCTGTAATAGTTGTAAAATTAAATCAAAGAAAAAGTGCGACATTATTCGCAAGTGACTTCATCGTATGGGCAGAAATGACATTGGTTTTTTCAGAAGGTTTCCTCAAACGTATTTTCACAAATATACATAAAGAGGTGAATGTCATGAACCGTACTCAAAAGTTCCTGGCGCTGTTTTACGGCGTCGCCACCGGCCTGATCCTGCTGTCTCACACAGTTTACGGAAAAGGCGACCCCAGTCTTTATCTTACCTTTGGGGTTCGAACAACCATGGTCCTGGCAGCCTGGTTGTTAACGACCCGTCTCAGGGAGAGGTACTTGCTGCGATTAGCGTTTCTCTTCACTCTGGTGTCTGATTACTTTTTTATTCTGGCCCAGGTGTTTGATGAAAGTATGCCAAATCGCCAGCTCTATGGCATGCTGGGATTCATCCTTTCTTATCTTTTCCTGATTCTGGCCTTCAGCCGGCAAATGAAATTCGGGCACAGAGAGCTGATGACTTTCCTTCCCTTTGGCCTGATCTTTCTCTATCTTTTCATGAATCTGCAGAAATTCGCCACCGGGTTCATGCTGCAGGCCGGCATCGGAATCGGAGTGATTCTTAGTTTGGCCGGAATGACTATGGTTTCGACACTCTATCGCGGCCTTTATACCAGGCGGGCCGCCTGGATGATTGCCCTGGCAGGGTTCCTCATGTTCTTCAGTGACCTGTTGGTAGCTTATTCCATTTATGATCCAGCCTTTGCAAATTTCATGCTGTGGAAAGAAAACCTGATCTGGGGAACCTACGTGCCGGCCTGGACCTTGCTGCTGTTGCTGATGGCAGAGGACCGGCCCTATCTGGAAGTACAGAACCACGGCAGACAAATACTGACAGCCAGACTTTAGGATGGATTTTATGAGCCGATCAGTGATTTTCGCTGTCCTTGGTGCTGTGCTGTTTCTGGTTCTCGGCGCTGTGGCGGGACTGGTCATCGGAGCTGTCATTGGAGGGAACTTCTTTACAGAATTTCGAATGTTCGGTGTCCAGGGCTACGAAGCGACCGGAGATCTGGGAGCGATCCTCGGGGGATTGCTGGGATTGATTCTGGGTGCCAGACTGGGAAGCCGGATCGGACGTCCCCGAACATTCTGACACGCTGGTGATTGGATGGATCCTGCCGCTGAGGATCCGTCCTTCCGGGCTGAAGAGTAACCGAACAAAATAGGAAGTCCTGCATTTAGAGAATCCAGTATTAAGAGAAGTCCTGAAGTGCGCAATGATCCCATCATTAAGAGATCTGCCATAACGGGACTTCTCACTGCATCTGACGTTCTTTATGACCGATTCATTGAGAAAACTGAAGCTTAAGAAGATCCCGGTTGGTTCAGAAAGC
Source organism: Clostridiaceae bacterium HFYG-1003 (assembly GCA_024579835.1). Taxonomy (NCBI): domain Bacteria; kingdom Bacillati; phylum Bacillota; class Clostridia; order Eubacteriales; family Clostridiaceae; species Clostridiaceae bacterium HFYG-1003. The sequence goes on from CP102060.1 coordinate 393,968, forward strand.
GACAGCTGCCAGAGCGTCGGGGGAAGAGTAGGGTCCATAAAAATTTGGAACTGATGAAATCAGAGAAGGAGATCATGATGAAACTTGGATCGTTTTCGGTAAGTTTAAATGTGGCAAATCTGGAAGCATCTCGGGATTTCTACCAAAAATTAGGGTTTGAGGTCTTGATGGGAGAGCCTTCCATGAACTGGCTCATCCTGAAAAAAGAGGACGTTGTCCTTGGTCTGTTTAAAGGAATGCTGAGTGCCAACGGGCTGACGTTTAATCCAGGCTGGGATTCCAATGCTCAGCCCCTGGCGGGAGCCGCGGATGTCCGTCAGATTCAGCAAGAATTAAAGCGTCAGGGAATTTCATTCATCAGAGAAGCGGATGAATCCGGAGCTGGTCCGGACTGGTTCATGATTGCGGATCCCGATGGCAATCAGATTCTGTTCGATCAGCATCTCTGATCGAGTCACTGAATCGATTCCTTGTTCTGGTTGATTGGGGGAGGCGGCAACAGGGATGTCACCAAACGTTTTGGAATGTTGATCATTAATCCTGGGTGATCAAAGTCCTTAACCGGTGAGTTGGAGGAAAAAGCCTCTGAGACCAACCTTTTGGGATTGAGATTCCAGGCCGTCGATTCGGCCATGAGATCAGGATTCTGCTGAACTTGCCTGAATGATCATGGAGGAATTTCAGGGAGCAATTACTGTTCTGTTGTTATTACAGTACACTCTCTGTCTATTTTTATACAATATAAATTTAATTATTTAATCATACTCATTTGCTGATTCCGGCATTATGAGTATGATTTCTTTGTTTCATCGAAATATATACTAAGGAAGTACAAATCGATTGGTTAACAGAGGATGTCACAATGAGAGTTCTAAGAAATAGCTGGAATAATTCTTAAATCATAAAAAAGAGACGAAGGAAGTAAAGAAGTTGTAAAGAATAAAGTGTTTTTTTAATGATTTCAAATAAACAACTTGTTATTTTTAATAAGCTTGTTTTATTAAAGCGGTAACAAAAGTTACGATTGACAAAACTATTTAATAACAAAAACAAAGTTATAATGTAACAATGTCAAAACAAGAATTATAATTTAAAAATAAAGTTTGTAATAACTGTAATACTTTCGTAATATGTTTTTAGAGATTAAAAATTACAAACAGGTAACAGTACACATTGAGGTAAGAATTTTCGGAGGAAACTATGAAGAAACGAAACTCACAACTGAAGGTCCTGGCAGCTGCCCTTGTAGCCGCCGCCACGCTTCTGGCCCCGCTTACCGGTGCGATCGCTGAAGCCACCACCCTCAAGGCTAAGTCGAATGTTAACGTGAGAGCGTCAAGCAGCAGCACATCAGAGAAAGTCGGGTACGTTACGGCAGGTTCGATCCATCAATATCTGGGAACTGAGAACGGCTGGTACAAAATCGATCTGAACGGACTGGTTGGGTATACCTATCGGGATTACTGGCAGGCCAATACGCTGACGGCGCGTTCCAATGTCAACGTGAGAAAATCGGCCAACAATCAAGCTGAAAAAGTGTTCTATGCTCAGGCTGGAACCGAAGCTCTGGTTCTCGGCAGGAGCGCATCTTGGCTCTATCTTGAAATCAATGGAACCAGAGGATATTCCTATAAGTCTTACTGGGATCTTTCCGATGTCCTGTTCTACAGCCTGCCGGTTGTAACCGGCGATGCTGGTGGAACGATCACTCCCGTTGATCCTGCTCCGGCTCCGCTCCCGCCCGCTCCGACCAATCCGGAGAATATTGCAGCGGGAGATCAGTACAAAGTGTTTACATCAATTTCCGGGTATCTGACAGCCGCCGACGCGCAGGCCGGAACGAATTCCACTCGCAAAGTGGCTCCTGGAACATACGTTGTCTACAAGGTCTTCAGCGGCATGTACAATGTGTCCACCACCAACGGAGTGCCTGGTTCCTGGGTAAATCCCGAAACGAATGTGGCCCAGCTTCCGCCCACTGAACCCTCGCCCCCGACCGATCCAGGAACAGAGCCAACTGAGCCCAGGCCGATTGAAGCAGGTGACCAGTATAAAGTCCTTGCACCTTTGGCCGGATACTACACAGCAGCCGAAGCCGCCGAAGGCGGAACACCGCTCACCGTATTGCCAGCCGGTACGTATTATATTTACAAGATTTTCAGCGGTATGTATAATCTGTCAGCCACTCAGGGAACACCCGGTGCCTGGATTAATCCTGCCATGAATAATGGCACTGCCACTCCGACTCCTGACCCTTCACCGGATAACAACGAACTGGGCGACCGTGTCGTGGCAATCGCCAAGACTCTGATCGGCGCGCCGTACGTTTACGCCGGCGAATCCTGGGAAGAAGGCGGATTCGACTGTTCCGGACTGACCTACTATTCCTACAACAAAGTTGGGATTCGGATCCCCCGTACCGCTTCCACTCAGTGGGCCGGCATCGCGAACAAAGTATCCGTTCCGCGGCCTGGGGATATCATAGCCTTTGAAAAAGACGGAAAAGTCTACCATGTGGGAATCTACATCGGAAACAACCAGATGATCCATTCCCCGAAACCAGGCGACTACGTGAAAATCGTCGACCTGACCTGGTACTACAAGAATAATCTGGTCAAGGGATTCCTTCGGCCGACACCATAACCCTGTCAAGAGAGAACGACCGGTTCCTGGGAACAGCCCCGGCCGTTCTCTTTCTTTTTTTGCTGACAACTGGTTCCTTCTGGTCAACTTCAATTCCGGAGCCTTTACCGCCGCGCTGAGTAATAATTTCTGCTAAAGGTCTCGTCGGGCTCAGCCATTCCCCGAGAATCAATGAATGCAACAGTTGATTATGCAGTAATTCGCGAATAAACAGAAAGAAAATAAAGTTCGACGAACTTCATAGAATGCTAATGAAAGTGTTCCTTTATGGGGAATCTTAAATTTATACCCGAGGTCACGGGCGAAATGAGCAAATAATTTGCTTATTTGAACAGTTTTTAAGGGTTGTTAATGAAAAAGTAATGGGTCCAGGTGGTTTTATTCTTCGGAATCTTTACTTATAATATATTAATACATTTGGTATAAGGAGCGATAAAATGAATAACTGGATACTTGCTGCAACTTTATCCGGAGCGCTTGCCATTGCCATGGCGGTGTTCCTGACTGTCTGGATCACCAAACAGGATACCGGAAACGATCGGATGAGGGAGATCGCCGGATACATCCGGGAAGGGGCCATGGCATTCCTGAAGCGGGAATACATCTACATGGTCGCAATTATGTCTATCTTATTTCTGGTCATTCTGTTCGGAATTAACCTGCAGACTGCATTCCTCTTCCTGTTTGGAGCTATCCTGTCCGTTCTGGCGGGAGCCTTCGGCATGAATGCCGCGACCCAGGGGAATGTTCGAACCGCCGCCGCCGCAAAGAACAGTGGCATGGGCAGTGCATTGAAGATTGCGTTCCGGTCAGGAGCGGTCATGGGTCTGGCGGTAGCCGGACTGGGACTGTTCGGAATCGGGTTCTCGCTGTTCCTTTTGGGCTTTGATGCCTACAGCGTCATCACCGGATTCTCTCTGGGGGCTTCATCCGTTGCCCTGTTCGGCCGCGTGGGCGGCGGAATTTATACAAAAGCTGCCGATGTCGGAGCTGACCTGGTTGGTAAGGTGGAGGCTGGCATTCCGGAAGATGATCCAAGAAATCCGGCAGTCATCGCTGACAACGTCGGAGACAACGTGGGCGACGTAGCGGGCATGGGCTCGGATCTGTTTGAGAGCTATGTCGGATCCATCATCTCTGCCATCACACTGGCAGTAACGATTGAAAAGATTGTTCCGCTGCTTGGAAAGGAATTCCTTGTCCCCGTTGTCGAAGGATCCATTTTCCCGCTGGTTATCGCCGGAATCGGAATACTGGCCTCCATGGCAGGTATTATGAACGTTAAGGGAACATCTGATCCAGCAAAATCACTGAATATGGGCACCTATGTGTCCAGCGGCCTGGTGCTGGTTGCCTCGCTCTTCTTCAGCAGCTACTTCTTTCAGACGCTGCAGCCGGCTTATGCCATTATTTCGGGAATCGTGGTTGGTCTCATGATCGGAAAGGTCACTGAGCTTTACACCTCTGACGCTTTTCGGTCTGTTCGCCGCATTGCGGCTCAGTCTGAAACCGGAACGGCCACCAATATCATCTCCGGACTCGGTGTAGGAATGTTCTCCACCCTTTGGCCCATTCTGATCATCTGTGTTGGAATCATGGTTTCCTTCCTGTTTGCCGGCCTTTACGGAATCGCGCTGGCCGCAGTGGGTATGCTCTCAACGACCGCCATGGTCGTCTCGGTGGATGCTTACGGCCCGGTGGCAGACAATGCCGGTGGAATTGCCGAAATGAGCAAGCTGCCCCATGAAGTCCGTGAAATCACGGACACCCTGGACTCTGTCGGAAATACCACCGCTGCCATCGGCAAAGGCTTTGCCATTGGTTCCGCGGCTCTTACCGCCCTGGCTCTGTTCTCATCCTATGCGCAGGTTGCCAAGCTTTCAGAAATCAGTCTGCTCAATCCAACGGTTATCGTCGGCCTTCTGATCGGAGGCATGCTGCCGTTCCTGTTCTCGGCTTTGACCATGGATTCAGTCGGCAGAGCAGCGGATGAAATGATCAAGGAAGTACGCCGTCAGTTCAAGGAAATGCCGGGCATTATGGCTGGAACTGAGAAACCGGATTACGCACGATGCGTCTCCATTTCTACAGCTCATGCTCTGAAGGAAATGATCGCCCCCGGGCTCATTGCCTTGCTGGCACCTCTTGCCACCGGTTTCGTGCTGGGCAAAGAAGCCCTGGGCGGACTGCTGGCGGGAGCCCTTGTAACCGGTGTCCTCCTGGCCATCATGATGTCCAACTCAGGCGGAGCCTGGGACAATGCCAAGAAGTACATCGAATCCGGCCATCACGGCGGAAAGGGCTCTGATGCTCACAAAGCAGCCGTTGTCGGAGATACTGTGGGAGATCCGTTCAAGGATACTTCAGGACCCTCCATCAATATCCTGATCAAGCTGATGACCATCATTTCTCTGGTTTTTGCACCGCTCTTCTTCCGCTAAAAATTCCCTTCTACAAAGGATCAGCCGCCTGGCATCGCGCCAGCTGGCTGATCCTTTTTTCGAGTGACCAGCAGTCTGCGGAGTCTTAATTTCAGTCATTAAGCAGGAGGATCAATTAAAACTGGATCCTGGCAGAGAAACGGATTCTGGTAATGTGACCAAACGTTGATCATGAACCCGGCATTGCTACACGAACAGACCAAAATATCGGAAATGAATGAGTTTAGTATCGTCGACTGCCTGATGAAAAGTGAAAAGTTCATTTTGGGCGATATAAGGTCATTTTAGCTGATTTCAGACGATGAGAGCTGATTAATAAAACGGTAATTGGAGAGAAGCACAGGGAAGTGAAGGGAAGTTGAGGTTTCATGAGGTAAATTCAAACAACCACGGTTAAGTCGGGGGATTTGTCCCGGGGTTTGTGCTATGGTGGATAGAGTTTACTGATGGGAGGTCCTGGATACTGTGAATCAGATCATTGAGCTGGATGATGAGATTTTTTTAAATGATGCCTATTTGATGGCTGACTGGCTGGATAATGAGGAAATAACTCAATACATTTCAGAGGGGCATGAGATTAGCAATGAAATTCGGGCCGCTCTGCGTTATACGACTTGTCCGATTGTAACCCACATGTTCTGCAGCGGCGGAAATTTCTATTTAATCAAGCACAATGGCCGCTCCATTGGCTATCTGAAGCTGGTCGACAAGGGCAATCGCCTGGCCGAAATCGTCATTGTCATCGGTGACAAAGAAATGTGGAACCGGGGATATGGCACCAGAGCAGTTGAACTCGCGCTGCAGGAGTGCTTCTTCCGCCTCCGTTATGAAACCCTCCAGGCAAAAATCATGCCCGGGAACGAGGGTAGTCACCACTTGTTCCGAAAACTGGGATTTACAGAAGAAACCGCCAAATCAGGTGTTGCAAGATATCTGATGAAGCTGGAGCAGTACCTGAAGCGTGCTGCCTGATGGGGCAAGAACCTGGATCTGGAACTGAACCGGAACCTATACCTATACCTATACCTATACCTATACCTATACCCAAACCCGAAGCTGAACATGAACGTGAACATGAACTGATCAGAGCTCCGGTTTGGATTAGGATGTTTAGCAGATCATGAAATAAAAAACTGACGCCTTGAATGATCACTTCCTGTCATGCAGACAGGTCAAGATCATTCAAGGCGTCAGTTTTCTGTTGGGTCGGTATTGTTAGTCGACATTGCGTCCGCTTGGCCGGCAGTTCTCCAGGAGAAATCCTGATCGATCATATACCTGATCAGGGTATCTCGATCTGATAGTTGTCCTTGCTGACAGTGCGGTAAAGCTTTGCCATTTCCTGCTTGTCCTGAATCTCCAGCATGGTCACCGCGAAGCGCAGAGCATCCAGGTAGTTCGCTTGACCGAGCAGATACTGGGCGATGCCCTTGCGATAATACAGGGCGTGGAGCAGGGTGAAATCCGATGTTTCCTTGGCATAATCGATTCCTGCCTCTGCAATCTCCAGGGCCTTGTCGAACTGATCGGTCACATGGTAATGATAAGACAGGTTAAACAGCGCGATCAGGAAGACTTTCTGCTCCCGGACGACCTGCTTGCGCAGGGATTTGAAGCGAAGGTAGATGGATTCGAGGATGCGAATAGATACATCATAATGGTCCAGGTTTCCTTCCAAAAGGGCCAGCAGGATCAGGAGCCGGATTTCCCACAGGTTGAAGCGGCCTTTGTCCAGTTTGTGCCACTTCATGTCGGGATTGACCCGCTGCAATGTCGCGCGGATGTTCTCGATCATGGCCTGGATTTGAAAGTCCTTCAGGTTATGGTGGTAATATTTGGCAGCGTTCGCCAGGAAGCATTCCAGCAGATCCAAATCGCTTGAATTGATTAAGTCTCGATGATCGCCCGATTTCAGATACTCGAAGTACTGCTCATGGCACTGCTGCAGAATCTGGGGCTGGTTATTGATGATGGCTTCATCGGCCTTGACCATGATGGTCTCAAGGCTCGTATCATACCGATACTTGAGAAACAGGGCCATGAGGTCGATCTTGTAGGCCAGGGACAGGAGCTCAAGGGTTTCATATTTGGGGATAACCTGCCCTTTCTCGAGCTTCATCAGGGCATTTTCACTGATTCCGACACGGTCCCGTACATCCTTTTGAGTCATATTGAGAGATCGGCGGATGGTGCGCACGACTTCTCCAAAGTTTTTCATATTATAGCTTTCAATCATGTCATGCCCTCTGTCATAAAAAATTTAAAATCCACACTCAACTGCGGTTTTTTAACCTTGAGTCTATTATATATTAGAAATAGAAAAGCTGGTGAAAAGTGGTACAATTTTTCATTCTTTTCCCTTCTTCTATACCGAAAGGTGTATGAGTACCCAATGACATTCGTTATTATGGATTTACCTCCCATAGTAAAGAACAAACCTTCTGACGTCATATGAAGTCTGTGAGAGCTTCATATGACTTTTTTTATTTGTGTATTATTTCAGCAATAAAATTGATACACAAGGACCACTTGCTCGGGGATCCTGAACGATTATGTCAACGAGCCGATTCAGCGATTCTGATTTTTGGAATCGGGCGAATGAGTAATAATAACCCACTTGGACCTCTTTTGGCTCTTTTTGAGCAGTAATCAGCAAGAGATCGAGTCAGCTCTGGTTCCGGCAGTTCGGCCGGTACGCTGAATTAGCAGTGGTATCTGTGCTAATTCGTTGTTTCTGTGGTACTATTTGGGTAAGAAATCAATTGGACGTAACCAAAAAATCGATGGTAAGCAGCAAGGAGGAAGTATGAAACGGGGAATACAGGAAATCAGACGAGGATTTGATGGAATGGACGGAGCCGGAGTTAAGCTGGTTCGGGTCCTGAGTCAGGCGACGATCAACAAACTGGATCCGTTCCTGATGCTGGATGTGTTTGATTCAGACAACTATCTCGATTACATCGCTGGCTTTCCGATGCATCCGCATCGGGGGATCGAAACCATTACCTATCTAATTTCCGGTGCCATCGAGCATCAGGACTCCTTAGGCAACCGAGGAACCATACTGCCTGGCGGTACACAGTGGATGACAGCGGGTTCCGGGATCATGCATCAGGAAATGCCCCTGAAATCGGAGGCAATGATTGGATTCCAGCTATGGCTCAACATGCCGCAGAAAGACAAAATGCAGCCCCCGGCTTATCGGGAAGTAAATGAAGATCAGATGCCGGTGTATACCCAGCCAGGCATGACTGTACGGCTGATCTCCGGAGAGTTTGGCGGAGTCCAGGGAGAAGTGCGGCCTGATTATGTTTCCCCCCAGATCTACTTTGTGGAACTGGCAGCGGGCAGCTCGTTCAGCAAGCAGCTGCCTCATGATGATACCGCATTCCTCTTTATCTTCCGCGGCGCCCTCCAGGCAGGAGAAACTCTTGTGGAAAAGAAGAATGGCGTTCTGTTTACTCCCGGAACCGACCTCGAAGTCACTGCTTCAGAGCCGGCCCTGTTTATGTACATCGAAGGCCCGAAGCTTGACGAACCCGTTGCCTGGGGAGGACCCATTGTTATGAACACCAAGGAAGAACTGAACGAGGCCTTTGCCGAACTGCGCAGCGGAACTTTCCTGAAAACCAGTGAAGTCCGCGGAGTGGAAACTCTGAACAAATAACCGAACCCATTCTGATGAGAAAGTCATTGAATTTCAATATTGAAATTCGATTGTGAAATTCGATTTTGAAATTCGATATTTAATTCCAATAATAAAGCGAGGCGCAGTTCCAAACCTGGACCTGCGCTTCGCTTGTCAGCACGAATTGGTGAAGAGCCCCTCGAAATGATGAGCTCAGGCGGTGATCATCCACATTCAGTTTAAAACCCTTCGGAGGCCAGTTGCACGTTCAGTCTGTAGATCCGGGTGATCCATCCGACTGGCGATAGCTTACGGCAGGATGTCACTGAAGAAATCATAGCGAATCCTTCCGTCAACGCCACAGAGAGAAGAACCCATGAGCTTGGCGATGGTCGGGCCTTCATCAATCAGATTCATCGCCGCGATCCGGTGACCGGAGCGGATGCCAGGACCAGACATCAGGAACACTGTTTGATAGTCCGGAAGGTGCGGTTCATAGCCGTGACAGGACCGGTACAGGGCTGGATCATTCTCGACATCCTCGATGAATTCTCCGATGGGGGATTCGCTGAAATAATAACCATCACAGGCACAGAGCATGAACGTGCAGTTGGGGTCGGCGCCCCGTGAGGCTGCCGTCGATCCATCCATGAAACGGAGGAGTCCGTTTTCCTCATAGGCGGACAGAACGGTCAGATTGTCGCGGATCAGTTCCACGACTTCCGGATGCCGTTTATCCACGTAAATATAGCCGGAGCCGTCACAGCTCTTGAAGTACGCTTTCCAGTCCAGTATGTCATTCTCGATCATTTTAATCAGGCCGAGCTTTCGTAAAAAGACATTCGGCCGGATAACCTTCTTTACGGCCCGGTGGTAATGGTCGCCCAGAACGATGAATACAGTAGTTTCCAGCTTGCCGGATTCCCTAAGGAAGTTGATCCAGTCATTGATCCGCTCTCCGTGCCGCAATATCGCCTGGCGAGCTTCTTCTGAATCCAGTCCGTGTTCATGGCGCATGGAATCCAGATCGACATAATGGACCAGAGTCAGATAGGGCTGATATTTGCTGAAGGTATATTTGGCGCTGGCATGGACAAAATGATCCAGCCAGGGCTGAGCGATGCCCTTGCGCAGATGCTTGAACTTATTGTCGAGTTCCAGGCAGTATCTGGGGCTGCCGGCCGCCATCACCTGCGAGACCTGCGTCTGGTAGGCTCTGACCGGAATGATTTCCGGAAGGTTGTACTTGATATTGCTGCGCCCTGTAACAGGCCACAGCAGGGAAGCTACGGACTTCTTCTGCTTATGGGCGATATCCCAGATAGTTTCACCGTGGATATCCTTGCGGTACCAGAACCATTCGGGCTGATCCCGATCAGGCTGGATCTTTGTATTATTAATGATGCCGTGATTGCGCGGCATTTTACCGGTAACGATCGAACAATGGGCCGGGTAGGTCAGGGAGGGGCAGACACTGGTGACCTGGTCGCAGTAAGTCCCGTTTTCCAGGAGATATTGAAATCCAGGGGTGTCTTTCAACTGATTGAAATCAGCTGTACCCATGGCATCCAGTGAAATCACGACGATGTGTTCGTGCATGGTGTATCATTCCTTTCTCGTATTGCTTTCATTGTATACCAAACTGGCCATAACCGGGTAGCTCACTTTCCGGGATGATAGTGTCAACTTACTTTCGGTTCAAAAATTGAATAGGCCTGCCGTGCGGATTCCAAGTAGCCCGGGTTTTACGATTTATACCACCCAAAATGAGGCGTTGCATAGCTGATTGAACCTTGTTTTACCGGGTAGACCCGGCTATTCTTCACGATCCGTTTTTCCAGCCTCAAAAGTCGGGCTTCCTTCTTCTTTTCTTTCTCTTTGGCAGCGAAGTAGCCCATGAGATCCCCGCCATTGAGGACGAAAACTCGCATGCGCGCTATATTCTCAGCACCTACTGTGCTCCACCCCATCGGGCGTGATGATAACCGTGAGGAAAGCACATGACTGACATGCCCTTCCGCACTGCAGCCCTGATAGCCCGACTTGGCCGCGTTCTGGATCGATTCCCAGTTGGACAAAAGATAGGTTTTCATCTCGCCTAACTTCTTTTCCTGGGTCTTTTTAAGCGGCAATCCCGCCGCTGATTCGAAGAATGTGTTGATGTCCTCAAGGGAGTCCATGCTGATGGCGTCTTTGAGGTACCAGTAATATTCATCCTTTGTCCCTTTGTAGGAATCAATCGGCGTTGCCGCCTGGCGCAGGGCCTTTTCCAGGTGGAACTTATCCAGATAGAGCTTGCATCGAGGCAGAATCTGGGCACCCATCTTGATCCAGGACGCCCCATCCCCTGATAAGGAGATTTCCTCGATCTTATCCACTTCATAAGCCGAGTTCAGGTAATCGAACACTTCGTACCACAGTTCATCCGAGTTGCCCTTGTAGAAGCCTGCAAATCGACGTACACCCATTAAGGCCTTGCGTCTCTTCCCGACACTCTGCTGCCCCTCATGGACGTAGATCAGCCGCATCTGCTGATTGGAACCGTCCTGCATAGCTACATGATCCTCATCGGCCTCAATATAGATCCGAGATACCACTTTTTTCTGAGGCAGGGGTCCCTCAGAAGACTCAATGTTCCCCAGTCGATGGACCAGATTCATTACCGTAGTGCGGCTGGTAATTCCGCTGCTTGCATAGCGCTCCACCGTCCCCTGGTAAGAAATATCTTTAGCACTGGAGAGAAGACACGAGGCTAGTTCCCGGCTGATTCTCTGATGGGGCTCAAGGCCCAGAAGACGATCCACCAGACACACATGGTGATTAGTCTTTTTATCCCGAAAGTACGTCCGGTCAAAGACCACAGGTCCGGCTGTAGTAGCGATGGTTTTTGTTTGATTACGCCGTTCGATGGAGTAATCCTTTTTGCGTAACTGTGAGTTCCTCAGGCGCTCATCGAGTACCTGAACATAATCCTGGATCTGCTCACGGGCAATCCGATCCGTCAGCTCGTGAGTCTCCTGGACCACCTGATCCATGGTGAGGGTACCGCTTGCCATTCTTGAATCAAAACCTTGTCTGAGAGAGGTGAACATTGAGTTGAAATCTGTTAAGATAGGCATGAGAATAAGTCCTTTCGTGTAGTTTGTTTGTTGTTGTTACTAACATTCTAGCACTTGGGCTTATTCTCTTTCATTTTCGACCTACAGTAACTTTACACTAAGTTCCGGGATGGAGTTCGGCCCCGGAAGTTATAGTACAATAGAAGCAGACAACCCCAGGAAGGAGTAGACAGAACATGATTCAGATCGGCAATGACTGGGACGATGTCCTCAAAGATGTATTCCAGTCGGAACACTACCTCAGGCTGAGAGAATTTTTAATCCAGGAGTACCGCACCCAGACCATATATCCGCCCAAACATGATATTTTTAACGCCCTGAAGGCCACCCCGTTTGGTGAGGTCAAGGCCGTGATCCTGGGCCAGGATCCTTATCACGGGCCAAACCAGGCCCACGGCATGTGTTTTTCGGTCAGGCCGGGTGTGAAAATCCCGCCTTCGCTGATGAACATCTACAAGGAACTGCATGCCGAATTCGGCTGTCCCATTCCCAACCACGGCTACCTGGCCGATTGGTCGAAGGAAGGGGTGCTGCTGCTCAACACGATTCTGACGGTGCGGGAAAGCAAGCCGCTGAGCCATAAGGGCTGTGGCTGGGAAGAAATCACGGATACGATCATACATCGCCTGAATGACCGGGAAAAGCCCATGGTGTTCCTGCTCTGGGGAGCCCCGGCTCAGCAGAAAGCCCGGCTCATTAATTCAGAACGACATTTGATCCTGAAAACCACGCACCCCTCTCCGCTGTCGGCGCACCGCGGTTTTTTGGGCTGTGGACATTTCAAGCAGGCCAATGAGTTTCTGGCACAGAACGGACTTGGACCCATCGACTGGACGATCCGCTGAGAAAGGAGAAGACAATGAAAGAAATTATCAAAAAGCAGGAACAGGTATTTCAAGGGGATTTCCTGAAGGTGGATCGCGTGCTGGTGGAACTTCCCAATGGACGGGAAGGGATCCGGGACATTGTCCGCCATCCGGGGGCGGTGGCAGTTCTTGCCATCAATGACGAGGATGAAATTCTGCTGGAGTACCAGTACCGGACTGCTTTAGACGAAGTCATCCTGGAGATTCCGGCCGGCAAGGTTGATCCGGCGGAAGACCGGACGGCGGCCGCTCACCGGGAACTGGAAGAAGAAACCGGGTTCTCAGCCCGGTCCATGGAATACCTGGGGGATGTGGCCCTGGCTGCCGGATATTCAGATGAGAAAATCTCGCTTTACCTGGCCCGCGGACTCTCCGAGGGCCAGGAACACCGCGATGAAGACGAGTTCCTCGAGTGGGAATTTGTTCCACGGTCCCAGGTCCTGGAATGGATCCGTACCAATCAGATTCAGGATTCCAAGACCATCTGCGCCATGTTCTATCTGAGCCTGCGTGAGTTCTAATTCCTAAGGAGCGATGCTTCGGCAGATACTCTTTGAGTAACTAACCGAAAGAAAAAGAGGTGCGATCATTCCGGATCCTGCCCAAAGAGTCAAGCCGCTGTCCAAAGATTGGACAGCGGCTTATGATCTTCCGGGAGTTTGTTTCAAGACATAAATCAAGTGTATACATTAGAAGATATTACAAATGTTTAATTCAAAAGAAATTACAAGTGTTTACTTCAGGAGATATTACATAAAATAGTCCATGGAGTATTCCCGGAGACATTCTGCTTTTGGGGGTGGGCCGGTGTCATTCCGTGGCACCTGGTGAACCCTGGTCTTGTTGGGCGACCGCAGCGGATGGAATCGGTTCATGGGACAGTTCCCAAAAGTAGAGGGATGCGATGGAGTTGTAAGGGGAGAGACGTCTGCGGATTTCTTCGAACTGGGCTTTGGTCAGGGCTTCCATCCTGTAGAGGGTCTGAATGCCCCGGCGAATGGCAAGATCACCGTAGCTCAAGACATCCGGCCGCTGCAGGGAGAAGATCAGGAGCATTTCGGCCGTCCAGCGGCCGATTCCGGGCAGCTGACTCAACCGGCGGATTACTTCTTCATCCGGCAGGTCGTGGAGCTGAGTCAGGTCCAGTTCCCCTGAATCAACCTGTCCGGCAATGGTCAGGATCCAGTCCGTCTTTTTGTAGGAAAGTCCGCAGGCTTTGATGCGATCGCGATCCAGGGACAGGATATTCCGGGCGGTAACCGGCCCTGTCAGAGTCTTCAGTCTGTTCCAGACCGTTTCATAAGCTTTTTTGGCAATTTGCTGGCTGACAATGGAAGAGATCAGGGCTTCGAACAGGTCCGGAACAATCGGCCGCTGAATGAGGCCGATTCGCCGGATGGCCTGAGCCAGGCGTTCATCCCTGCGGGCCAGCTCTTCGATTTCCTTGGGGCCGTAAGGAAAGACCGGAGATGGAGTGATCTGCGTCATGGTCTGTCCTGGAATGAGCGCTGTGCCAGAATCGGCAGCTGCCGATAGATCAGCGCGTTCAAGACCGCGAGAACGACAAAGAACACCGCGAACAGAACGAACTTATCCAGGGGAACAAACAGATAGAGGACAACGGGGAGAGCTCCAGCCACCATCGAACCGAAGGATGAAATCATGGCATTGAAATTGTTCTTGACCGCTTTCTGTTCCGTGGTCCAGGTCAGGACGGGCTTGACGATGTCCAGGCTGAGCATGGCGAAGTTCAGCGCCAGCGACAGGAGCAGGCCCAGGATAATTCCGGCGGCCACTGCCCAGGCAGCCGGCCGAAGCAGGATAATGGCGGGGACCAGAAGGATCATGACTCCTGCCAGTTCAACGACCATGGCGGGGATCAGCTTGCCCATGAGCTGGGTGCGGTAGGGAACCGGAATGTATTTCATAAAGCTGAAGTTGCTGCCTTCCCGGGTAATGGCAGTGGCAGCAATCAGATTAAGTCCGGCATAGAAGGCCATGAGGGCCATAATGCCGATAATGACCATGTCCGGCTTGACATACTGCCGAATCTGATTGAAATCAGACATTCCGATCTCTGTAGCCAGTTCGTTCAGGTCTCCGCCGAACAGGACCGGGAAGATAAAGAACACCGGCATGATCAGGCTCACCAGAATGCAGTTGAGAAAATACGGGGGAGTCCGAAGCAGAATGCGCATTTCCTTGACGGCAATCGCCATCATGGCACTGCTTCTTCTGGTGGAAGCGGACATTTCCTTGACGCTGAGAGACTTGCGGCGCATGCCGGATTCCTTCAGGCCCTTGGCGCCGTCGATATAGAGCATGTTTCCGAGCTGATAGAATACGAAGATGAACGCGCCGCAGACGGCCAGAGCCAGTCCGGTGTAGAGCAGGAAGGTGCCGGCTGAACCGAAGATTGCGCGGTGCATCAGGGTGGTGGCGGGGAATACCGCGGAAAGCACATTGAACAGTGTTCCCTGAGTCTGAAGCAGAGCCGGGAGACCGTCCGAAGTGCTGTTGGCCAGGCGCTGCATAATGCTGGACATAGACAGAGCAATGAAAATACCTACAAGGGATGAGAGCAGGGTGAAGCGATCCTTGTTCCGGAAGAGCTTTGAGAAGCGCATCAGGATCATGCACAGGATCGCCATGATCGCCAGAGGTGCAATGGGCAGTATGATCATGGTCAGGAGCACTTTGAGATAAAACAGCGGTCCCTGTCCATCCATGACGCCGAACACCACGAAGGAGGGATAGAAAATAGCCAGGGTGCTGATGACTTCGTAAAAAGCTACGATCATGAACTTGGCCAGAACCAGAGCTCCGGGCTTGATCGGCAGATACAGGTAGTTCTCAATGTCGCTGGAGTAATAGAAGACGCTCATGACATAGAAAAAGCCGAAAATCAGAACGATAAAGGAAGCTCCGAACAGCAGCAGCTTCAGCAGCAGATCCTGCATTCCCATCATTTTGAATGGGGGATACAGTTCCGCGATGATGGGAGCGAAGGACACTCCGGCTAAGAGCAGGAGCAGGATCAGTCCGATGACCTTAAAAATCCCCTTAATCCGACCGGAGCGCTGCATGTTGATTTCCAGCACATCCTCCGATCGAAACATTGTTTTGAATAGAAGCAGTGTTTTATTCATTTTCCGTCAGCTCCAGGAACATCTGCTCCAGACTGGTGTTTTCACCCAGTGTTTCTCGCAGATTCTGCACGTTTCCGACATACAGCAGCTTACCTTTGTTGATAATCGCGACCCGGTCGCAGATTTTTTCCGCTACTTCCAGCACATGGGTGGAGAAGAAGACGATATTGCCCCGGTCGGCGTGGGATCTCATGCGCTCCTTCAAAATATAGGAGGATTTGGGATCCAGGCCGGTCATTGGTTCATCCAGAATCCAGGCATTCGGTTCATGGATCAAAGCACCCATCAGGACGATCTTCTGACGCATACCATGGGAGTAGCTCTGAATCTTGTCTCCCAGCGCCGAAGTCATCTCGAAATCGCGAGCCATCTGCTCGATTCGCTGCTGCCGGTCCTGGGGCGGTACATTATAGATATCTCCCATGAAGTTGAGATATTCAATTCCCCGCAGGCGGATATAAATGTCCGGATTGTCCGGTACATAGCCAAACTGGCTTTTGGCCTGAATGGGATCCTTCAGGATATCGATGCCGTTGACTTCGATCTGTCCGGATGTCGGCGGAGTGATCCCGACCAGCATTTTCAGCGTGGTGGTCTTGCCGGCGCCGTTGGGTCCCAGAAAGCCGAAGATTTCGCCCGGCTGAATTTCAAGCGACAGCCCGTCAACGGCCTTATGCGTACCGTTGTAGACTTTGGTGACTTCATCAAAACGAATCATGTTTGCTACCTCGTATCCTGTCTTATTTTTACGTATATAATGATATCACAATCTGTGTTGTGAAATCATTCACATCGAGTTAACTATAGGATTGCCATATTAAACTTGTATTAAACTTTTATGAAGACCATAACAGATTCGCCATCCGGTCGATGGACGGATTTAATCCATGAAGTCCTGAACCTAGAACTGTCATAATTCGGTTTTCGGTACCGTCGAACCGACGAACAGATTTGACACAGGTTCCGGGGTATTTTTTGAAGCAAACCGGTTTTTGCTATATACTTAGGAGAAGAGCTTTTTTGAGTTTTTACAATGGGAGGTCCGGCATGCCTAGTACTGAAACCGCATTTCGATTGACCCTGCTGCTTCTGGCCGGCCTGCGGCTGTACCTGATGTGGTTCTCTTTCTTTCGGATCCAGGTTCCCAGCGGATCCATGCTGCCGCTGATTCAGCCGGGTGATCGCCTGCTGGTCCGGCGGATCACGGGAAGCGGAACGATCCGAAGGGGCGATCTTCTGGTGTTTCGATCCACGGCCCGGCAAAAGGGCGACGGCAGCCTGGTCATGATCAAGCGGCTGATCGGTCTGCCCGGAGAAACGGTGGAAATTCGGCAGGGAAAGATTTATGTCAATGACACTCCTCTGAATGAGCCTTATATTAAGGGACATACCAAAGGAGAGCACCTTTTTCACATCCCCCTCGGATCCTGTCTCTTTCTGGGAGACAACCGCGAAGACTCGCATGACGCCAGAGTCTGGCAGGAACCCTTTGTTCGCCGGCGTGAAATCATGGGGAAAGTCATTCTGCGGTTCGGACCCATCCGACGAATGGGATATCTTAAGTAAAATTTAATCTAAGCTCTATACAATGAACTGATGTGGATCTTCAGGAAGCAGAAGGAAGTTTTCCGTTTCCCGCAGTCCCTTTTCGAAACGTTTGACCATGGCATTGATCAATTCCGGCGCCGGACCAGATACGGTCCGTCCAGCCGCGACAACCCGTCCCAATGGGACAGCAACAAAAGGAAGGGCACCACGATGAATTTAAAAGCAAGAATAGAAAGTTATCAGGAAGACATGCTCCGGGATCTGAACCGGCTGCTAGCTCACGATTCGGTGGCAGGAGAGCCCAAGACCGGCGCACCCTGCGGCGAAGCGGTAGCGCAGTGTCTGGAGGAAGCTCTGGCCATTGCCAGAGAACTGGGCCTGTCAACCCGCAATGTCGAAGGCTGGGTGGGAGAAGCTTCCCATGGCCAGGGGGATGACTATGTCGCCATCCTGGGTCATCTGGACATTGTTCCGGTCGGAAACGACTGGACCACCAACCCATTTGGAGAAATCAGGGACGGAAGAATCTACGGCCGCGGGACCAATGACGACAAAGGTCCGCTGGTAGCCGCTCTGTACGCCCTGAAAGCACTTCGGGAAGAAGGTGCGGTTCTGACTTCCCCGGTGCGTGTGATTATGGGGACCTGTGAAGAAACCGGCGGACCGGATATCGAAACCTATCTCAAGTCAGCGCCGCAACCCAAAGCCGGCTTCACCCCGGATGCCTCCTTCCCCGTGATCTACGCGGAAAAGGGGATCCTGCGGGTTGAACTGAGAAAGCCGCTCAAGACCTCGGACATTGAGATTCTTGAACTGACGGGGGGCAGCGCGCCCAATATGGTTCCCGATAAAGCTACATTGAGCTACTGTCTGGACGGAGAGTCCACCAAACTGGCGCTCAAAGGCCTGTCAGCTCATGGCTCCACGCCGGAACTGGGGGATAACGCCATTCTGAAGTTATTCCGCAGCATGAAGCAGCTGGATCGCCGGCTGGCACCGGAAATGGAGTTCCTGCTGGATGCATTTGCCGATGTCAACGGCGAGCATCTGGGCATCGGACTGTCCGATGAGCCCTCCGGCAAACTGACCTGTAACCTGGGACAGCTAATGTGCGACGGCGGTCAGATGAAGCTGGTGCTTGACCTGAGAATCCCGGTGACCTTTACCGACGCAGACGTCATCAGCGCGCTGCGCCTGAAGTTTGCGCCCCGGGGCTACCAACTGTCCTTCGGTGAATTTACACCGCCGCTCTACTACCCCGAGGATCTGCCCATGATCCAGTCACTGATGAGTGTATACCAGGAAGTAACTGGCGATGAGTCCGCCCGTCCCATTGCCATCGGCGGCGGCACCTACGCCAAGTCCATGAA
Source organism: Clostridiaceae bacterium HFYG-1003 (assembly GCA_024579835.1). Lineage (NCBI taxonomy): Bacteria > Bacillati > Bacillota > Clostridia > Eubacteriales > Clostridiaceae > Clostridiaceae bacterium HFYG-1003. Next base: position 412,732 of record CP102060.1, read on the forward strand.
CAATGTGGTGGCCTTCGGACCCGGCCTGCCGGGGCGTGAAGAAGTCGATCACATCGCGGATGAATTCATCCGGATTGAAGATCTGCTGACCTGGACCCATATCTACGCAAAAGCCATCCTTGCTTTATCCAATTTGTAATGAAACCCGACAGGGAGGAACAAAATGAGCGAAGACAATAAAAATAAAAAATCCGGACGGCCGGAGCCGCCGAAACCGGATTCACGCAATCTGGTTCTGATGGTGGTCCTTTTGATCAGCATGCTGGTCATGTTCTGGAACATGAAGGACTTTGGAGCGCCCAAATCGGTGGAGGCCGGATATACGGACCTGACCGCGGCGCTGAATGAAAATAAGGTAAAATCCCTCAAATACGATACCGGCGCCGGAATCATCACCTATCAGCTGAACTCCGGCGACACCCTCTACCGCACGGAGGCCATTGACCTTCTGGCTTCGGAAGTCATCAATCAGGCCGCTCAGAAGAACATTCCGACGAGCCTGACCAACAGCACCGACATTATGACCACGGTGCTCAACCTGGCTTCCTTTATCCTGCCGCTGGTGTTCTTCTTCTTCATCCTGCGTATGTTCACCAAGTCCATGAGCGCCAAAGGCGGCGGCATTATGGGTCTGGGCAAGAGCACGGCCAAGCTGTATGAAAAGTCCACCGGCGTGACCTTCAAGGATGTGGCAGCCCAGGAAGAAGCCAAGGAATCCCTCACCGAAATTGTGGATTTCCTGCATAATCCTCAGAAATACGCAGCCATTGGCGCTCGTCTGCCCAAAGGCGCCCTTCTGGTGGGACCTCCCGGTACCGGAAAAACCTTACTGGCCAAAGCCGTAGCCGGAGAAGCGGATGTGCCGTTCTTCTCCCAGTCCGGTTCCGCATTTGTGGAAATGTTCGTGGGTATGGGCGCAGCCCGGGTCCGTGATATCTTCAAGGAAGCCGAAGCCAAGGCTCCCTGCATCATCTTCATCGACGAAATCGACGCCATCGGCAAGAGCCGCGAAAGCGGCGGACTGCCGGGCGGCAATGATGAGCGCGAACAGACCCTCAACCAGCTGCTGGCCGAAATGGACGGCTTTGATTCCCAGAAGGGAATTGTCATCCTGGCGGCCACAAACCGTCCGGAAGTGCTGGACAAGGCGCTGCTGCGTCCGGGCCGCTTTGACCGGCGCATTATTGTCGACGCGCCGGACCTGCGCGGTCGGGAAGCGATCCTCAAAGTTCATTCCAAGGATGTCAAGATGGGCGATGATGTCAATCTCAATGAGCTGGCAAAGTCCACGCCCGGCGCCGTCGGTGCTGATCTGGCCAATATCATTAATGAAGGCGCGCTGCGCGCGGTCAAGAATGGCCGGCAGTTCGTCAAGCAGGAAGACCTGATGGAAGCCATTGAAGTCGTCATTGCCGGACAGCAGAAGAAAGACCGGATCATGTCGCCCAAGGAAAAACGAATTGTCTCCTTCCATGAGATCGGGCATGCCCTGGTGGCAGCCCTCCAGAAAAATACGGATCCGGTCGTCAAGATCACGATCATCCCACGAACGATGGGATCCCTCGGATATACCATGCAGGTGCCGATGGAAGACAAGTACCTGATGAGCAAGGAAGAGATCCTGCAGGAAATCACCATCCTCCTGGGCGGCCGGGCCGCTGAGGAAGTGGAGTTTGGCAGCATCACCACCGGTGCGTCCAATGACATCGAGCGGGCAACCGCCATGGCCCGGCGCATGGTTTCCATGTACGGCATGAGTGATGCCTTCGGCATGATGGCACTGGAATCCAACACCAATGTGTACCTGGATGGCCGTCCGGTTTCTAACGTGAGTCCGGAAACTCAGACCAGACTGGACCAGGAAGTGGCCATGATCATCAAAGACTGCCATGCCACTGCCCGCCGGCTGCTCGAAGACAATCAGGAACTTCTGGTTAAGGCTTCGGAAAAGCTTCTGGAAAAGGAAACCCTTACCGGAGCTGAGCTGGTAGAAATCATCCGGGCGTTCAAGGGTGAGGACTTCATGAAGAGCTCTGACGAAGACGCAGCCCATCATTCGGCCGGCGAAGGAATTCGGCCAACCGAACCGGATGCTGGATTGCTGGCACCGCAAGTCCAGGAAGTTCCAGAAGCCCAGCAGGATACGCTCCTGCCGGCACCGGAAGTCCAGGAAGTTCCGATAGCCCAGCAGGATATTGTCCTGCCGGCACCGGACACCGAGCAGCCCACTGACACAATCGAATAAACAACACTGGGGAGAAAACCCCGTTTGGGGAGGAATATCAATTTGTCAAAAGCAACTATCGATCTCGATCGCTCACGACCTCAGGTTCAGGTGGAGCTCAGCCATCTGGATGGAGTCATTCAGAGACTGAATCAGGAAGTCGCGGACCTGGCCGGACAGAAGCAGAAACTCACGGAGTATCTGGTGGATTATCGCAAGCAGATGATCGAAGAAAATAAATTTGATGAGGACATGCCGTTGGATGCATTTGATCATGAAATGTTCGCCAAGGAAGAGAACTTCAAAGCCGTTCTGCGGCGGATCAATGAACTCCAGGATCTCATCGACACTCCTTATTTCGGGAAGATCGCTTTTTCCGAAGGAAGTGACCAGGAAGAAATCTACATCGGCAAGTATGGTTTTATTGACCATGCCAGAATGGAGCCCCTCATCATCGACTGGCGGGCCCCTATTGCCACACTGTTCTATCATGGCGGCCTGGGACAGGCCAGCTATAAAACCCCGGCAGGTGACGCCCAGGCTGAGATTCTGGCCCGGCGCCAGTTCATCATCAAGGCTTCCCGCCTGCTCGGTATGTTCGACTCAGACGTTGAAGTAAGAGATGAAATTCTGCAGTATGTCCTGTCATCCAGTGCCGGAGAGAAGCTCAAGGACATCGTTATGACCATCCAGCGGGAGCAGGATGAAATCATCCGGCATCGCCCGCAGGGTGTCGCCGTGGTGAACGGCATCGCCGGTTCAGGTAAGACGACCATCGCCCTGCACCGGGTCGCCTGGCTGCTGTACAATTACCGCAAGAAGCTGGAAGACAAGGTGCTGATCCTGGGCCCTAACAACATCTTTATGGAATACATTTCTCAGGTTCTGCCCACCCTGGGTGAAACCGGAGTTCGTCAGAACACCATGGTGGACTTTATGCTGGAACTCCTCGCCGAGCCCAATCTGGATCTGCTCCCCCAGGAGGACTTTATTGAAGCCATTGCCTCCGGGGATGAGGATCTTTATCGGGATGCGGCCAGCAAACGCTCGGAGGCCAGCTTTGACCGGATGGATCGGCTGGTGAAGGATCTGGAAGCATCGCTTTACCCGGAGCAGGACATTGTTTTCTTAGGGAAAGTCCTGATGAGCCGGAATGAAATGCACCAGACCATGGCCCGCGATTTTGCCTACATGCCCCTGATTCCGCGTGCGCTGCGAATCAAGCGGGTCATTATTAACCGGATGCGCGAAGTCCGCAACCGGGAACTGCGGGAAATAGACCGCAGGTACCGGGACCTCCAGAAAAAGGTCGAGAGCGGGGCGACCCTCAATGAAGATGCATCACTGTCACGCTGGCAAAGCGTACGCCAGCTTGTCGAGAAAGTTGTACAATTCCGGGAGCAGATCACTTATCTGGGAAAAGGCAGCATTCTGGAACTGTATCAGGCTGGCAATACGATGCGGATCCTGACCCATGAGGACCTGGCACCTATGCTGTATCTGAAGCATCGCCTTCAGGGCGTGAAGCTTCCCTACGAAGTCAAATACCTGATCATCGATGAAGCCCAGGACCTGTCCCTGAATCATTTCCGCGTGATCAAGGAAATCACCGGCTGCGTCAACGCAACCATCGTCGGAGATCTCAATCAGCGGCTGATTCAATGGGAGGATGCCGGATTCCTTGAACTGGGCCGTCTGTTTGAGGATGTCAGGATCTTTGAACTGAACAAGAGCTACCGCTCCACGGATGAAATTGTGAAATACGCCGATACATTCCTGCCCAATGGAACATCCGAATCCCTGCGCAGCGGGGAGCCGGTCCAGGTGGAATCAGCGCCGGACCTTGCGTCGGCGGCGGCTCTGGTCAAGGCGCAGTATGCCCGGATGCGGGAAGACGGCGTGGAGTCCATCGCCATTCTGACTCGTGACCTGGACAGTGCGCAGGACCTGCATCAGCTTCTGAAGAATGAAATCTACTATAAGTTCATCCGGACTGAGGATGGCGTGTATTCCTCCAGCACCCTGCTGTTATCGGCCTTCCTGGCCAAGGGCCTGGAATTTGACGGAGTCATTCTGGTGGATACCAGACCCAACCGCCCCAAACCGGACCTGGTCAAATACATCATGAGCACGCGTGCCCTGCACCGTCTCCATGTGATTGAGACACAGAACGAAGACGTCAATTTCTCGGATGGTTCGAAGTAGGCATATAAGCACTGCAAAGAGAACTTCATGACTTTCATCCCGCCTCTCAATAGAGAGGGATGAAACAATAAGGCGGCCCCTGTCGTATCCTGAGGATATAACAGGGGCCGCCTTTGCGAATGCAAATATAACATTTATAGAATACAGCCAAATTCAGATGGGATTGCGGATCATTGGTCTGGTTTGAGCATTTACTGCCTGCTCACCCGGAGGGACAGCACAGAGAGAAACAGCTTGGACTGAATGAGCTGATCCAGATCGACTTCGAAGGGACTGCCCCAGGAGCTGACGTGGAGCATGGCCCGATCGGCCTCGAGGTCCAGTCCGGTGATCAGGACCCAGTGATTTTTAAAGTCCCGGCGATAAACAGCGCCGGGGCGGTTGGGTCCCATGAGCAGGGGCAGGGGATGATCCGTCTCCAGGGAGCTGATGATGAGGCGCAGGACGCGTTCCCGCCCCTTCGGGCTATGCCGGAAGAGGGTTTGCCGGATAGGATCCAGGTGAAAGCCGGAGCGCTCAAACAGGCGTCTGGCCCCTCGGATAAACTGCTGGGGAAGTACCACCGGTCCGCTCAGGAAGCGGGTGATCAATTCCTGGAGGCGGGTTATGTCCGACTGGTTCAGGCGGAGGTTGCGGTACCAGGCATACAGGTTGGCCAGTGCCACCGGTCCGCAGCCCGTCTGCAGCTGATACTTCTGGGGAAACCACATCTGACTGCCTCCATAGCTCTCCAGAGAAATGTCAAAAGGACGGCTTAAGCGATAAGATCTCATGATTTACTCCAGCCGTGACTCATGAGGTTGTGTACCTCGAGGTGAAGGTCAGGTTCCAGCTGATGATCCCGGACAATCTGCTCAGCAACTCGCTGAGTGGAGGCCAGATCAGTTTCCGGGTCTACTACCAGTTCAGCGATGTATCGGGTCTCGTGCTCGCGCAGTCTCACATCATGGAGCGAGCGAACGCCATCGACCTGGAGGAGTTCATCCCTGAGATGACGGACGATGGCCACTTTTTTCTCGTCCGCCATCCGGATCGGATCCATATGGATTACCAGTTCTACGTCGAGTTCGCGTAGGACCCGTTTTTCCAGATCATCAATAATGTCATGAATTTCGGTTACGGAGATGTCATCCCGCACCTCGACATGAGTGGTGGCAAAAACCGTACTAGGTCCGTAATTATGGGTCACCGTATCATGAACTCCAAAAACTTCTTCGTTGCTCAGGAGGATTTGATTCATCCGTTCAATCAGCTCTTCGTCGGCCTGAGTCCCAAGCAGGGGATTCAAGGTTTCCCGAATCAGCTCCCAGGCACTTTTCACGATCATGCCGGCGACAAACAATCCAATGTAGCCGTCAATTTCGATATGGCTGAAGTGGGAAAACAGGAGCCCGGCCACGACGGTGGAGGAGATCATGACGTCTCCTTTGGCATCCAGGGCAGATGCCTTGAGCGCCGAGGAGTTGATTTTATTTCCAATAGTATGATTGAAACCGGAGATCCAGATTTTTGAGAAGATGGAGACAATCAGCAGGATGATAGGAATCCAGCGGAATTCCAGCGGGGTGGGGTTTAAGATTCGCCGGACAGACGTCACAAGAAACTGGATGCCGACGTAGAGTACCAGCACCGAGACAATCAGGCCGGAAAAATATTCAATCCGTCCGTGGCCATAGGGGTGTCCTTCATCAGCGGGGCGGTTGCCCAGGCGGAAGCCGATCATGGTAATCAGGGATGAGGCAGTATCCGACAGGTTGTTGAACGCATCGGCGATGACGGAGATACTGTTCATCAACAGACCCACCGTGAGCTTCAGTCCAAACAGGGCAATATTGACAAGAATACCCACCGCCGAACCCAGATAACCGTATTTTTCCCGTACGGCCGGATCCTGAACATTGTCACTCTTAATAAAACGCTTAATTAAAAAATCAGTCATGGGTTCCTCTTTTCACGATACCAGGTGGATCTTTATTTTTGACGGGCAGTGCCCAGTCCAATTATTTCACTATAGCACACGTGAGATATCATACCCGTCTCCAGGGCGAGAATTCAAGGAAAATTAACGGCATGATGGAGAGAATCAATCTCAGGAGGGGCCTTTGTTTGCTATACTGGTACTGTATGAAAAGAGGCTGAATAAAGCCCGGAAAGAAACAGGAGGAAGATTATGACGAAGAAAGAACTGGCACAGGATCTGATGGACTTTTTGCATCGCGGCTCCAGCGCCTACCAGGCGGTGGCGGACATCGCCGATACTTTGGAGCGCGCGGGCTACCGGGAACTGAAAGGAGACGCGGACTGGTCCGTAAAAGAAGGGGATAAAGTTTACTACATCAAGAACGGATCCTCGATCTTCGCAGTGGACCTTGGAGCAGGCACCTATCACAATGGATTCCGGCTGATCGGTTCCCATTCCGATTCGCCCTCCTTTCGGATCAAGCCAAACTGCGAAATGCGTTCAGAAGGTTTCGTTCGTCTGAATACAGAAGTTTATGGCGGCCCGATCCTGAACACCTGGTTTGACCGGCCCTTGTCGGTAGCCGGACGGGTCGCGGTGAAATCGAATGACCCCATGGCCCCCCAGCTGATGAATATTGATCTGGAGCGTCCGGTGCTCTATATTCCCAATCCAGCCATCCACATGAACCGGGAAGTCAACAAGGGCGTTGAACTGAATCCTCAGACTCAGGTGCTTCCAATTGTCTGCCTGGAAGAAACAGCCACGGAAGAAAAGATCTTCCAGCAGCTGATTGCCCAGAAGCTGGAGATTGAGGTTGAGGACATTCTCGATTACGAACTGTACCTCTATGAGACAGCCAGGGGAGAACTGGTCGGACTCAAGGAAGAATTTATCTCCTCCAAGCGCATGGATAATCTGGCTATGGCCCATGCTTCCTTGAAAGCAATGCTGGAAACCACCGGAAAGGGAATCCGCGTGGCAGCGGTTTACGACAACGAAGAAGTCGGATCGCGCACCAAGCAGGGAGCCGGTGCCCCCACTCTGGCCCATCTTCTGGAGCGGCTCGTCTATGCCCTGGGCGGCTCACGGGCGGACTACCTCCAGGCTCTGGAAAAATCTTTCATGGTCTCCGCGGACCTGGCTCACGCGGTTCATCCCAACTTCAGTGAATTCGCCGATCCGACCAACCGGCCGCGCATGAATCAGGGACCGGTGATCAAGATCGCCGCCAATCAGAGTTACACCTCGGATGCTCAGTCCACCGCTGTGTTCAAGGCGATTTGTGAAAAAGCCGGCGTTCCCTGTCAGACCTATGTGAACCGCTCTGATAAATCCGGCGGCTCAACCATCGGCCCCATCTCTTCCACGGTCCTGCCGATCCGTTCCGTCGACATTGGCAATGCGATCCTGGGCATGCACTCCATCCGCGAACTGGCCGGAGTCGATGACCACTGGTTTGTTTACCAAGCATTCAAAGTTTTTTACGGGAATTAAGGCTATAATAGAGACAGTACTAATCCACGATTTCAAGGAGGAGATATAATGGCAATTGAAGTAAAAGAAATCTACAAATGCAATGTATGCGGCAATGTGGTTGAGGTTTTGCTCGCCGGAGGCGGCGCATTGGTATGCTGCGGAGAGGAAATGAAACTGCTCAAGGAGAACACAGTGGACGCTGCTCTGGAAAAACACGTTCCGGTTATTGAAGCTGCTGAAGGCGGCGTATGGGTGAAAGTTGGATCTGTGGCTCATCCCATGCTCCCGGAACATTGGATTTCCACCATTGAAGTTCTCACCAAAAACGGTCAGGTACTGCGCCAGGATCTCAACCCCGGCGATGCACCGCAGGCCTTCTTCCAGGTCGCCATTGACGAAGTGGAACTTGCCAGAGAATACTGCAACCTGCATGGACTCTGGGTCAAAGCCAACGCTTAATCACGAGAAAGACCACATATGGACAAGGCAGGGGAGCCAACGCTTCCCTGCCTTTCATGTGACATCATAATCCAGGCAGCAATCCAGAAACTGCTGCACGGAGCTGCCCTCAGACTTCCTTTTGATCTGTGCCGCCTCCCAATTGTCTCGAGGACTGGTGCACTCAGTATTTCCATTTTTGAGAAACGGGGTAACAATGAAAAAAATTATCAGCAGGGAATCCATTGGCTTTTTTACCATCAGTCTGACTGTCTTTCTGGTGGGGGCGGATTTCCCGCCGCCTGCCGGTTTCTGGATCATCGGGCTGATCCTCCTGGTATTCACCTTAATTCAGGCACGATTTCTCGGTTGGCTGGTGCCCCGGATCCGGCGGGAGAGAACGTTCCGGCAGACCATGCTGTTCTATCTGACCAGCGCCCTGGTTCTGGCCGCGCCGTTTTTCGTTCCGATCGATACCTTGACCCAGCGCTTTCCCTGGATCATACTGAGCCTGATCGCGGGATTTCTTTTCGGAGCGTTTGTGTGGCTGGTTCACTGGCTGATGATGACCCGGTATCAAAATCAGTGGCAGGAGTAATGAACTCTTCATTCTGTTTTAATCGATCTGTGTTATGATGTGAATCAACATGAATCATAATCATTAAGTTAGACCGAGAATCATTATGTATGGAGGAGATGTCTGTGGATTTCCTGTTTTTTTTAATTATCATCATTAGTATTATCTCCTGGATTGGCGGTGCCGGAAAGGCCAGCCGGACCGGGGGCCAATACCGAGGCTATCAAAAGCCCAATCAGCCGGGAGGGCTCATTAATCCGCCGTCAGCCACCACTCAGCCAAGACAGGCAGCTCAGGCAAAGACCAGCTGGCAGGACCTGGAGAAGCGGCTGAATGATTCCCTCCAGAATTCAACCCACGTCGGACGCAGAGCGGCTGAAAAAGCCCAGGCTTCCAAATTTTCCAATTCAGCCATGAAATCGGACAGTACCATGCGCGGCAACAACAGTCCCCTGGTTAAGTCAACCTTCCATAATCATGAGGAAGCCTCCGGCTATTTGCGCGATGAAATGACGGAATCCAGAGTCCTGTGGGCACAGAACCGCCAGCAGATGCAGCGGGTCAATCAGGATTTCAATCAGTTTGTAGCCCACCAGCATGAACAGATCCGCCGCATGATGCAGGATGCCCGGTCCGTTGACCGGTAACTTGGATATTGAACAACATAAAAAAACTGGAGCATTGATGGCTCCAGTTTTTTTATGTTGTTTGGGGTTAGAAACTTCATCCAGGACTTCATCCCGGACTTCATCCAGGACTTCATCCAGGACTAAGTCCAAGACTGCATCCTTTGCTTTGATCCAAGTCCTGGATAAAAGTGAAATGGCAGATCGGATACCCTTAGCTGCCCAGGGCAGACAGAACCAGTCCCTTATTGTGGTCCAGAGCCCAGGCGATGCCCCACTCGTTGGAGAAAATGATGACATGACGGCCTTTGGAGTCAACCAGGCGCTTGGAGTCAGAGGTCAGAGACAACGCTTCCGGATCCTTATCCCAGTGCTCAATCCAGCGGACATGGCAGTAGGAGAGCTGATCCAGGCGAATGTCGACGCCATACTCATTTTTAAGTCGGTATTCCAGAACTTCAAACTGCAGGACACCCACTACACCGGCGATGATTTCTTCCATTCCGGCATAGTCTTCTTTATAAACCTGGATAGCGCCTTCCTGGGCCACCTGAGTGATTCCCTTGACGAACTGCTTGCGCTTCATGGTGTCCACCGGCCGGATCCGGGCATAATGTTCCGGGGCAAATGCCGGGATGGGATCAAATTTAAACTTATTGGACGCCGGGCAGAGCGTATCTCCAATGGAGAAAATGCCCGGATCGAATACACCGATGATGTCGCCGGCATAAGCTTCTTCGACAATTTCACGGTCCTGCGCCAGGAACTGCTGGGGCTGTGCCAGTTTAATCTTGCCCTTGCCTTCCATATGGAATACTTCCATGCCCCGTTCAAATTTCCCGGATACGATTCGCATAAAGGCGATTCGGTCGCGGTGAGCCGGGTTCATGTTGGCCTGAATTTTAAAAACGAAGGCCGAGAAGAATGGATCAAAGGGATGGATGGATCCCTGATCGGAATTTCGTTTCAGCGGAGCCTGTGTCAGCTTGAGGAAATGTTCCAGGAAGGGTTCTACACCGAAGTTAGTCAGGGCAGAACCAAAGAAGACCGGAGACAGTTCCCCTTTGGAGACGGCTTCGAAATTGAAATCATCGCCGGCGATGTCCATCAGCTCGATGTCTTCTTTGAGCTTATCCAGCTGATGCGGCGCGATATGGGCCCGTTCTGACTCATTGTTCAGATCAATGATTTCGGTATCGGCTTCCTTGGATCCGTGCTTTCCGCCGGAGAACAGGAGGACTCGTTCCGCTTCACGTTCATACACGCCGGAAAATTCCTTGCCGGAACCCAGGGGCCAGTTCATGGGATAAGTCCGGATGCCGAGGACATCCTCGATTTCCTGCATCAGCTCAAAGGGATCCCGGGCTTCCCGGTCCATTTTATTGACAAAGGTAAAAACCGGGATTCCCCGCAGGGAACAGACCTGGAACAGCTTCTTCGTCTGTTCCTCCACGCCTTTGGCTCCGTCAATGACCATGACCGCTGAATCCGCCGCCATCAGGGTCCGGTAGGTATCCTCCGAGAAGTCCTGATGTCCGGGAGTATCCAGAATGTTGATGCAGAATCCGTCGTAGTTAAACTGCATGACGGAGGAGGTTACGGAGATTCCCCTCTGTTTTTCGATTTCCATCCAGTCACTGGTTGCGTGGCGGGCAGCCTTGCGTGCTTTGACCGAACCGGCCTCCCGGATCGCGCCTCCGTACAGCAGCAATTTTTCCGTCAGTGTCGTTTTACCGGCATCCGGATGGGATATGATGGCAAACGTTCGCCGTCTTTCTATTTCCTTACGTATATCGTCCATGGGAAACCTCCCGATTTCATAGTCACAGTTCTAAAAAAAATCAAACATTACAAGTATATACGAAATAAGGATTAAAAAAAAGTGGATTTCGTAAACAGGCTGTTTCCCGATCTGATTCCGGTAGGACATGGATAGCGTGTGGAAATGATCGGGAAATTGTCAGTAAGTGGTTGGAAAGTGATCGGATGTTTTCGGCTGGCTCAGGACTGCTGGTTCAGGATTGCTGGTTAAGTACTGCTGGTTTAAAAAAGTTCATTATTTCTGTTGGAAAAGAAAAAAATGAGAACATTTTATATCGAATGAGCACTAAAGAGCTTAATTTAGTAAAATAAACGTATAAATTTCGAGTGATTTATGATGTTGCGATCACACTTGATTGAGCCGGGGAAGAAGGTGAAGATCGGCTTGGTCGCCATCTCACCCTTGACTGAGCCGACACGACTTTCTGAAGGAAACCTGCGGTGTGGTCAGGATCCGGATCTCATCGACGAATTGTTCGATTTAAATAAAAACAAGGAGTGACTACAGGATGAATAGACATACGAAACGTACCGGACTGCTGCTGGCAGGACTCATGGCCGGTTCACTGCTGGTGGGGTGTTCCGCCGGTACGCCTGCAAACACTACTTCGGCGGCAACCTCTGCTGTGACAACCGCTGCACCAGCTACGACCCAGCCGGGGACTCAGACCACGGAACTGGAACTGACGCTGGAAGAACTGGCAAAATATGACGGAAAGAACGGCCAGCCTGCCTATGTGGCAGTGGATGGCATCATCTACGACGTGACGAATTCCCCGGCCTGGAAGGGCGGAGGCCACAACGGCTTTACGGCCGGCAAGGATCTCACGCAAGAAATCAAGAATGTGTCACCGCATGGAGTTTCCAAGCTGGGCAATGTTCCGGCTGTCGGCAAATTGAAAAAATAGGGGGTACAGCGGATGGATTACCGACTCCTTGGTTACCTCAACGTTCTGATCGTGGGACTGCTGATTCTGCCGTTTATCCTGAACCGGATCAGCCGATATCTGTCAGCCGAGGCAAAAGCCGCCATGAAAGACGTCACCAAATTCCTGCGGAAGCTGCATAAGCCATTAGGGATTGTATTTCTGGCAACGGGGCTCATCCACGGCTACCTGGCCCTGGGCGGCATTTCCCTTCATACCGGAACCCTGCTCTATGCAACCGTCATTGTCCAGGCCGGTCTGGGCGGCGCCTTCTACCGGACCAAGAAGAAAGGTCTGTTCAAAGCTCATCGGATGATGGCATTTGTAATCGCGGGACTTCTCCTGCTTCACTATGTCGCGCCCGGCGCGCTGTATCAGCTGATCCGATAGTAATTCTGAATGAAGTTGAAGCTTCACGGAAGGAAGACGTTTGGACGGCGATCGGTCCTTTGCGCGTGGTCATGGCGATGTTCCCTGACTGCGAATTCGATCGATCGCAACACTCAAGCAGCCGATGCCCTCTGGTCGATCCAGTGAGCATCGGCTGTTTTTCATCCAGGTGATTGAGCTCAGGTGCGGGGTACCATTATAGGTCCGGTCGGATCTCGACCTCGTCGCCATAGATATCTTTCTCGAAGTCATAGAATTCATCTTCCGGAGAAGGAACTGGTTCCTCCGACAAGCAGGTTTCCAGCTCTTTGGAACGCACCAGATCAGGGAGGGGTTGCTTAACCGGCTTGATTTCCGGCCGGATCACCTCAGTTGGCAGGTGTTCCACCTCATAACCTGTGCCAAGAGGCAGTTTTTCAACCTTCGGCTTCCTGATTTCCTCTTTCATTTCAGGCTCCGGTGTCTGGTCCGGCTGTTCTGTGACGGGCTTTCGTTCCTCGGCTTTGCTGCGGTCATGTTCTTTGTCTGAAGAATAATGTGTCACCATAAGGGGCCTCCTTTCAGGCATCGTCCAAAGGGTTGGCAGAAGGATGCGAGTACTGGTCTTGACCGTATCGTAACACAAGAAACTGGCCAAAGTAGTTCCAGTTTGTAAAGGAAATTTTAATTTTACCGAAAGCCGCCTTTAACCCTGGCTTAACCCGGACGCTGCACAATAAAAGCATTGCGGAATGGATGATGCCGGGAGGTTTCACAGAGAAGCTGCCGGCGTCATGCAGTACGAGAAAAAGATTGGAATCGGCATCGGCTTTTACGTGGTGCCGGTTGGGGGAGGATTATGAATCGAATTGAACCTGTGGAATTGACGAACATGATCATGATTTACCGGGGGGATCAGATTCTGGTTCAGGAGCGCCTGAATCCGGACTGGCCCGGCGTTACGTTTCCGGGAGGCCATGTTCAGCCGAGGGAGTCCTTCATCGAGGCAGCCCGGCGAGAGGTATGGGAAGAAACCGGTCTGACTGTCTCCCATTTATCCCTGTGCGGGGTCAAGCAATGGACGCAGAAGGACGGAGCGTTCCGGTATGTCGTCCTATTCTTTAAAAGCGATTCCTTTGAAGGGGAAATCAAGGATTCCAGAGAAGGCAGAGTATTCTGGATTCGACGGGAGGAACTGGACGGGCTGACCTTATCCGATGGGTTTCGGCAGATGCTGGAGGTGTTTGACCAGGATGGGCTGTCTGAGAATTACCATTGGCTGGAAGATGGTGCCTGGCAGTGCAGAAATTTGTAGCGGAGAACCAATGGGGGGGAATTGTAGACAGTGTTTGAACATTTGGACTGCTTCATTGTAACTGAAGGGGAGCTATACTAAGATGAAATTGACTGGAGATATTAATGACAGAAGAAAGGATGGTGATGAATCATCGATGTTCCGAAAATTTAAAGTATTGCCGTCGCTTCTCCTGCTGATCCTGGCCTTTGCAGCCGCGCTGCTTCCGGGAAGGACCGCCCTGGCTGCCGGCAGCTTCGGCATCAGCCGTTATGAAGCGACCTATGAGGTGCAATCCAACGGTTCCGTAAAGGTGACTGAAACCATTGAGTTTGATATCCAGGGGGATATCAACGGCGTCTTTCGGGATGTGGATACTAACCTGGGGGATCGCCTGCGAAATACCACAGCCAAGCCGGTCGGAATCGACTTTGTCAGCGCAGCGGTGGTTGAGAACGGAACAGAACGCGTGCTCTACATGACCGATGAGGGAACGGGACGAGCAGGTCTGTTTGAATTCTATGAAGGAGACAAACAGAACATTTACCGGTTCAAGGTGTTTGAGCCCTCCAGCGATGAGCGGAAAAGCATCCGCTTCCGCTATACCCTGACCAATGCCGTTGTCAAATTCAATGACATTGCCACACTCAACTGGAATATGGTTGATGCCAACTGGGGCGTCCCCATCGAAAATGTCAAAATTACGATTCGGATCCCGCGGGGTGCCGCCAAATCAGATCTCAAGATCTTCTCGCATGGTGATTTGACTGGCTTCAATGAGATCCTGAATGAAACAACCTTCAATGTCGAGATCCCGCTGGTGGATCCGGGCGCGGTTGTGGAAAATCTGGTGATCTTTCCTCTGAGCCTTGTTCCGGACTCGCAGAATATCGTGGCGGTTACAGAACTTCCCAGAATTTTGGAGGAAGAAGCCAGGTATGCGGAGGAAGCCAATCAGGCCAGGGAAGAAGCCAAAGCCCGTGTCGAAGCCGAGAAAAAGCGGCTGGAAGACGAACGGCTGCGGCGGGAAACCGGCAGGACCCTGAGTCCGTTTATTCTGGCACTGGGCGCCATCGGAGCAGCCGTCGCCGGCTTTATCGGAATCCGCTATGGCCGGGAACGCAAACCTCAGTTCACCGGCGACTATTACCGCGAACTGCCGGGAGACTATACGCCGGCTGTCATGAGTTATCTGCTGGAGCGCGGTACTCAGTCCAAGGACATCATGGCAACACTGATGGATCTGGCCCGCAAGGACATCCTCTCGATTGAGCCCTATCAGACGGTGAAGCGTTCCCTGTTCGGGGAGAAGTCGGAAACCGACTACCGGCTTCGCAGTCAGGGGCCAACTGAGCAGCAGCTGTCGAAGCTGATGGCCCATGAGCGGTTCCTCTACGACTGGTTCATCAATGACCTGGGTGATGGTCAGACACTGGCCATGGACGATCTGGAAAGCCTGATGAAGCGCCAGGCCAACGCCTATCAGTTCAATCGGGACTATGCCCAGTTCAAGGGCTACGTGACCGGACAGGGCGAAGCCATGGGATTCCGCGAAGCCAACAAAACAACCGGCTCGGCCGTGTTCTACCTGGTCGGTCTGGTGTTCATGGCTGGCGGCGCGTTTGTGCTGCTGCGCTATTTCAACTTCCTCGGCGTGGTGCCGATTATTGCTGGCGTGGCCGTCATTGCGGTGAATGCCTCGATGTACTTCAAGCGCAAGCTGACCCAGTACGGAGCGGACCAGACGGCGATGTGGAAGGCCTTCAAGAACTTCCTGCTGACCTTCTCCAACATGGACAAGGCCGAAATCCCAGCTCTTGCAATCTGGAACCATTATCTGGTCTACGCCACTTCACTGGGCGTGGCCAAGGAAGTCATCGACCAGCTGCCCAAGGTATACACCATGCAGCAGCTGCAGGATCCTACCTTCACCCGGACCTTCTATCCGGACTTCTACTTTGGCCGAGGCTATATGATGATGGACCGCTCACTTAATCAGGCCATTTCGACAGCCAATCAGACCATTCAGAAAGCCGAAGCAGTGGCAGCCTCCAGGCGCTCCTCCTCATCCGGCGGCGGCGGCGGGTTCTCCGGCGGCTCATCTGGCGGCGGCGGTGGCGGCGGTGGCGGTGGTGTCTTCTAAAGAGATCTTTATCGCAGCGCAAATCATCGCCAATTCATATCTAAAATTTCAGAACGGATCAAAATACAGGAAGAAAAAGGAGAAACAAGATGCCAACATTATTCTGGGTACTATTAGGAATCATCGTGGTACTGGCCCTGGTGGTCATTTCCATGTACAACGGACTGGTAAGCATGCGCAATCAAGTGCGCAACGCTTACGCGCAGATGGATGTGCAGATGAAGAACCGGGCGGATCTGATCCCTGGCCTGGTGGAAACCGTAAAAGGCGCAGCCGGCCACGAGCGCGGCACGCTGGAAGCCGTCATTCAGGCCAGATCGGCCGTCATGAATGCGGCCACGCCGGATGAAGCCATGGAAGCCAACAATCAGATGACTTCCGCCCTGAACCGCATGATGCTTCTGGTCGAAAATTATCCGGAGCTGAAAGCCAATGCCAATTTCCAGCAGCTGATGGGCGAACTGAAGGATGCGGAGGAAAAAATCCGGTACTCCCGCCAGTTCTACAACGATACGGTTCAAAAGTACAACACCAAGATCGAAGTCTTCCCGTCCAATATCATCGCCGGCATGTTCGGATTCCGGGCAGAGCGCTTCTTCGAGATTACCGAATCCGAACGGCAGGCTCCGCGGGTTGATTTCTCCGGCATGTATGACGCCAATTACAACAAGAACGATGCCTACGCTCAGAAGGCGCCCAAGACGGATACGGCCGGAACGCCGCAGAGTCTGGACGATCTGAAGAACGGACGGAACCAGTAACCGCATCATGCACTGTGAACAGGACTCACCGGGTCCTGTTCTTTTTTTAACAATTAGTTACTAAAAAACGATTGTAGGAGAATAATCTGGCCCCAATTCATGAATAAATTTAAAATAAAGCAGAATTGTAAACGAGTTGGGTTATAATTAGAAGTGTTAAAATATTTACTGTGAGGTCTTATTATGCAAATTACAAAGTACCTAACCAAACAGAAAATGATGAGGACAGTTCTTTGGAGTCTGCTTCCGATCTATCTATTTTCGATCTATCTGTTTGGCTGGAGGGTTCTCCTGGTGCTGGCCGTATCTCTTGTGAGCGCATTTGCCGGTGAATTGGTCATCATGCGAATGATTAATGGAGACAAGGCCAAGGTATCGGAAGCCGCTCTGGTCACCGCAGCACTCTTCACGCTGACGCTTCCTCCCACCATTCCGCTGTGGATCACAGTGGTCGGCACTCTGTTCGGCATTATCTTTGGCAAAGCCATTTTTGGCGGATTCGGCAAGAATGTCTTCAATCCGGCTTTGGTTGGCCGCGCCTTTGTTTATGTCAGCTTTCCGATTCAGATGACGGTCAACTGGCAGAAGCCGTTCAGCGGGTTCCCCGGCGGATTCATGCACTGGGCAGGCACTGCGGATCTGGCTACTTCCGTGACGCCCATGATCGACATGGAAGTCAACGGACTGTCCACCAATCCACTGAACCTGTTCATCGGAAATATTTCCGGATCCATGGGTGAAACCTCGGCCATTCTGATTCTTCTGGCTGCAGCCTACCTGATCTATACTAAGACTGCTTCCTGGAAGATTATGGCCTCAGTAGCTGCTTCGGGCATCGTGTTTACTCTGCTGTTCGGCGCCCTGGGCGGCCCGCAGGGGGATCCGGTGTTCTCGATTCTGTCCGGCGGCTTCCTGTTCGGTACCGTATTCATGGCCACGGATCCGGTATCGGCTCCCATGAAGGATACCTCCAAGATCCTGTACGGCATCCTGATCGGCTTTGTCACCATGGTCATTCGGAGTTTCTCTCTCTTTACGGAAGGCATGATGTTTGCCATTCTGATCGCCAACTCCTTTGCCCCCCTGATTGACCTGAACGTTAAGAACTGGGAGGCGAAGAAAAAAGCGAAAGCCGCTCCCCCACCATTCAAGGAGGTGAAATAGCATGAAAAAAGGATATCAGTATACCGTTATCTTCATGATCATCGTTGCCAGCTTTTTCACCGCACTGCTCTCCACCGCGCAGACGGCCATGAATCCGAAGATTGCCGAAAACAAGGAGATCGCCCGCCGTCAGGCCATTCTGTACGCCTTTGACGTTCCCAGCGGCCAGACCAATGAGGAGGTCAGCCAGACCTATGACAAATACGTCAAGCCGGATACCCGGACCATCGAGGGAACGTCCATTGAAGCGTTCCAGCTGGTGGATGATGCCGGCCAGGTAAAGGGCTACGCCTTCCCCTTCGACGGCCCTGCCCTGTGGGGGACCATCCGTGGCTATCTCGCCGTGACGGAAGACCTGAAAGAAATCAAGGGTCTGACCTTTACCGAGCAGAACGAAACTCCTGGTCTGGGCGGACGAATTGATGAAGAACCCTTCAAGAATCAGTGGCGCGGTGTGCCGCTGCCCGATGGCGATCTGGCCTATGGCATCATCGGCGACAAGAAGGTGGATGCCATCTCCGGAGCAACCCAGTCTTCCACGGCAGTGACAAAAGCACTGAACATACTGAAGCAAAACGTCATTTCCAAATGGGAGGTAAAATAATGGCTACCGAATCAGCAAAACAAGTCGCGATCCGAAATATCTGGACCGATAACCAGGTTCTGCGCCAGATTCTTGGCATCTGTTCCTCCCTGGCGGTAACCAACCGGATGCAGAATTCTCTGGTTATGGGGCTCGGTGTGCTGTTTGCCACCGCTCTGTCCAGCCTCACGGTTTCCGCCATGCGGAATCTGATCCCGCAGAGGATCCGTATGATCATTCAGGTTCTGATCATTTCCTTCTACGTCATCATTGTCAACATCATCCTGCAGGCTTTCCTGCCGGATATTTCCAAACAGCTGGGACCCTATGTCGGTCTGATCATTACCAACTGCATCATCATGGGCCGGATGGAAGCCTACGCGGCCAAGAATCCTCCGCTGATCTCGATGCTGGACGGAATGTTCGCCGGTCTTGGCTACACCATCGTTCTTTTGATCATTTCCTTCATCCGTGAAATTCTGGGCTTTGGCACCGTGTTCGGCATGGCGCTGCCCTTTGAATTCACTAAGTGGACCCTGATGGTCATGCCGCCTGCCGCCTTCTTCATCATTGGCACACTGGTCTGGGCTGTCAACAATTACCAGGCCGGCCGAGAAGAACGCCAGGGCATTGTCCGCTCCGGCAGTCTGACCGTCCAGAAAAAACCGGAAGGGGGAACGAACTAATGGAAGTTGCACCGAATATCAGCCCGATTGTCATTTTCTTCGCGTCGATTTTCACATCCAACATGATCCTGTCGAATTTCCTGGGGATGTGTTCCTACCTCTCCGTTTCCAGTGAATTCAAGACAGCCAACGGACTGGGCAAGGCCGTTGTTCTGGTTCTGGTCATCACCAACTCGGTGAACTGGCTTTTGAACAAGTACGTCATCATGCCTCTTGGCATTGAATATCTGTCCTTCATTATCTACATCATGGTCATCGCGGCCATTGTCCAGATCCTGGAAATGGCGCTGGATCGCTATCTGCCGGATCTGCACTCCAAGCTGGGTATTTTCCTTCCTCTGATTACGGTCAACTGTGCCGTGCTCGGAGCTACCCTGTTCCAGGATATCCGCAACTACAGCTTCCTGCAGACGTTCCTGTTCAACCTGGGATCCGGCATTGGCTGGTGGATGGCCATTTCCATGCTGGCCGCCATCAAGGAGAAGATCTCCAAGAACAAGATGCCGCGCGGTTTGCAGGGCATCGGCATATCCTTCATCATCACCGGCATCATGGCCCTGGCGTTCATTGGATTCTCCGGCATCTTCGTAATACAGTAGGGAGGCGAGCAAAACATGATTCAAGATATTTTGACCGGCACCTTTAGTATTACAGCCATCGCCGGCGGCCTGGCCGTGATCATTTCGGTGGCGGAGCGCTACCTGAACAACTACGGCGAATGCAAGATCGACATTAATGACGGAACCAAGGAACTGGTGGTGGACGGCGGAAACAATCTTCTGACCACTTTATCCGACAAAAAGCTCTTTATTCCTTCCGCATGCGGCGGCAAAGCCACCTGTGGCCTGTGCAAGGTCCAGGTGTTTGAAGGGGCCGGCCCTCTGCTGCCCACTGAGGAACCTTACCTGACCCAGAAAGAACGGGACAACCACTACCGACTGGCCTGTCAGATCAAGGTCAAAGGAAACATGAAACTGGGCATTCCGGAAGAACTGTTCAACATCAAGGAATACAATACCAGACTGGTTTCCCTGAAGGATCTGACCTACGACATCAAAGAGCTGCGCATGGAGCTCCCGGCCGGTGAAACCGTCAATTTCAAGGCGGGACAGTTCATGCAGTTCTATACCAAACCCTATGACAAGGTGAAGGAAGAGGTCTTCCGGGCCTATTCCATTTCATCACCCCCTCAGGACAACAATCATGTGGAACTGGTCATTCGCCAGGTACCGGAAGGCCTCTGCTCAACCTATGTCCACAAGCATCTCAAGGAAGGGGATCAGGTCCGGCTGTCCGGCCCCTACGGAGATTTCTACTACCGAGGCAACTGCGACACCATGATCATGGTAGCGGCCGGTTCAGGACTTGCGCCGATGCGCTCTCTGATCTACGACAACCTGCATAAGAAGGTGCCCGTGGACATGGTCTTCTACTTCGGAGCCAGAGCCCAGGATGATCTCTACTACATCGAAGAGTTCACCAAGCTGGCCGAGGAAAACGAAAACTTTACATTTATTCCCACCCTGTCCCGGCCGGATGAGGGTTGGACCGGCGACAAGGGCCGTGTCACCGATCTGCTGGATCGAGATCTGGAAGACGGAACCGGCGCCCAGGGCAAGGAAGCCTATCTGTGCGGATCCCCGGGGTTCCTGAAGTCCGTGAATGAAATGCTGATGAAAAAGGGCTTCGACAAGGAAACCCAGATATTCTATGACGAATTCTAGGAGGTGCCGGAAATGAAAGTCAGGCCCGAAATGAAACCCATCGAACAGGACATGCAGCCCGGCCGGCTGACGCTGGACGGTTATCTCGGAGAGGACACCAGATCCCTTGAAACCATCATCAATGAAGACCGCATGGTGCTGGAAGACTTCAATGTCACCGCAGAAGCCATCGGCAAAGTCATGCGGCGGCTGACCCGCGCGGGGATGGAGGCTCAGGGGGAACCGGTCGTGTTTGACGGCTTTGAGGTGGAAGTTACCGAGTACATGGGCTGGCTGGGATGTCCCTTCAAGGACAACCGCAAGTTCGGCAAGCGCATCACCAATGTGACGGATCTTGCCACCGGAGAACACCTCAACTGGACCGATGTCGGAATTCATCTGATCAAGGACCATGGATTTTTCCAGGGAATCGGTTCGCCGTTCCGCCTGGAACCAGTCAAACTGGTGGAGTTTCTGCGGATGCAGCAGCGCCAGAGTGAGGAACCAGCCAGGTAAGGTCAAACCCGAGAAAAAAACAAACGCAAAACACCGGAGCCTGTTCGTCAGGCTCCGGTGTTTTGGATTGCTGCTAAAGTCATTGCGGAAATGATTAATATTCCTTTTTCGTTTGAAGCATCGCAGTTGAAGTAGCGCATTTGAAGCATCGCAGTTTGCAGCAGGATCAAACTGCGATGCTGCGGTACGGTAAAGGATGCTTAATCCCTGAATGCAGATCATGCCTGACCAGTCTGTTCAGATGGCTCAGGCTGGTCAGAGATCTCGGGCTGGCGCCACCGGCGATGGAAGAGCGGTGAGTTAGAAGGAAGGGACAAAGCCTACTTTTTTGTACATTTTGCGCAGGGTCTTTTGTGCCATGTGGTCTGCCCGGGCAGCACCTTCCTTCAGGATTGCTTCCAGCTCGGACCGGCCGCTGCCCATTAGTTCCTCTACCTTTTCACGGACGGGAGTGAGTTCGGCAATGATGGTCTCTGCCACCGCTTCCTTGAACTCCTTGTAGCTTGCTGCGGCATACTGGGCGGCAATTGCTTCCGGAGACTGTCCGTTGATAGCGGACATGATGTTGATCAGATTCTGGATGCCTGGCTGGTCATCGGAGTACTTGATCACTCCGATGGAATCGGTAACGGCCCGGGAGATTTTACGACGGATATCCTCCGGCTTATCCATAATCATGATATAGGAATTCGGGTTGTCGCTGGATTTGGACATTTTCTTTTCGGGATTCTGCAGATCCATGATTTTGGCACCGGCTTTCATCAGGAGTACTTCCGGTACGGTAAACGTGGGGGAGTAGTAGTTATTGAACCGGATGGCCAGATCTCTGGTCAGTTCCACATGCTGGGTCTGGTCGATGCCTACCGGTACGTAGTCGGCCTGATAGAGCAGAATATCAGCAGCCATCAGAACGGGGTAGTACAAAAGGCCGGCTTCGATGGCTTCGCCTTCCTTGTTCTGAGTTTTCATTTTGTACTGGGTCATCCGCGAAAGTTCACCCATATAGGCGTTGCAGGTTAACACCCAGGCCGCCTGAGCATGTGCCGGTACATGGGACTGAATGAAAATGGCTGACTTTTCCGGATCAATGCCGGAGGCCAGATAGATGGCGGCTACTTCCAGGCTGCGGCGACGAAGATCAGCCGGGTTCTGGCGAACCGTAATGGCATGCATATCAACGATACAGAACACATTATTATATAGATCCTGATGATTCACCCAGTTCTTGATCGCTCCCAGGTAATTGCCGATGGTCAGGCTGCCGCTGGGCTGTATTCCGGAAAAAACAATTTTCTTTTTGGGGGTTGCTGCTTCAGTCATTGTGTAGTTCCTCCTTCGGATTGGTTAACGGATTCGGGTTGATTTAACTGGTTCCAGCCTGAACTTCACAAGGAAGCAGACGGCTCGGTCAGATACGACAAAAAGCCCTGTGTGCTGTGCACACAGGGCGTATTTACGCGGTACCACCTGTTTTCAAAGACGAAGTCTTCCTCATGGGATCCAGTCAGATCCCGGCTCAAAGATAACGGAGAGCCATGCCCGCCTGTTCCTACTTCAAGTTCAGATCAGGGACATTGAAGAACCCATTCACAAGGATCCAACTGCCTTCATTCCACCGTCAAAGGCTCTCTTTGAGTCGGATGACCCTTCCTACTTGCTTTCTTCTGTTGCGTCGTTACCTAACAGTATAATGCGTTGTCCTGGTATTTTCAAGAGCAGGCGTTTTTCCTGAACGATGCCGTTGTCTGCCTGAAAGGAAGTCATTCTTCTGACACAAAGTCTTTGTCTGGGATGGTCGGACCATTGGTGGTCAGGCAGAAGGGATGACCGATGGGATCAAACAGAATGTGGTAGGAGTCATGGAATTGCTTGGGGGAGTCTTTGGCCCCGATGGAGCGGGCGAAGCGTATGGCTGCCGGCAGGTCGGTCACATAGAAATCCAGGTGCATCTGACGTCCGATGGCCGGAGAGGGGAAGGTGGGCGCATGATAATTGTTCACCGGAAAAAAAGAGATGGCCATGGAAGGTCCGATCAGCGTGGGAATCAGTTCATCTTCATCACAAGGCTCCGGCGTGAAGCCAGTGAGATTGGCATAAAAATCCATCAGGATCGGTATATCTTCTTCTTTGCAGTCAATGGTCAATGTATCAAGGACAATACTTGGGCGCAGCATGGGGATCCTCCTTTCGCCACTGAACCGGACATCTGGGACATTCGTTCACCCTGCCAGGTCACAGATTGGCTGCGAGAATGGCAAGGACGAGAATGCCGGCAGTGATCGAGAGTATAACCAGGATTGACAAATCCTTTTGCCGGAACAGGGCCGCCAGTCCCATGACGGAAGCTGCGACCAGACCGGCGACGGACAGGGTGGCTACCGCTGATACCACCAGATCGGACTGGATGAGGTTCCACTGCTCTGTCAGAAGATAGAGCAGATAACTGACCAGGAGCATGATTGCCGACAGGCCGAAGGCACGCCTGCCCAGTTTGGTTTTGGGTGCGAGTGTTAAATTCATGGAATCACCTCCTCACTATACGACAGAGAATTGATCCGATTTCTTACTTATATCATACTCTTTTCCTGAAACGGCGGAAAGAGTCGAGATAAGGCCCAAGGGGGCATACGGGTCAGGAATCCATCGGGTGCTGCGGCACGAAAGAAACCGAAAGAGGGGAAGGGGTCAACAAGCATTAGAATGGTTTGAGTGTTTGACCAACGTGATCTCACCGAACAAGGAGGAACCGATGTGGATCGGAAAATTAGATAATAGAAGAGGAGAGTAGGGTAGAGTAGCTAGGAGAAGATTTGCTAGGAGAAGAGCAGCTAGGAGAAGAGCAGAGAAAGAATAAGAGGAAAAGACCGGAACGGGGAAAAGAGTAGAAAATAATAAAAGGGAAAGCAATGCTTTCCCTTAAGGTTCTTATCTGTCTCTGTTATTTTTCTGCATTTTTCTGGATCTTCTGCATTCTGGGCATCTAACTGGTTCGTTTTCGAAGCCTTTTTCTTTGTAGAATTCCTGCTCTCCAACGGAGAACACAAATTCAGCGCCGCAATCTCTGCAGATTAACTTTTTGTCTTCCATTTTTTTCCTCCTGTGGCAACAGATCATAAAACGTACATTGGCTGCCTGGAAGGACGGACCGATGGTTTTTGACTGTAGGATTAAGCCCTCATGGGCTCAACTAGATTGTAACACAGCCGAATGGGAAAAGAAACAAGGAAATTAATGGAATGTACACAAAAAATAATTTTAAAGAGAAATTCCTCAACAATATCAACAAAAATTAGGCGGAATCCGGGTTTAAACGTTTGTAATTCGAGTAGTCCAATACTATAATATAAACAACAGAATAACCAAATACTTAAAAGGGTGTGATTATCATGATACAGGTATTTATGAGCAAACGGGGTTCCGGCAAAAGTAAGTATATGATCAGCCACGCGAATACAGCTATGAAAGAAACGAAGGGACACGTGGTGTTCATTGACGATGACAACAGAGCAATGCATGAACTGGACCGAGACATCAGATTTATTAACACCGACGGCTATGAAATTGAAGACTTAAATTCTCTGTATGGTTTTGTATGCGGGATCGTGGCTCAGGACTACGATGTCGACATGGTTTATGTGGACGGCCTGATGGGCAAAATGGACTTCTCAAAAGAAGACGCAGAAAAGGAGTTCGAAAAACTGAGCAAATTGTCCGATGACAATAAAATCACCGTATTGTTTGCCCTGAATGACACGGAACAAACGCCTGAGTACCTCAAAAAGTATAAGGTTGAAATAGAATGATCCAATGGGGCGGACAGGTGATCCGCCCCTGGTCTTTTCAGCAACAGAACAGCCTGGAACGGTGGAGCGTGTCTGAAGCACTCCATCGTTTTTCTGTCTCGTACCAGGCATAAAATGAAGGATTAGGATAAGGAGAAGGGAATGAATCAATTATTCAAACGGGATGTGCCCAAAGGGGCCAGGATTTTAGCGGGGGTTATTTTAGTCATTAACCTGTTCCTCGTAGCAGGCGTGCTGCTGTTTCTGAGGGACCCGGAGCTGATCCGGGAATCCATGAAGGGCATGGCGTTATTTACCGAAGAGGAACTTCAGGCACTGAGGGCAGAAATACCCATGCAGCTCGTTATGAGCGGGATGGTGATTATCGGACTTTTGCTTATTATATTCAAGAATACCTGGGGTTATATCCTTTATGCGATTCCGCCGGTCATAACCGCATTCCAAAGCCTGCTTATGGGAGATTTGGGAGGGGTTGGGCAGAGCCTTCTCGGAGTTGTGGTGATGGGACTTTTGATCTTTCTGCCCAGAAGAGAGCCGCTCCGAATGGAGCGTCAGGAGAACGCCTCCAATTACAGCTACAACATACCGCCCAGGCCGGAAGGGCTTCCCAAGGATGACTCAACAGAGAGCGAAAGAGATCTTTCGCTGTCGGCTGATGATCAGGATAAGCCATAAGCTTATTCGGGAGGATTTATCTGACTGGAAATCCTCCGAATCTCCGTTGTGGTGAAGGAACCATATCGCAACCGCCGGGAGAGAACTCCCGGCGGTTGTGTGAATTCAACTGCAAAACCAATTTTAACCAATACAACATGGAGTATCGTTAAAAATAATGTTAATCATTTCTATGGACGAATATCTCAAGTCAAGTGGTGAACTTATTTTCTTGGATCTTAAGTCCAACCTAATAAGTTCTAAATCTGTTGTAGCAAAGCCTTTATCCTGAGCTAATAGAACTTTCGATCCAGACTCTTTGACTGTAAGATAAGTACTTTCATCATGAGATTCCATCTCTCCATCATTTTGATGAATGAATCATCATTTTAGATTTTGCCTCCTGGGGTTATTAACAGGTTTCTTCACCTCTCCTTACAGTTTAAAGTTATCCCTTTTTAACTCCTTCAAAACGATAGCCCAATATATTAGGGATCCAGCCATTAAACTGCTGTCATTAGGAGAAAACAACGCAGCTAATAGAAAAATCAAAATAAAGGTAAATAATGAGATAATTAAATATTTCATATTAAACTCCTCTCACTGTAAATTAATTTAATGCTTTGCTTAAATCAACCGAACTAATGATAAAAATGGGTATAATTAGTAAAAATATCCATGAGCACATCTAACCCAGCACCGAATGAAACCTTTCCATCGGAAAAAGATGCCCCAATTCCAGTTACGCCAAAGATTTTATGAGCATAGCCAGCAACAACGTTACTTGTACCCCTACCATGAGCCTCGATTATGGCTACATATGTGATTTTCTTAGCATCATAGCTAATTCTTTCCCCTGGTATATATCTACTCGTACTAAAAGCTCTTGAGACTCCAATGTTTGGACTTACATCTTTTAATGTTCCAACAGGATATCGAACATAACCATTTGTAAATTCGACTTTCATAGAGTCGCTTATTAGCGTATGTCCTCCTCCCCATGCAATAGCTAGCAAATCAGTCATGGTTTGTAAAGTGGTGGTTTTCCAAGTAGTAAATGTATAAATTTTATATCTAGATTCAGATATATGTGATACGGCAATGTAAAGGCTCATTTTCTGAGGCCTAATTTCTCCAGAATACCCTAGCGGACCATATTCGCTTCCAGTATAGTTCGTTGAAGAAGTAGGGCTATAAAATGAATGGTCTACCTTATTGATTGAGACAATTTTATCTAGAGGAATCTCTTCTGAGAACTCCTTATCTAGAGTGTCCATTTCACTATAAAACGATTTATCTTGTCCAGATAAAAACGTGGTGGTGTTAGCATAAGCTTTTGAAGATAGAGGGGCACTAAATAACATCATTAAACAAATAAATAAACAAATAAATAAACACAGACTTTTCCGAAGTTGCTCCTTGATCTTGGTATCTTTGATCTCGCAGGGTTTGAATTCAATCGGATATTCAGTATTATTTCCTTGGTCAAAACTGGGGTTTGGCTGGAAAGGCTGCGGGACCTTTGATCAATCAGATTTTTTTGCGGGGTCATTTATCTGACGATGGTTACGGTATAATGAAAGTGAAATGGTGCAAATTATCACCAGGTGATTAACAACCATTGCTGATCAAGTGCTAATTCACGATCAAGCACCATTGATTTCAATTTACAGTATCCAAATATATTCCCGGGCAGACTCCAGCCGACCGATCGATCGAGAGAGGCCCATCCCAGGAGGGGAACTCAGTGAATAATTTCTTTCAAAAACTTGGAAAATCCTTTATGCTGCCGGTTTCGATCCTACCGGTCATCTCCATCCTGTTCGGCCTGGGCTTTGCTCTGGATTACCGCGGATGGGGCCAGAACAGCATTGTGGCTGCCATTCTGATTAAGGCAGGCGGCGCTCTCATTGATAATATACCCCTGCTTTTTGCCGTCGGGATCCCGGTGGGCATGTCGAAGGATCGGGATGGGGCGGCGGCGCTGTCCGGGCTGGCCGGCTTTCTGGTGCTGCGCAATCTGCTGAGCCCCGAGTCCGTCGCCATGTACCGCAAAATCACGGTGGCGGAAGTGAATCCGGCCTTTGGCCGGATCGATAATGTATTTATCGGAATCCTGGTCGGAATTCTGGCCGCTCTCCTCTATGACCGGTTCAGCCGCAAGGAATTGCCGGCAGCTCTGTCCTTTTTCTCAGGGCGACGCCTGGTGCCAATCCTGACCGTTCTGTCCAGCGTTGTTCTGGCCGGAATCCTCTATGTCCTGTGGCCGATTCTGTTCGGCGGGCTGGTTGAGGTGGGTACCGCCATCCAGGGGATGGGAGCTCTCGGTGCAGGCATTTATGGCTTCCTGAACCGGCTGCTGATCCCGACCGGTCTGCATCACGCGCTGAATGCCGTTTTCTGGTTTGATACCATCGGCATCAATGATCTGGGCAATTTCTGGGCATCCCACGGAATCCAGGGAATTACCGGCCGCTATATGGGCGGCTACTTCCCCATCATGATGTTTGGACTGCCCGGAGCGGCCCTGGCCATGTATCACACAGCCCGGCCCGAGCGCAAGAAAGTCGTGGGATCCATGCTTCTGGCCGGCTCCATTTCTGCCTTCGTCACGGGACTGACGGAACCCATTGAGTTCCTGTTTATGTTTCTCTCGCCGCTGCTGTATCTGGTGCACTCCCTGCTGACCGGGGTATCGCTGTTTCTGTCTGCCTTCATGCAGTGGACTGCGGGATTCAACTTTTCAGCCGGCCTCATCGACTGGTTCTTCTCTACCTTCATGCCGCTGGCGAATCAGCCCGTCATGCTTCTGGTCCAGGGACTGGCTTTCTTTGTGATCTACTATGTGGTCTTCCGCTGGTTCATTCTGAAGTTCAATCTCCAGACGCCCGGACGGGAAGCCGATTCCGCCGAGGATCATCCCGGTGCCGTGTCCGCTGGGGAGAAGAGCATGTCTGCCCCGAACTCGGAGGCATTGTCCGGAAGCAGTCTCTATCAGCAGACGGCCCGCAGGATATATCAGGGCCTGGGGGGATCGGCCAATGTCGTGGCCTTTGACAGCTGTGCCACCCGTGTTCGGGTAGAGGTGCGGGATTCCGGTCAGATTGATCAGGAATTGATCCGTTCTGCCGGCATTACCAATGTTTTGATCAATGGACCCAGGAATGTCCAGGTCATTGTCGGGCCAAAGGTCCAGTTTGTGGCAGATGCCATGCATGAGGTGGCGCAGGAGACGAATGCTGAGTAAGTCGCTCCGGCGGATCCCTTTTGCGGGCGAAAGAACCCTGAAAGGGCATGGACTCTGTATTTTCTGCGATTTCTGTTGAAATCCGGCGCTGTTCGGTGTATAAATAGAAATACAGGGGATGTTAACTCAGCTGGGAGAGTGTTGCCGTCACATGGCAAAAGTCGTAGGTTCGAGTCCTATACATCCCACCACCGGACTTCAGGTCAAGCCTGAAGTCTTTCCTTTTGCCCCTGGGCTGGATCCGGATCTGCGGGAAAATCCAGCGGGCTTTGCCAGATTGATGGTCTGAGTGGTTTTTTGCGGCACGCTTTTAATTTTTTGCGTGGCTGTGATACTATATTCTTATTGATTGACCGGGTTGTGTGGAACCCGGCAGGAGGAGGGACACCAACATGACAGTATTTGAAGAACTGACCCGAAGAGGGTATATTAAGCAGCTGACGCACCCGGAAGAGATTAAGAATCTGCTGGAAAAGGACAAGGTTGTCTTCTACATTGGCTTTGACCCCACGGCGGATTCGCTGCATGTGGGTCACTTCATCGCGCTGATGTTCATGGCCCACATGCAGCGGGCCGGTCACGTTCCGATTGCCCTGCTGGGGGCAGCCACTGCCATGATCGGAGATCCTTCGGGCAAAACGGACATGCGCAGCATGATGACTAGGGAAACCATTGACAACAACGCGGAATGCATGAAGAAGCAGATGGAAAGGCTCATCGACTTCTCCGAAGGCCGTGCCATCATGGATAACAATGCCAACTGGCTCTTCGATCTCAACTACATTGATTTCCTGCGTGATGTCGGCGTGCATTTCTCCGTGAACAACATGCTGCGGGCAGATTCCATCCGGCTGCGGCTGGAACGTGGCCTGTCCTTCCTTGAATTCAACTATATGCTGATGCAGAGCTACGATTTCCTTGTGCTCCATCAGAAATACAACTGCATCATGCAGCTGGGCGGCGATGACCAGTGGTCCAACATGCTGGGCGGAATGGATCTGATCCGGCGCAAGGAAGGCAAAGATGCCTTTGCCATGACCTGCACGCTTCTGACCAACTCAGAGGGGCAGAAAATGGGCAAGACCGTCAACGGCGCGCTCTGGCTGGATAAAAATAAAACATCGGTCCATGATTTCTACCAGTACTGGCGGAATGTGGATGATGCGGATGTCATCAAGTGCCTGAAACTTCTGACCTTCTACCCCATTGAAGAGATCGAGCGGATGGAGCGGGAATGGACCGGCCAGCAGCTCAATGAAGCCAAGCGGATACTTGCCTTTGAGGTCACCAGTCTGATTCATGGCAAAGAAGAGGCCCAGGCGGTTGAAAAAGCGGCTCAAGCCCTGTTTGGCAGCGGCAGTGATCTTTCGGCTGTCCCTCAGATTCCCGTGTCAGCGGCTGATATTGGGCGGACACTGCTCGATATTCTGACCGAGCACGGGGTATTCCCGAGCAAGTCAGAGGGCCGGCGCAACATCGAGCAGGGCGGAGTGACCCTCAATGATGAAAAGATCAGCGATGTTAACCGGACGCTGAACGAAACAGACCTGACGGAAGGCGATGCCATGGTGCGCAAGGGCAAGAAAAAGTTCTACCGCATGGTACGGACTGAGGGCTAGTTCTTGGCACTGTATGCAATCAGCGACCTGCATCTCTCCTTCACCGACGACAAGCCGATGGATGTCTTCGGAGAGGTATGGGTCAATCATGATGAACGAATTCGCGCCAACTGGCTGGCCAAGATCCGGGAAGAAGACACAGTCCTCCTGGGTGGCGACCTGTCCTGGTCCATGACGCTGCAGGAAGCGGTCAAGGAGCTGGATTTCATTGCCGCGCTGCCCGGCCGCAAGATCGCCATCAAGGGCAACCATGACTACTGGTGGAGTTCCATTACCAAACTCAATGGAATGTACGACAACATTTCGTTTATCCAGAATAATTTCTTCACCTGGGAAAATACGGCCATCTGCGGCACTCGCGGCTGGGTCTGCCAGGGCTCAGAGAAATTCACGGAAGCGGACGCGCCGATTTACCGCAGAGAGGGGATCCGTCTCGAAAACAGCCTGAAGGCCGCCCGGGCCGCCGGATACCAAGATATCATTGCTATGATTCACTATCCGCCGATGAACGAATACGGTCAGGACTCGGTGTTTACCGATCTGATGGAACAGTATGGCGTGCGCAAGGTCATTTACGGGCATCTGCATGGACAGGCGCTGAAGAATGTTTTTCAGGGCTTACGAAATGGCGTGGAGTATATCATGACTTCCGGCGATTTTATTCAGTTTGATCCCGTACTTATTGAAAAAGGAATCGAATAAACCGTGATTTATCTGTGAAATCATAAAAAGTAAACAACCGTGAGAACGGTTGTTTACTTTTAAACGAATATATCGTAAAATCTTGATGAATGAATCATCGTAAAAATTCGATATAAAAGGGGGACGCATGGAGCCAATATTTCACGAGTATGAAGACACGGCTGCTTTGTTGAAGAGTATCGCCCATCCGGTGCGAATCTGCATCATCATGGGACTGGAGCGAAAAGGTTACTGCAATGTCACGGATATGAAATGCGGACTGGATCTGCCGCAGTCCACGGTATCAACCCACCTGGGCATCCTGCGGGATGCAGGGGTCGTTGAAACGCTGCGCAAAGGCACTGAGATCTATTACCAGTTGAAAGATCAGAGGATCATCGAAATACTGCATACCTTAGGAGTTAAGAATCATGAGTAAGAAAATTTTAATTGTCGGCGGCGTCGCCGGCGGAGCAACTTCGGCCACTCGTCTGCGCCGACTGGATGAAACCGCGTCCATCATCATGTTTGAGCGCGGCCCCTATGTCAGTTTCGCCAACTGCGGCCTGCCTTACCATATCGGTGAAGTGATCAAGGAACGCAGCAACCTGGTTGTCACCACCAAGGAAGCCCTGTGGAACCGCTACCGCATCGATGTTCGAACCGAAACCGAAGTGATCGCAGTTCATCCCGAATCAAAGGAAGTAACCGTACGGGCCAAGGACGGCTCGGAGTATAAGGAAAGCTATGATGAGCTGATCCTGTCACCCGGCGCCATGCCGCTGACTCCGCCCATTCCCGGAATCAACCACGAACTGGTGAAGAGCCTGCGCAACATTCCGGACATGGACAAGATCAAGGAAATCGTGGACGGCGGAGCCAAGTCCTGCGCCGTCATCGGCGGCGGCTTCATCGGCATTGAAGTAGCGGAGAACCTGATTCATCGCGGTTTGAACGTCACTCTGATCGAAGCCGCGCCGCACATTCTGGCACCCCTTGATACCGAGATCAGCATGATCTGCGAGAAGGAGATGCGGGATAACGGCATTGAGCTGATCATCAATGACGGAGTCAAGAGCTTCACTGAAATCAGCGGCGGCATTCGGACAGAAACTGCCTCCGGCCGTCAGATCGATGCCGATTTTGTGGTTGCAGCCATCGGAGTCCGTCCGGACACCGCTTTCCTGAAAGAATCAGGAATTGAGCTGAACCCAAGAGGCTATATCAAGGTCAATGAGCGAATGGCGACTTCAGCGGATCATATCTGGGCAGCCGGCGACGCCGTGGAGACGTTTGACTCCGTGACCGGCGGAGCGGCAACCATTGCCCTGGCAGGACCGGCTAACCGGCAGGCCCGCATCATCGCTGACAACATTATGGGGATTAACCGGACCTACAAGGGCTCCCAGGGAACCTCCATTCTGCAGATCTTTGACCTGGTGGCTGCTTCCACCGGAAACAACGAGCGGCAGCTCCGCCAAAAGGGCATCGATTACCGGGCTTACTTCGTTCACCCGATGAACCATGCCACCTATTACCCGGGAGCCATGCAGCTCACGGCCAAGATCCTGGTGGATCCTCAGGGCAAGCTCCTGGGCGCACAGGCGGTTGGATACGAAGGCGTCGACAAGTTCATCGACGTACTGGCAGCCGTTCTGTGGATGAAAGGTGACGTCAATGACCTGGCAGATCTGGATCTGGCCTATGCACCGCCGTTCCTGTCGGCCAAATCTCCGGCCAACATGGCTGGCTTCACGGCTCAGAATGACCTGGAGGGACTGGTCAAATCCAGAACCTTCCTGCAGTTTGAATCAGAATACAACAAAGAAACCGACCTCATCATCGATGTCCGGGAAGAAGTGGAATTCGAGCAGCACGCACTGCCCGGCGCCATCAACATTCCCCTGAATTCCCTGCGGGAACGCCTGGGTGAAATTCCGGCAGGCAAGCGCCTGTGGACCTACTGTTCCATTGGTCTGAGAGGCTATACCGCCAACCGGATCCTGACCCAGCACGGCTTTGAAGCCTTTAACCTGGCAGGCGGTACCCGGCTGCTGGCTCTGGGCACGGTAGAAGAAACTCATACCGGCGGTCACAAAGGCAAGCAGGACGTGATGACAACCCATGAAGACGGAACTCAGGTTCTGCCGGAAGAGCATGTCCAGGCTGCCGCTGAAGCTGTCATGGCAGCGGCTGAACCGGTCCGGGTGATTGAAGTCGATGCCTGCGGTCTTTCCTGCCCCGGCCCCCTCATGAAAATGAAGGAGAACATGGACAAGATCAATCCGGGCGAAGTGCTGCACATTAGGGCCTCGGATCCGGGTTTCTATGAAGACGTCAAGGCCTGGGCCCGGCGCACCGGAACCGAAGTGCTGTCTCTGTCAAAGGCAAAAGGCTTCGTCGATGTTCAGTTGAAGAAGGCGGCTTCTCTGGAAGAGTGCATCCTACCGGTGGATCCGACCTGCCAGCAGCCCTCCAAGAATAAGACCCTGGTGGTCTTCTCCGGGGATCTGGACAAGGCCATCGCCTCCTTCATCATTGCCAACGGCGCAGCCGCCATGGGCGGAAAAGTCACGATGTTCTTCACCTTCTGGGGCATCAATGTTCTGCGCAAGTCGACCCCGGTCAGCGTTCAGAAGAACTTCATCGAAAGTCTCTTCGGCCGGATGATGCCGCGCGGCGCCGGCAAGCTGGGACTGTCCAAAATGAACATGGCGGGCATGGGTCCGGCCATGATCAAGAAGATCATGAAGGACAAGAATGTAGACTCCCTGGAATCCTTGATGATGACCGCTCAGAAGAACGGAGTGGAACTGGTTGCCTGCCAGATGTCCATGGACCTTCTGGGCCTGAAGCTGGAAGAACTCATCGACGGCGTCAAAGTCGGCGGCGTGGGCTATTACCTGGGCGACGCCGAGGAATCAGCAGTCAATCTGTTCATCTAAATAACCAGTGACTGCCGCCTCGAAGAGCCCTCGAAGAGCTTTTCAAAGAGCTCCCCAAAGAGCTTCTCAAAGAGCTTCTCGGAGTGAACAAAAGCGGTCATGCCTTGAGATCCCTGACAGCGTGAGACTTACGCTGTCAGGGATCATTGTTTTCTCGGATGCGGGAGCTCGTTCAAGCCTCAGGGATGTCAGGGTCAACTACCGGATGTTTCCGGGACTCTTGAGGTTTCTCCAGGCGACCGCAAGTGCCCGGAAATGGAAAAATACGATGGAAACAGCTGATATCAAAGAAACAACAAACGAACATCACAGTTCGTGAACTATCATCAAGACTCGGGAAATCTGATATAATATACTGGTGGTATGCAAGGCAGGCCTGCCTTGAATTCAGTGAAGAAGAACCTGGAACAGGGATGGGGGATTATGGCAAGAAAAGATTGGGGATCCTTTTATGTACCGTATGAGCAGGCGATCGAGGAACTCAAGATCAAGCTCAGGGGCATTCGCAAGGAATACCGCAAACGAAATGAATACTCGCCCATTGAGTTCATTACGGGGCGGGTGAAGGAACTCTCCAGCATGCTGGAGAAAGCCAATAAATTCAATATTCCGCATGACCGGCTCCGGTTCGAGCTGGAAGACATTGCGGGAATCCGCATCATGGTTCAGTTTGTTGACGACATCTGGACGGTGGTGGAGCTGATCCGCAGCCGTCAGGACATGACCGTGATGTATGAAAAAGATTATGTCACCAACGTTAAGCCCAGCGGCTACCGGTCCTATCATATGGTTCTCAAGTATCCGGTTTACATGGCCGAGGGTGTAGTGGATATTTTGGTAGAAATCCAGATCCGCACCTTGGCAATGAACTTCTGGGCGACAGCGGAGCATTCCCTGAATTACAAATATAAGCAGCAGATTCCGGAAAACATCCGGCAGAAGCTGAAGCTGTCGGCTGAATCTGCCTATCTGCTCGATGAAGTCATGATGGAAATCAAGGATGAAATCAAGGATGCCCAGCTGCTCTTCGAAGTGAAGTCAGATCTGGTTTCCAACATCATGGACCAGATCCTGCTGTTAACCTCCCTGGACCGCGGTCGGGAAGCCTCCAAGCACCAGCTGGCCCTTAACAAGCTGGCTGAAACCGGAAATGTGGATGAACTCCAGCTGCTGCTGGAGGATGTCAGCCGCGATGTGAAGCGGTTCCGTCACTTATAGCAATCAGGCACCGGAACCCCGGTGCTTTTCTTTTCCGTTTCAGGCAATCACTGAGAAAACATCAGGTCCTCGTGATTCCCTGACATAACATCCGGTCCGATGGGCCATGGAACAAACCAAGGTCCAGTGGACAGGCGTAAAAATAATTAAAAAGAAAATAATATGAGATATCAGTAGAGATACCATGAATGAAACCCATTAAGGAATTCATGAAGAAAGCCAAGGAAAATTGATTAGAATATCAAGAAAGAACGATACAAAGAAAGCAGGAAGATAATATGCTGGATGATCAAATCAAAGAAAAGATCCGAACTCAGGCCACGTTCCTCCGGGAGTTGGAAAATCCTTCGGAAGAACTGATGTTGTATGCTGTCGGCAATGCCTGGAACAATCTGAAGTACTTCCAGGATCCTTCGCCGGCGGTGCGGCGGGCAGCCATTGAAAACAAGGGGTGGGCGATTCAGTACATTGCTACGCCGACTCAGGAGGAGCAGCTTCTGGCCGTGTCACGGGATGCGGATGCCATCCAATACATTGCGGATCCGGACTGTGAGGTCCAGGTTCGGGCCGTGGAGCGATCCTGGAATGCCATCCGCTATATTGCCTCGCCCTGCCAGACGGCCAAAGAGCTGGCGGTCAGCCGGAATGAGCAGGCAATTGCCTACATTGGAGGCTTTTCGGCAGAAGAGCTGGAAGGCTATCTGAAGCAGAACATCAATATTTTAAAGTACATTTATGATTCGGTGGAAATGGACGAACTGATCCGGATCCTGACCGAAGTATTCCAGGGGGATGCTGACGCGGTCTACCTGCGGGACTTCATGGAACTGGAAATTCTGGATCTGGACAAAATTGCCTTTGTCGGCGCCAACGGATCGAAATCAACCCGTCAGAAGCTGATGGATTACGTGCTGGGGAGGTAGACACCATGAATTTCATTGAAACTTATCACGCGGTGGAACTGACTCTGGCCGCGGGAGCCGTGCCCCTGATCATCGGAGAGTCCGGCATTGGCAAGACGGCTCTGATCCGGCGCTACTGCCAGGAAATGAACCTGTATCTGGTCAATATCGATGCCAATCTCCTGAAAGAAGGCGAAATCGGTGGTCTTCCCACGGTGGAGAAGGGCCGCACCTTTTACGCGACGCACCACAAGCTGGCTCAGATGGATGAGCTGCTGGAGCGGGGGGATAAGGGCTGCCTGCTGTTCATCGATGAAATTAACCGCTGTGACCATGCGGTGCAGCAGGAACTGATGAATCTGATTTTGAACCGGGAAATCAACGGCTACCATCTGGATGAGCGGGTCATTGTGGCTTCGGCCATGAATCCCTCCGCCCGGATGGAAGATTTCAAGCACACCGAGTATCAGGTGGTGGAAATGGATCCGGCTCAGGAGAACCGTTTTGTCTGGTTCAACATGGATTCCGATGCCAGAGAGTGGATTCTCTGGGGATTGCAGGAAGGCGATATTCACGCCCAGGTCATTGAGTTCATTTCGTCCTTTGACGAATATCTCCATTCCGCTTCGGAGGAAGAATTCATCGAAGCTACACCGCGCAGCTGGGAGCGCGTATCCGATGCCCTGAAGGTGATGGACCGGAGCACTCATTTTACCCGGGAGACCCTGTATCATTTTGTCCGGGGAAATGTCGGCACCCGAATCGCGCAGGATTTCATGGGCTTTCTGAAAGAAAATGAAAATCCTCTGCTCAAGGCCAGGGACCTGTTCCAGCTGGACCAGGTTACCCAGAGCGTGAAGGATGAAATTGCGCAGTCCTCTCATTCCAGGCTCTACATTCTGATGATGAACCTGCTCAAGGAGCTCAAAGGTGAGGTAAGTGATCAACGCGTCCGGCGCGTATCCCAGATTCTGCTCCTGTATCCCAGGGATCTGAGAATCTCACTGATGAAGGAAATCCGGGAAGTGTACGGCAAAGATCTGTATCTGCTGCTGCGGGAGGATGACCTTTTCCTGGAGGCGTTCTTTGAGTGCTATCGATAAGCGCTATGAGCCTTCCGACCGGTTTGAAACGGCCCGACGGCATCTGCTGCGGGATGTCGTGGCTTATACCGAAGGAAACGGTCTGCGCCAGGGGTTCATGCGGGATTTTTTTGAATACCTGCGCGACATCGATTTTCAGCTGGTGAAAGACGGGGAGGACTTTTATGCCCGGTTCACCCGGGAAATGAAACGAGGGGTGGATTTCAGCCTGACCTGGCCTCTGGCCACGGTGGTCAAGGGCAGTGAAATCCAGCTACTGGTCAATCCGATCTCGTTCTTATTTCTGCGCGAAGCGGAAGCCCGTGCGCTGATCAAGCATGAGGTGCTGCACCTGATTCTGGATCATCATTCGCGGGAACATGCCCTGAAGAACCGCTATTCAAGCCTGGCCATCAACCTGGCCATGGATGTGGCGGTGAACCAGTACATTAAGTTTTTGCCGGCGTTCAGTGAAAAGCTCAATTCGGTCAATGCCCGGCTGGAGCTGGATCTGAAATTCAATGAAACGCTGGAGACCTATGCCCGGGACATTGACCGGGCGCTGGCCAGAGATCGCAAAGCGGCTGCCCGGTATCAGAAGGAGCATGGCATCGATTTTTCCAGGGTCCACGATGCCTGGAACCGGGGGAATGACCTGAAAAAGGAGGCTTCCCGCGAAAAACTCAACGCCATGCTGCGGGAAGCCGGCAAGGGCGGAACGCCGGAGGAACTCAAGAATCTGATTCAGGCTTCCGGGCCGGCGAAGTTGTCCTGGAGCGACGCGCTGCGGCGGGCTCTGATTTCCATGCCGGCGGGCCGGCGCAAAACCATCACCCGGCGCAACCGCCGTCAGCCCCACCGGCTGGATCTTAAGGGCGAACTGAGGGATTACGTTCCGGAAGTCATTGTAGCCATCGACATCTCCGCCTCCATTCAGGACCATGACCTTAAACACTTTCTCAGTGAGATCCTTGGGATAACCAAAGCCTATCGCCGCAGTCTGCGGGTCATCGAATGCGATGACAAAATCCAGGCGGATTATCGCATCGCTGCACTGACGGATATCCGCCCCATGACCAGACGCCGGGGCGGCACCGCCTTCTCACCTGTCTTTGAGCGGCTGCGGGATGAGGGCCTGCGCCAGTGCTTCCTGATCTACTTTACCGATGGTCAGGGAGAGGCTGAACTGACGCTCAAGCCGCAGCATCAGGTGCTCTGGATTGTGACCGGCGATTCGCTCAGTGTGAAAAAGCCCTTTGGCCAAGTGATCCGGCTGAATCGGGAGCAGGAAGTCCGCAACGCGACCTTCGGTCTGGAGGCGATGCGGGAACTGCTCCATGAATGGGCCCGTTAACAATCTGGATTCAGCAATGAAACAGAGCCGGCAAAAAAACCAACCGGACCGGGAGCAATCCCGGTCCGGTTGGTTTTTCCATTTATGCTTGGATGATGTTATACGGAGCAGCCGCTGGCGCAGGAAGAGCAGCCTGATGCGGATTCGTCCAGACGCAGAGGTCTTAAGGACATTCCGCCTCCGCCGTTTTCTTCATCGGAGAGGATGGTGAAGCCTTCGTATTCTTCCACCAGTTCCTTTTCCACCACGAAATTGAGTTCCTTCACCAGTTCGGTGGCGTCATTCTCTGTGGGCTCGTCCACCATAAGTCCGAATCTTGGTCCGGAACAGCCAAAGCCGGCCAGGGCGATCCGAACGGTAGTGTCGGTTATATCGTTTGCTGTCAGCAGCTCTCTGAATTCATTGTAAGCTGCATCGCTGATGTTAATCATTGCCATAGTACGTTCTCCTTTTAAATCATAGTGTTTTGATCTGATTTACCATATCATTACGTATTATATCTTTTTTTTGATTACTCTACAAGACGATGAAAAAAAATAAGAGCAGTCGGGGGAACTGCTCTTTCAAGGTAACTGTACTAATCGTGTAAAGGGGGAAATATGAAAATACTAAGTGGCTGCTTACTATCTTCCGTAGTTCCAATATACCATACCACTCCATCTAATGATAGTCATTATCAATAA
The DNA here is from genome assembly GCA_024579835.1 of Clostridiaceae bacterium HFYG-1003. Classification (NCBI taxonomy): domain Bacteria; kingdom Bacillati; phylum Bacillota; class Clostridia; order Eubacteriales; family Clostridiaceae; species Clostridiaceae bacterium HFYG-1003. The sequence continues at coordinate 452,395 of CP102060.1, forward strand.
CGAAACGTGAACAAAATGTTAATGTTTAGTGAAGTACTCGGATATGAATGACCGGATTCCTGGGAGAGCAGAATCCATGACCTGGTTCCCTGGATCGCATTTCATCCGTACTTGATTGCCTGACTGAAAAGAAACTGAGCCCCTGGGATTGGGGCTCAGTTTCTTACTGATCGGTCGGTTGATCTGTCAGTCGATTCATCGGTTGATCCGTCAGCCGATTCATCGGTTGATCCGTCAGCCGATTCATCGGATCGTTGAACTGCACGACGGCCAGATCAGCCATTGCTGCTGCAGAAGGGGGCTGGCTTCAACCTGTTGAATGGACTGCTATTTGACGACGATATTGACGATCTTGCCTTTGATGACGATGACTTTGACCACGGTCTTGCCTTCCAGGAACTTCTGAACCTTTTCATCTTCCAGAGTTTTGGCTTTGATGGCTTCTTCGGTGTCATCCAGGTGCACCAGGATGGTGGAACGGACTTTGCCGTTGACCTGGATCGCGATTTCCTTTTCCTGGTCAATGGTTTTCGCTTCATCATAGGTTGGCCAGGCGGACTGGGACAGTTCTTCGCCCAGGCTGAACTGTTCATTGAGCTCTTCGGTCAGGTGCGGACAGAAGGGATTGAGCAGATGCAGCAGGGTCCGGTAATCCTTGCGGGTGACGGTGCTCTGTTCATCGATCTCATTCATCAGGATCATCAGGCTGGCGATGGCCGTGTTGAATTTCATTTCATCGATGTCACGGGTCACTTTCTTGATGGTCTTGTGGTATGTTTTTTCCAGGGCGGGGCTATAGCTCTGGCCGTCCCGTACTTTATCGCCGACCTTGACGATCCGGTCGAGGAACCGACGCGAACCGGCTACTCCGTGGTCGTTCCAGGATACTTCCTTTTCATAGTCGCCCATGAACATGATGTAGCAGCGCAGGGTATCCGCGCCGTACTGACGGATGATGTCATCGGGATTGATGACATTCCCCTTGGATTTGCTCATTTTCTCGCCATCGGAACCAAGCACCATGCCATGTGCCACCCGGACGTTGAAGGGTTCTTTGTAGGGAACGAGGCCTTCATTGTAGAGGAACTGATTCCAGAACCGGGCGTACAGCAGATGGCGGGTGGCGTGCTCCATGCCGCCGTTGTACCAGTCAACCTTGCCCCAGTAATTCATGGCTTCCCGGGAGACGAACTCCTGGTCGTTCTTTGGATCCATGTAGCGCAAGAAATACCAGGAGGAACCCGCCCAGTTGGGCATGGTGTCGGTTTCCCGGCGGGCGGATCCGCCGCAGTGCGGGCAGGTGGTATTTACCCAGGAGTCGATGTTGGCCAAGGGGCTTTCACCGTCTTCTGTCGGCTCATATTCGACAATTTCCGGAAGCTCCACCGGAAGCTGGTCATAGGGGACGCTCTGCCAGCCGCAGCTGTCGCAGTAGATCAGTGGAATCGGCTCGCCCCAGAAGCGCTGGCGGGAGAAGACCCAGTCCTGCAGCTTGTAGTTGACTTTCGCCTCACCGGTGCGGTGTTCGACCAGATGGTCCACGATCCGACCGATGGCTTCCTTGCGGTCGGTGATGCCGTTGATCAGAGGTGAATTGACGCTGGCGCCATCCCCGGAATAGGCTTCCTTATCCATGTCGCCGCCGGCAATGACTTCCACGATGGGGACATTGAATTTACGGGCAAATTCCCAGTCTCTCTGATCGTGGCCGGGGACCGCCATGATGGCTCCGGTGCCGTAGCCCATCATGACATAGTCGGAGATAAAGATGGGGAGTTCTTCGCCGCTGACCGGGTTGAGGGCTTTGAGTCCCTTGATTTCCACTCCGGTTTTATCTTTGTTGAGCTGCGTCCGCTCGAATTCGGATTTGTGGGTTGCCTCATGCTGATAGCTGCGGACTTCATCCAGGTTGGTGATCCGCTCCTGGTAGGTTTCGATCATGGGGTGTTCCGGGGCCAGAACCATGAAGGTGACGCCATAGATCGTATCCGGCCGGGTGGTGAAGACCCTCAGTTTTTCGTCCGTTCCGGCGATGGCAAAGTCGATTTCAGCTCCGACGGATTTTCCGATCCAGTTGACCTGCGCCAGTTTAATCTTCTCCTGGAAATGGGTGTCATCCAGACCTTCCAGGAGCTGTTCCGCGTAGCTCTGCATCTTCAGCATCCACTGCGCCTTGGATTTTTGAACGACGGGCGTGCCGCAGCGCTCGCAGACTCCGCCGGAGGAATCCTCATTGGACAGACCGGTTTTGCAGGAGGGGCACCAGTTGATGTTTTTCTCCGCTTTGTAGGCCAGGCCGGCTTCAAAGAATTTCAGGAACTGCCACTGGGTCCACTTGTAATAATCGGGGTCCGTGGTGGAGAACTCCCGGTCCCAGTCAAAGGAAGTTCCCATGGACTGAACCTGAGCCTTGAAGGTCCGGATGTTTTCCTCCACAGCTTTTTTCGGGTGGATCTTGTTCTTGACGGCATACTGCTCCGCCGGAGCGCCGAAGGCATCCCAGCCGATGGGGAACAGGACATTGTAGCCCATCATTCGTTTCTTGCGCGCCATGACATCCAGTGCCACGTGGCTGCGGCAATGGCCGACGTGGAGGCCGGAGCCGGAGGGATAGGGGAATTCGATCAGGTAGTAGTATTTTTCCTTCTCAGATTGATTGGAGGCACTGAACGTGTGATTCTCCAGCCAGTGCTTCTGCCATTTTTGTTCGGTTTCACGAATGTTTATCATAAGATCTCCTCCCGGGATTGTTCGTTCGTTCTGCTCGCAAGCAGGCACAGTTTGTGAAGCTGCCATGCTGCTTGATGATTCATCCTTCTTTTTCTGTCTGTTGTCTCATGAGGGCGTTTTTGATACTGACTGATCTTTCCTCATATGAACTGTTGCACGGTGGCGTGGCTGACCTGTTTTGGCTTGAGAAATAAAAAAGCTCCGTCTCGGATATAGAGACGAAGTCATGCGCGGTACCACTCTAGTTAAACAACAGGGTTGTTTCACTCTATTCCCTTCACGCGGGTTTGCGGATCCCCATTGCCTGGGACCATCTCCACCGGCGAGTTCAGGATTTTAGCCACACCCTGTCGCACCGACCCAGGGCTCTCTTTGGTGGTTTCAATTCTTACTGCTCCGATTTCAGCGATGTTGATGATATGGAATCTATCAATGATTATAGCCAATCCCCGGCCATTTCGTCAATGGCTGGCGGGGACTGGCTCTTTCTGAGGGACCAGCCTCATTTTAAAGCGATGTTCATGGCGTTTCGGCGCTTTTCCATGATTTCCGTCATAGTCATGGATGTTGTGTCCGTCATGGCATAACCCAGCAGTTCGACAATTTCGCGCAGCTCTTCCTCGTATTGCGTTTCGATTTCCAGGAGCGGGAAAGGATATTCCCGGTCTTTCACATCATCGATCTCAATGAGGGAGTGTTTGTAGAGATAGCTGATTCGATCCTTGATCAGGATCTTGCGCACGATCAGTCCCAGACCCGTAAAGATGCCGTGGCCAGCCTGTGCATCTTCGATTTTGGTTTCCCGCTCATCCATGATTTTGTACTTTTCCTGAGAAAGCATGGTTTTCAGCGTCATATAGACGGCTTCCCGCTGCGTGATCCGATCTTTGATCTCCCGGATGCGGGCATAGCCTTTTTTGCCGAGCAGGCGCAGATCGGGATAATCATAAATGGTATTGACCTGCGCTTCGTCCTTCACCAGCTCAGCGCCGATTTCGCGGAGTCTGGCCAGGATGCCCGCCTTGTCAATATCCAGAATCTTCACTTCGATTTCGTTCATGGAAGTCCTCCTTGTCCCTGGATGGACCTGTTCGAATACTTACTACCATTCTAGCATTGAAGGAGGATCTTCATTCTGAATATTGTGTGAATTAAAGTGATAAAAAAACGGATCGATGGCGGTCACACTGACCCAGAACCACTGACGGCAAAGGGCGAATCGAGTATAATGAACCTAATACTCATCCATGGAGGTAACGCAGTGAATTATCGTGAGATCTTAAGAGAGAACGGCTATGACGGCCTGCCAATGCTGATCCGAATCGGCGATGAGTTTGTCGAACTCAGCAAGGAAGTCCTGGATGAAACCATGGACTACAAGGTAGTATCCACGGATCATCCATCCGGGAACCGGGCCTATGAAAGAAGCATCTGCTTCCTCATGATTCGTGCGCTGAAACGGCTGGATCCCGACGCCACCGTCATTATTGAGCATTCGATATCGCGCGGTCTGTTCTGTGAGCTGAAGGGGTTGCCGGTGACCGACGCCGTACTGGCGGATCTGAAAGCCGAAATGACTGCTCTGGTCCGGGAAGATCTGCCCATCATCCCGAAAGTAATGGAAAAGACCGAAGCGCTGCGCCGCTTCCGCGCCAGCCGGCGGCCCGAGGTCGTCAAGCTGTTTGAAGGAACGGATTTCAGCGAAATCAAGCTGTATGAACTGGACGGTCTGATCGGGTTCTTTTACGGGCCGCTGGCGGCGAATACCGGAGATCTGAAACTGTTCGACCTGATTCCCTATAAAGCCGGCTTTGTCCTGATGTACCCCTCGCAGACCATCCCGGACCGGGTTCCCGAGTTTTACTCTCAGGAAAAACTCTATGAGATTTTCCGTGAAACCGGGGAATGGGATGCCATTTTAGGGACCTCATTTCTTGGCGAACTCAATCAGGCGATCCGGGAAGGGGATGCCAAGCGCCTGATCGGAGTGTCCGAGGGGCTGCATGAAAAAAAGTACGCCCACATCGCGGACCGGATCAAGCAGAAGGGCGATGTCCGGGTCGTGCTGATCGCCGGTCCGTCCTCTTCCGGCAAAACGACCTCGTCCCGCCGGCTGGCGATCCAGATGATGGTCAACGGCATGAAGCCCTATCCCATCGAAATGGACAATTATTTCGTGGATCGGGACAAATCGCCGGTTCTGCCGGACGGGACCTTTGATTTTGAGTCCATTCATGCCATACGGCTGGACCAGTTCAGTGAGGATATCAGCCGCCTGATGGCCGGCGAAACGGTGCGGCCTCCGGTGTTTGACTTCAAGCAGGGGCTCTCCCTGCCGGGGGACCATGAACTGACTATCCCCCCTGACGGCATCATGATTATTGAAGGCATTCATGCCCTCAATCCGGAGCTGCTGCGCAATATCGAAGACCGCTTCAAATTCAAGGTTTATGTCAGCGCGCTGACCCAGCTCAACATGGATGCGCACAACCGCATTTCCACTACCGATGTCCGAAAAATCCGCCGGATTGTGCGGGATCACCGCAAGCGCGGCTGGACCTCGGAACAGACCCTGGATCTGTTTACCCGGGTTACAATCGGCGAGAAGAAGAACATATTCCCCTTTCAGGATCAGGCCGATGAAATGTTCAATACCACGCTGGTTTATGAGCTGCCCATCCTGAAAAAACACGCTTTGCCGCTGCTGACCTCGATTGCCAGTGATTCCCCGGTCTATGACGAAGCGCGGCGCATTACCGCCATGCTGAACTTTGTCGAAGACCTGCCCGATGAGCTGGTGCCTGCCAACTCCATATTAAGAGAATTCATAGGAGGAAGTTTTTTCGATTGAAGAAATATCGTTTGTTCGACATTCTGGGACCGACCATGATCGGTCCCTCCAGCTCACATACGGCCGGTGCGGTTAAGCTGGGCCGGGTCGCCCGGGCTCTGGTGACGGGCCGCATTGTCAAAGTTGAGTTTCATCTCCATGGCTCCTTCGCCATGACTTATAAGGGACATGGCACGGATCGAGCTCTCCTGGCCGGACTCATGGGCTTTTCCACCTGGTCGGAGGACATTAAGGACGCACTGTTCATTGCCAGAGGCCGGGGCATTGAGTTCAGGTTCATCCCTACCGATCTGGGGGACGTTCATCCCAACACCGTGCGCACCATTGTCACCGATGAGGCGGGCAAAGAATACTCCATTACCGGATCCTCCATCGGCGGCGGCAATATCCGCATCATTGCCATCAATCGCGATGAAGTGGATTTTACCGGGGACTACCCAACCCTGATTGTCCGCCATACGGACGTGCCGGGAGTGATCGCCCAGGTCACCCGCTCGCTGTCTGAGTCCAACATCAACATCGCGTTCATGAAAGTGTTCCGGTCCTCGCGCGGCCGCGGCGCCACCATGGTGTTTGAAACGGATGAAGCGGTGACGGAATCGGTTCTGGCGGAACTGAGAACCTTGTCCGGGGTATCCATGGTCAGCTATCTGAACCTGCAGGAGGTGGAGTAATGTTTCCGCAATACGCGCATGAACTGCTGAAAATCTGTGAAGAGGAAGGGATTCATCTGGGGGAAGCCGCCATCCGACATGAGATGGAAGAATCCGGTGTGAGCCGAGAAGAGGTCCGGTCGGATCTGGCGGAGGTTATCCGAGTGATGAAGGTCGCAGCTACCGAAGGAAAACGCCGTCTGGTATTTTCTCTGTCCGGACTGATCGGCGGCGACTCCACCAAAATATCCGCCTATGCCAAAACCGGGCAGGCGATCAGCGGCAGCGTCATGACCAATGCCATGGCTTTTGCCATGAGCTCCTCCGAAGTCAACGCGGCCATGGGCCGCATTGTGGCAGCGCCGACCGCCGGTGCCTGCGGCATTGTCCCGGCCATCCTGAAAACATTCGCCGATGAACGGCAGTGCAGCGAGGATCAGCTCATCGATGCGCTGGCCGTCGCCGGCGCAATGGGCATCATCATCGGGCAGAACGCGACGATCTCCGGTGCCGAAGGCGGCTGTCAGGCCGAGACCGGTTCCGCTACGGCCATGGCCGCAGGCGCGGCAGTTCACCTGCTGGGCGGAACCCCCGCCATGTGCCTGGATGCCGGCGCCATTGTCTTCATGAATATGCTGGGACTGGTCTGTGACCCGGTGGCAGGTCTGGTTGAGATCCCCTGCGTCTACCGCAACGCCCAGGGGGCTGTCAACGCCCTGACCACGGCCGATATGGTCATGGCTGGCGTCCGCTCGCGCATTCCCTTTGATGAAGCGGTGATCGCCATGTACGAAGTAGGCCGTTCCATGAACGAAAACCTTCGGGAAACCGGCATCGGCGGAATCGCCGGCACACCCACCGGAAAACGGCTCAAACAGATGGTATTTGGCGAGGCCGAGATCCACGAAGTCCATAAAGACCACAAATAGCCAAATTCCGGGATTCAATCGATCCACTGGAACTGGCTGCATGAAAAAAGCGAAGCGTTCATTGTACGCTTCGCTTTTTTGAGCCCCGATCAGCCGGTTTTTTTCGAAAATAGAATAATTGCGCAGAGCGGTCAAAGGCGACTGGTCGGTCAGCGGGTCCTCACCAGGCAGATCAGCGTTTGGGCGACCGGGCACTCAGCAAATCAGACACTGGATCGGGACCGGAGAGATAGATCTCAAGCTCAGGCAGTGCGCCTGGTCCGCGGCAAAGCAGTGTTCCGGGATGCTGGGTGAAGCGTCATCCGGTGCTGCGTCCCGGGATCCGGCGAAGTTCGGTTACTGCTTGCGAAAGCGCAGCTGACTGGACATGAGCCAGGCAAAGAGCAGCATCAGCAGCAGCATGGGCGGAGCCGGATCGATTCCCTGGTTCTTCATAAACAGGGCAACCACAACCAGGGCTGGTCCGGCCACCGTTACCGGAATGCCGGTGAAATATCCGTCAAATTCGCTGGAGTTGTAACGGGCCAGGCGAAAGGTTGAACTGATGCAGTACAGGATGGGGATCAGAGTTCCGAGCACCGGAATCTGGCTTAGCTGAAACTGCTGATAGAGAAGAATCGCAGGTGCCACTCCGAAAGAGACATTGTCCGCCAGGGAATCCAGTTCCCGTCCGATCAGGGACTCGGCATCAATCAGTCGGGCAATCCGGCCGTCATAGCGATCCACAATGCCAGCTGCCAGAATGAACAGGCCGGCATTTCCGTAGCGCCCGGGCAGGATTTCCATCAGGGCAGCCACACCAAAAGCCAGGTTGAGAAACGTCAGGCAGTTTGGGACATGGGACTTGCAAAAAAAACGTTCTTTGAAATTCATAGTTGCATCCTCCGAATTCCTATTCTAGCATATTCCCGTGAAAAAAATAACCTGATGCAATCAATCGATTGCTTCAAACTGATTCGTTTAGATTGAGGGCTCCCTTCCAGATTTTAGGAACGAATCAATGGAAGTGAGAGACCGCTGGGACAATGCGCTGACTCCACGACCAGGAATGCTCGGAAGAGCTGGGCGAGGGGATTTGTGGTAAAAGATTGAATTTTTATCAAACAATTCGACCCTTCCGGCATTTGCGTGTAAAATGAAGTTAGAATAAAGCAATGGCCTTGTCAGGCACAGATTTTGCATGAGGTGATTGTGATGAAACGCGTTAAGTTTTTATATAACCCACAGTCCGGAGACGGCAAGATGCGCAAGCAGCTGGATGTTGTCTTCTGGATGTATCAGAAGTACGGCTATCAGGTCGATGTCTTGCGGCTGGATGAAAATTCGCAGGAGATGGATCTGTTTCCTGAACCGGCCGATACGTATGATCATATTCTCATCGCCGGCGGCGATGGAACCTGCGATATTATTGTCAATGAAATGCTGGCTCGAGGCATTGAGACGCCGGTGGCATTTCTGCCCATGGGCACATCCAATGATTACGCAACCTACATCGGAATGACTCAGAATGTCGAGGAATCCCTGCGTCAGATTCTGACCTTGCCGCCGCAGCAGATGGATCTGGGCAAAGTCAATGACCGATATTTCCTGAACGTCTTTGCCGGTGGTTATTTTACCGATTTTGTGCAGCGGACGGACAATGATCTGAAGACCAGCATCGGATATCTGGCCTATGTCCTGAAATCCTTTGAAGTGATGCGGGAGCTTCGGACCGTCAAGGTCCGGATCACGGCCAAAGAGGCGCAGTATGAGGGAGATATGCTGTTCTGCACCGTGTTTAACGGCATCAGTGTCGGCCGGATGAAACTGGCCATGGAGTCCCGCGGCAACGATGGACTGCTGGATGTTATCGTGCTCAAGACCACTCAGATTACGGAACTGGGCCCGACCTTGATCAAAATTCTGCGGGGGGATGAAAGCGCGCTGGCGGATCCCGGCGTCCTGTTCTTCCAGACCAAGGATGTAACCATTGAATCATTGGAGCCGATTCCGACGGATGTAGATGGCGAGAAAGGCCCGGAACTGCCGGTTCGCATTGAATGCGCCAGCAATCGTCTGACCGTGCTGGGCGTGAGTGCTCACTTATGATGGGCAAGGTGGATCGTACGGGAATTTACTCCCTGATCCAGGCACTGTACTGGATGATCTTCTGTCTGGTGATCGGCTATGCTTCCGTATTTCTTCTGGAACGCGGATTCTCGGCCACCGTCATTGGCCTGTTACTGGCCCTGGGCAATATTCTCGGGGCGCTGCTGCAGCCCCTGACAGCGGACTTTGCCGACCGCACGGAACGCCTCACGCTGAGCCAGCTCATCGGTGGACTGGGTTTCCTGATGATGGCAATCAGCTTTTGGATCGGAGTTCCCAATACCCGGGGAACTTCTTTTCTTTATGTCCTGCTGATTGCGCTGACTACGCTCCTGATGCCCCTCGTCAACGGCGTCGGCATGTATTTCAATGAAGGCGGCTCGACCTGCAATTACGGCGTTGCCCGGGCTATGGGATCTCTGGGATTTGCCGGAACCTCCGCTTTCATCGGCTGGTTTCTGCAGGCCTGGGGCGCGGCCCGACTGCCATTGATCACTTCATTCCTCACAGCTGTTCTGATTCTGGTGACGGCCCTGGTTAAAACCCCTCACCTGGAACTGAGTGCAGAGGACACACCGGATTCGGCGGCAGACATCGACAGCGGTTTCTTTCAGCGCTACCCCGGTTTTTTCCTGGTTCTGGCCGGCGTGGTCCTGATTTTCAGTTTCCATAACATCACCAGCACCTATCTGATTCAGATGATCCGCCACGTCGGCGGCAATGAACAGAATCTGGGACTGACCCTGGGGCTGGCGGCCGTCCTGGAGCTGCCCGCCATGATTTTCTTTACCCGCTTTGCCAGCAAGGTTTCTTCCGAGGGCGTGATGAAGCTGGCCGCGCTTTTCTGGATCATGAAGGCTTTGGCCTATGTGCTGGCAGGCAGCATCGGACAGATTTACGGCGTTCAGGTGCTGCACGGACTGTCCTTCGCGCCCTTCATGCCGGCCATCGTCTATTACAGCCGGGAACGGATGCATCGCAGGGATCAGGTCAAAGGTCAGGCTATGATGACAACCGCCAATACCCTGGGCGGCGTGATTGGCAATCCCGCCGGAGGCTTTCTGTTGGATCAGGCAGGCGTCCCAGCCCTGCTTCTGGCAGGTCTGGGCCTGACGGTCGCCGGCGCTGCGGCGATGATCCGCGGAATCGGACTGGGGAGGGTGCCTGCATCGTTTGGTCCGGTGGGAGAAGAAAAACAAAAAGATTTCCGCTAGAAACCGTTGTCCTTTCGGACAACTGGTTTTTTCTTGCGGCGATATCATCTATAATTAATTCGAATGGTTCTGCAGGCATTATGAAGCCGGTGGCTGGACCGAACAGTCCGGTGACTTGCTTTCATGGCAAGGGCAGGACCTGTTGGTCCGAACAAGCAGAGAATATGCGTACCAAAATCATAGGAATGCCTGAACCGGCGGACGGCAGGTCCCCTGGAAAGAGCCAACAAGCAGTACAAAATAACGATCAGATCAGATGAAAGGAAGTGGGAGCTCGTGGATAGTGGGCCTGGCAGTAATCAACGGAACATAATCAGCACGGGAGGCTCGCACAGCAATCCTCCCGGTTAATAGTATCGAAGGAGGAATGTTATGGAACGACTGAACCTGATCTACTTCTCATCCATCCTGAATCGTCCCATCAAGGATGAAACGGATGATACGGTGGGCATCCTGAAAGACATCTACATCAACCGCGGACAGGGCTATCCCAAGGCCATCGGCTACAAAGTCGACAAGTCCGGGGATATCTACAATTACGAGTTCAAGGACATCGAATTTTACGAGGATTCCCATGGTCGGGTGTCCATCGAGGTCCGGGGAGCCCGGGACATCATCCCGCAGAGCTTCTCGTTTCTGATTTCAAAAGACATCCTGGACAAGGAAGTGGTTGACGTCAACGGCAAGCGCAGTTTCAAGGTGCATGATGTCCGCATGGTCCAGCTGGACGACGGACTGCGGCTTTTGGCCATCGACAAGTCCAGAAACGGGTGGGCCCGGCGCAACGGCCTCTCGACCCTGATGAAGGGCTGGAACAAGGTGTCGGGCCAGTCGACCAGTGAATCCCTGATTCTGTGGGATGACGTGGAAAGCCTGAAGGAATCGAAGAACCTGAAGGATACGCTGAAACTCAGCGTACCTTACCAGGAGCTGTCCACGCTGCATCCGGCGGATCTGGCCGATGTTCTGGAAGAGGTCGAATCCCATTACCGCAATCTGGTGTTTGAGACGCTGGATGAGGAACTGGCGGCCGATACCCTGGAAGAAATCGAAGCCCCCGGTGTTCAGGCCGAGATCCTGTCAGCCATGTCGGAAACCAAAGCGCAGGAAATACTCGAAATGATTCCCAATGATGAAATCGCCGAAATTCTTGAGGAAATGGACGACGAGGCCAAGGCAAAGATCCTGTCCAACCTGGTCTATGACGATGCCACGGAAGTTCAGGAAATTTTATCTTATTCCGATGAGGAAGCCGGCTCCATTATGGCCAAGGAATTCCTGTCATTTCTTGATTCGCTGACCGTTCGGGAGGCTCGGGAGATTATCCGCGTGCTGTCCGACGAATACGATTCAGACGAAATGTACTACATATTTGTCACCGACCAGATGGGCGAACTCATGGGCTTCATCTCCATGAGCGACCTGATTCAGAATGCGGACGACGCGCTGCTGCGGGATATCATGAACACCCGGGTGGAGGATGTCAACGCCAGGGATCATGCGGAAACCGCGGTGGATCTGGCGATCAAGTACGAACTGCTTCAGATCCCGGTGGTGGACGATGACAACAAGCTGGTGGGGGTCATCAATATCCACGATGTCATTGATGAGTTCCTGGCACCGCTGTGGAAGCGGAAAAACTGATGAATGATCAATATGCCGGCGATTCTGATACGGTCCGGGACTTGAAGGCGCATATCGAAAGCCTGGGCCTGGATCTGTACGGCTTTGCCAGCGGGGAGCGGATCCGGCACTTTCAGCCGTACTATGACGAGCGGCCCCGCGAGACCGTCTCGCCATTTGAAAGCGGAGACCAGGAGAGCCGCTGCCAGCTCAGCGGATCGTTTCTGTCGGTCGCATTTCCCTATGCCCATGAGCTGACCTGGCCCCGGGATGCCCATTTTTCCGTCTATGTGAGGGGCAGGGATTATCATCAGGTCGCGGCCGGGTATCTGGAATCCATCTGCTCATTTCTCCGGGAACGGGGATATTCGGCGCAAGCCTATGTGGATTCCAATGAACTGCCCGAGCGCCTCATTGCCGCCCTGGCAGGACTGGGCTGGCTGGGCCGCAGCGGCCTTTTGATCACGCGCCGCTACGGCACCTATGTGTTTCTGGGAGAAATCCGTACGAATCTGTCGCTGCCGCCCAGCCAGACGTTCGTCGCGCCGGGGGACTACAGCGCCTGCGGTGACTGCACCCGCTGTCTGAAGGCCTGTCCGGTCGGCATTCTGGGTCCCCGCTACGTGGAAACCAGGCGCTGCCTGTCTTCTGTAACCCAGCAGAAGACTCATTCCCCGGAGGAACTGCTCCTCCTGGACGGACGGCTGTTCGGCTGCGATACCTGTCAGCGAGTCTGTCCCTGGAATCAGGAGAAAGCCGGACTGGGTCTTGCTCCGTTCAAACCATATGACCATATGGTCCGGCCCGATCTGGAACAGCTGGTTCATCTGTCCAAAGCGGAGTTTCGCAGCCTGTATGCTCCCACCAGCGCGGGCTGGAGAGGAAAGGCAGTACTGGAAAAAAACGCCCTGGCCGCGCTCCATCGCCTGGGACGACTGCCGCAGGAACTTGACCCGGCTTCCCCGCTGGTCCGGGCAGTTTATGATAAACTAAAAGAGATTTAACGCCCGTCGTTCGGGCTGACAAAGAGGTAAACCAATGAAATTACTGGATCTATTAGCCCTGCTGCCGCAGGGACTGCAGCTGAAAATTGCCAATGCCTATATCGATCGCGAACTGAAGCGCAAGGTGAAACTGACCGTGCGCGGGCAACATCATCTGGATAACCTGCAATCGCCCTGTCTGTTTGTCGCCAACCATTTGTCCAATCTGGACGGAATGGTCCTCATGCGTTTTTTGAAAAAACAGTTTGATCCGCATTTTGTGGCAGGCATCAAACTGTCCAATGACCGGTTTACGAATCTGTTCAAGTCCCTGATCAAGACCATCAACATCAAGCCCAATTCGGCAGATCTGGAATCGCTCAAGACCATTATCAACACGCTGAAGAACGGCGAATCGGTGATGATTTTCCCGGAAGGAACCCGTTCGAGAACCGGTTCAATGATCGAGGCGAAAAAGGGAATTACCCTGATTGCCCGCATGGCAAAAGTACCCATCGTCCCCATCGCCCTGATGGGGACAGAGCAGGTCGTACCGATTCATCCATCCGGTCGGATGGACCAGGAGCGGATTCATCCCGGCACGGTGGAAATCGTGGTAGGCGAGCCGTTCCATCTGACGAAGAAGAGACCGGCGGAAGATAAGCACGAGTACGATGATAGGGCGCTCCGGGATATTATGAACCACATCGCCGCCAACCTGAGACCGGAGTATCGCGGCGTTTATGACGGAGTGGTCGATGCGGATTCGACACAGGTCGAGTAATGCGCAAGAAGGAGAAGGAAATTATCCGGTTGCTGCAGGAACGCTATCCCGACGCGGCCTGCGAGCTGATCCACGAGACGCCGTTTCAGCTGCTGGTGTCCACCGTACTGTCAGCTCAGACCACAGATGTTCAGGTCAACAAAGTCATGCCGCCGCTGTATGAAGTGCTGCCGGGGCCGGAGGACTGGCTGAACCTGTCCCAGGAAGAAATTGAAGAACGGATTCGCACCATCGGCCTGTATAAGAGCAAAGCCAAAAACCTCTACCGGCTGGTCCGCGATTTGATTGACCGGTTTGACGGACAGGTGCCCCGGACCATGGAGGAGCTGATCACGCTGCCGGGAGTCGGCCGTAAAACCGCCAACGTCGTATTGTCCAATGCCTATGGCGTACCGGGCATTGCGGTGGATACCCACGTCTTCCGGCTGGCCAACCGGATTGGCATCACGGATGAAAAAGATGTGGAAAAAACAGAGCAGGCGCTCATGAAAGCCCTGGATAAAAACGTCTGGATCATGGCCCACCACCTGCTGATTTTTCATGGCCGGCGCACCTGCTTTGCCCGCAACCCGCAATGTCATGAATGCACCATACAGGACTACTGCAAATATTATAAAGACATCACCCGCCAGAGCAAACCGCGCCGCCTGAAAAAAACGCAGGCAACCCAGGATCTGGCGGAAGAAGCAAAGGAGCTACTATGAAGATCGGGGTATTGATGGGTGGCATCTCCACCGAACGGGAAGTGTCCCTGAAAACCGGGGAAAACATGTTCAACAGTATCGACCGGACCAGACATGAGGCGAGCCGCATCATCCTGGATTCCAAGGACGATGTCATGGAAAAATGCCAGGGCATTGATTTTGCCCTGCTGGCCCTGCACGGCAAGTACGGCGAAGACGGGCAGATCCAGAGCATTCTCGATGCCATGGGCCTCCCTTATTCCGGATCAGATGTCAAAAGCTCAGCCATTGCCATGGACAAGGATCTGTCCAAGGTCATCCTGCGCGGCCGCGGCGTTAATACGGCAGACTGGATTGTCATTCACAATGAGCAGGAGATTGCCGCACTGGCAGCTCCCTTCCTGAAACACAAGAAAAAAGTGGTCGTAAAACCGAACAGCGGGGGTTCTTCGGTCATGACGTTCATCTGCGACGAGGAATCCGTCATGGCGGACTGCATCAGGAAAGCGCTGCTGATCGATCACGAAGTGATGGTGGAAGAATTTATTTCGGGCGTGGAGATCACCGTGCCGATCCTCGATGATGAGGTACTGCCAACCATTCAGATCAGCTCGCCCACCGGATTTTTCGATTACACCGCCAAGTATCAGGATGAAGCCCACGGCGGAGCCACGGAAGTCATCATCCGGCTGGACGATGAGCTGCAGCAGCAGGTGAATCAGATGGCACTGGCCACTTACCACGCCCTCAAGTGTTCTGTATATGGCCGGGTGGATTTCATTCTGCATGACCGCACGCCCTATGTTCTGGAAATCAACACCCTTCCCGGCATGACGGCCACATCGCTGATTCCGCGCAGCGCGAAGAGCATCGGACTGGGTTACCAGGAACTGGTGGAGAAGATCATACAGGTTTCCCTGGCCCGGCGTGATTTCGAGCGCTCCCTGGACACGCGGGAGATCTAAGCCGAAGCCCGGTTTCTGATTTCCATCAGTACAAACCGGAAAGAGCAGCCCTCAAGACGCGACGCTCTTAAACAAGCCATAGAAAATACAGCTCTGCCGCTGAGCGGCAGAGCTGTATTTTCTTGGTGGTGTACGGTATCCGAAATTTGCAGATCTTCGCTTTTTTAGCGGCTTTCCGGGGCAAGACCGGCCCGGGCGTAAGCCAGAACGAGATCCAGGGTTGCCTGCATGGAATCGATGTGAGTGCGTTCATAGCCATGGGAGGCAAAAACACCGGCGCCGATGAGACCGGTGCGGAGATCGTGGCCCGCTCTCAGCGAGGCGGAGGCATCGGATCCGTAGTAAGTGTAAATGTCCACTTTGTAGGGAATGGCTTGATCCTTGCACAGCTTCACCATTCGTTCCTTGATGTCCAGATCGTAGGGACCGCTGGAATCCTTGGCGCAGATATTGACGGCAAACTCGGAGGAGTTCTGACCGTTGCCGGGTGCTCCCATGTCAACCGCGATGAATTCACGGACCTGGGAGGGAACGCCGGCGGCTGCGCCGTGACCGACTTCTTCGTAGGTGGAGATGAAGAAATACAGGGTATTTTTGAGGGTTTCAGCCTTCAGGGCCTGAATCGCTTCCAGGAGGATGGCCACGGAAGCTTTGTCATCCAGATATCTGGTCTTGATAAAACCATTGGGGAGAGCCGCAAAGCGGGGATCCACGAACACAAAGTCACCCACCTCAATCCCCAGTTTTTCAGCATCTTCCTTGCTTTCTACCTTCTCGTCCAGGATCAGTTCCGTGGTGTCCTGGGTGCGTTCGGTTTTGGATACATCGCCGCCGTCAATATGCACCGAGGGCTTGGTTCCCTGGAAGGTTCCGCTGATGCGGCGGTCCTCGGCGGTGCGAACCAGACAGTTCTCAGCATCCAGACTGATCCAGGGGCAGCCGCCCAGCATGGAGACTTTCAGCCGGCCGTTGCTCTTGATTTCCTTAACCATGGCTCCCAGGGTATCGACATGAGCTGAGAACAGAATGGCTTCTTCAGACTGTCCCGGCAGCTTGGCCAGGATGGCGCCTTTATTGAGCCGCAAGATTTCCAAACCTGATTCTTTGATTTTTCCTTCGATGTAGGGCAGTATTTCGCGGTCATAACCGGTCGGGCTGGGTATTTCAATCAGCTCGCGCAGTTGTTCAATCATTTGGTTGTTCATATGTCACCTCGAGTTTGAAATTGATTTCTCTGTCCATTATAGCAAACGGCGGATGAGTGAAAAGGCATTTCCTGAGGGCACTCCGTCTGGTATTCGGCTTCCCGGAGGGCACAGGGTGTCTTCCGGGAAGCTGGTTTGCCTGTTGTCCCAACGGTAATTTGAAAACCGGAAAATATCTGTATAATAAATTATATAAACTGTCACTTTGTAGTTCTTTAGTAACAAATTCTTGAACGTACAGGAGTATATTGATAATATAATAATTCTTCGATGGACTTCGAGTGGGCTGCCCAAGCGATCCATTGGTTGTGATTTGCATTTATTCTATGTTATTGGAGGAGATCACCAGTGAAACCTGCTCGTATTTTGACACTTACCATTCTTTGCGGCGCTCTTTTGAGCGGCTGTCAGGGAATGAGTTCCCTCATAACCGGTCCGCAAGGGTCCTCTTTGCCCGGTCAGACTCAGGGATCCGCTTCGGGGCAGACTTCAGCTGCCGGGACGATTCCGGGTCAGCAGACTCCGGGTCAGACCTCATACCCTGCCAGCATCCCCGGATCGATTCCCGGAACCATTCCGTCGACGACACCCGTCGCTACCAAGTCGGAGTCAGAACTTCTGGTGGAGCAATGGGGTGAAAAAATCTATCCCGGGATCATTATTTCCGGCATTAAGGTGGGCGGGCTGACCTATGCCGAAGCAGAGGCCAAAGCCGATGAAATCACCACCCGGGTTCTGGCCCGGACGATTCCGTTTACGGTGGGAACCAGGAAATTTGCGCCAACCCAGAGCCAGCTCGGGCTGAGTGTTTCGTTCACCGCGGCCCTGGCTTCCGCCCAGGCCGCCTACCGCGATCTGAGCGTGGAGGAACGGGCACAGATGATCCGGACGGCTCCGGAGCTTCGCTTTGAACTTGAATTGACCATGAATGACGGCGTCCTTTCAAACTATGTCAATAAAGTTGCCGATCAGGTCTACCGCAAGGCGACCACTCAGGTTACCGGGCTGAGCCTGCTCAAGCAGACCCTCATTGACAAGCTGGACGGCATGATTCGTTATACGACCAAGTCCTCTGCCAGCTTCAAGGCATCGGTCAAGACCACGCCGAAGCTTGTTGCCGGAGTCAAGGAGGGCCAGGCGATTATCGCGAAGGGTACCTCCCGCTACAGTGAAAGCCTGATTCCCCGCGCCCATAATGTCCGGCTTGCTACCAAACGCATCAACGGCACTGTGGTTCAGCCCGGAGAAGTCTTTTCTGTGCTGCGAACCATCAAAGCTCCGATCGTTGCCAACGGTTACCGGATCTCTCAGGTTTATTCCGGGGACAGTCTCGTAGAGGGCTCGGGCGGCGGTGTCTGCCAGGTTTCATCCACTCTCTACAATGCGGTGGTGCGGGCTGGTCTTGAGCTGGTGGAGCGCCACACCCATTCCTTCTCCGTACTCTATCTGCCCTATGGCATGGACGCCACAATCTATGCGCCGTCGCTTGATTTCAAGTTCCGCAACACCCTGGATTATCCCATTACCATCAAGGGAACCGCGGTGGACGGCCGAGTTACCTTCAGTATTATCAGCGACGAAGACGCCATGGGCGGCATCAGTTACAAGTTCACCCAGACCAATATCGTGGAAGGGGAGAAGCATTGGAAGATCAAGTACACGGATGATCTGGACAAAGGCGAAGAGGAAATTCTGGTTTATCCCCATCCCAAAGCGTCTGTCACCGTCTGGCGCAAGACCTACAAGGACGGCAAGCTGATTAAAACCATCCTGTGGGATAAAGTCAGCTACCGGGAACTGGTCGGAGTCAAGCGCGTCGGCCGGTAGCAGTTGATCACCGGGCCGAACCGGATCCAGATTCAAACTTTTTGTAAATACAGGAGCAAAAGACTTTCGATCCCTCATTTCACAGGGTTCGGAGGTCTTTTCTCAAGACCGGGTTTCTTTGGCGGACAACAGCGCAACTGCTATAATGAAGGGGAAAACCTTCTTTGGAAGGAACCGGGCAAAACCCTGCATAAGTGAGGGAGCCCGGAGACCGGATCCCGTACCATCCATTCGGAACGGTCTGCCGCCCGCGGTCCTGTTGTTCGATTAGGGGAGCTCGAACTCCTATTTTCTTTGATGCTCCCGCTCTGTTCCGTCTATTGTCTATCATGATCTGCTGCCTGGTGACCAGATCTCCCCGGGGAGTGCTCCCTGGAAGCTGACGTCACTATACCTTCTGCCGCATGAATTGTGCATTAGAGGATGAACGCATTGGAAAATATCATCGTACAGCGAATTTTAGCCAACGTCCGCAAGGTCATCGTCGGCAAGGACAACGAAATCATCGATATCCTCAAAGGAATCCTCTCCGGAGGTCATATTCTGATTGAGGATCTCCCGGGCCTGGGCAAGACGACCATTGTCAAAGCCCTGGCGCGTACCATGGACCTGAGTTTCTCCAGGATTCAGTTTACGCCGGATCTGCTGCCGTCGGATATTACGGGCATCTCCATCTACAACCAGAAGGAGATGAACTTTGAGTTTCGACCCGGTCCGGTGTTTGCCAATCTGGTCCTGGCCGATGAGATCAACCGGACCTCACCGAAAACCCAGTCCGCTCTGCTGGAGGTCATGGAGGAAACCCAGGTTTCAGAAGGGGCTGTGTCCTACCAGCTGGAGAAGCCGTTTGTGGTGCTGGCAACCCAGAATCCCATTGAGTATGAAGGGACCTTCAATCTGCCGGAAGCCCAGCTGGACCGGTTTATGATGAAGACGTCCATTGGCTATCCCGATAAGGAACAGGAGATGAACATCCTGAAGAATTTCCGGGTGAGGAATCCGCTGGATGAGCTGGAGCCGGCTGTGACCCGGCAGGATATTCTGCACCTGATGGATCAGGTGCGCCAGGTGGAAGTGGCTGACGCCATCAATGACTACATTGTGCGGCTGGCGGAAGAAACCCGGACGTCCAATTACCTGACCATCGGAGTGAGTCCCAGAGCTTCGCTTGCCCTGATGCGCCTGTCTCAGGCTCAGGCGCTGATTAAGGGGCGGGACTATGTGATCCCGGAGGATGTCAAATACAATGTCATGCTCTGCTTCCCTCACCGGGTCAAGCTTTCCTCCCAGGCCCGCGGCCGGACCCTGACGGAAATCGACGTCATCGCCGCCATTGTCAATTATGTCAAGGCTCCCCGCTAGCGCGGCGCGGTCAGAGGAATCGCTATGAAAATCGATCTTCGTTATGTCTTTGCGGCCAGTCTGGCAGTGCTGTTTTCTCTCAGTGTGGGCGGCTATGTCGCCAATACGCTGGCGATGCTGTCCGTTCTTCTCCTGGCGGCTTCCCTGCTGCAGATCCTTTTGTTCTCCCGAGCGCTCCGGGTGGAGCTGGTCGAACCCCAGGGCAGGCTCGAAGCGGGAGAGAAAATCCGCCTGGCCATTAATCTGGAAAATCGCGGGTTCATGAACATACCCTATATCCGGTCCGACGCGGAGCATCTGGGGGATCACCGGGTGATCTCGATTCCGGCCAGAGACCGGGCCAGTCTGCCCTATGACTTTCGTCCGCAGGTGCGTGGCATCCTGGATGTGGGCACCGTTGAAGTCGGCGTTTCGGATGTCTTGAATATTCTGACCCGCCGCCGCCGGATCGAAACCCGTCCGGTCAGAATCTATCCGGCCGTCCGCTCGGACCGGACCCGGGAACTGGCGCTGGATACCGTGGGCGAAGGGTCTTTGTTCCGGACGTATTCCCGGGAAAATCCCTATGTGGTCCGGGAACTGCGCCGCTATCAGCCGGGGGATTCCTTCCGCAAAATCAACTGGAAGGTGTCGGCCCGATACAATGAACTTCTGGTGCGCCGCGGCGAGACCACTCAGGAGAAGGACATCCTGATCATTCTGGATATGAACGAAAAGATCCTGCAGATGGATCCCGAGGGGATCTATGAAAACACCCTGGTGACGGATGCGCTCAGCCTGTCGCGAGGGCTGCTGGAAGAAGGGATCCCCCATGGCTTTATCCGCACAGATTCAAGACATCCCTTCTTTGATATTTCGACCATGGAAGTGTTCAGCCAGCTGGAAGAGGATCTGCTGACACAGAAGGCCGATGCCCGGGAACCGCTGGCGGAGTTCATCGCGGAGAAGAAGGAGTTTCTCCATGAGCGGGGGACCCTGCTGTTTTTCACCCGGCCGCTGTCATCGGATCTGGAAGCCTGTGAACAGCTGATCCATGAACGCAACGAAGTGGTGGTGTTTGCACCTCAGCTTGGAAAAAGCGGGGCGGAGCTGTCGGGCAGCCGCCTGATTCTGAAGGAACTGGAGGGACCCGGCTATGAAATGGCTTAAGAAAAACCGGGTGAAAGTGCTGGTCCTTCTGATCCACAGCCTGATGCTGACCAAACTGCTCCTGGATGCCTATGAGGTGCGCCGCACGGATCCCTTTGGCTATCTGCCGCCGCTTCTGGGCGTGGCGATCCCTGTGCTTCTGATCGGCATCGGCCTGGCCGGTCTGCTTCGCGACCTGAAGCCGGTTTATGGATTGTTCCTTCTGATCGGGGCACTCTTCCTATGGCAGACCTATCATTATGACACCGGGGAAATCATCCGCTCGGTTCAGGGCATCAACGACAAGCTCAGCGCTTCGCGCCCCCTGGTTTATCAGGATTTTGCCTATCTCCTGGAAAATATTGTGATCCTGGTGCTGGCGCTGTCCTTCCTCACGATCTATGCCTATCCCTGGAATCTGCTCCTGACGGATCTGGCATTCCTGTTCTTTTTATGGGCGGTGGACAGCCTGACCGATCCTGCCGCCGTCCTGACGTCCTTTGTCTTTCTGTGGGCGTTTGTGCTGGTCCATGAACGAATTCTGGCCCGTGACGCCGAGTACGCGACGTTCCGGGTTCACCGGATTGACGGGCGGGCGCGGATGCTGCAGGGAATTGCCATCGCGCTCTGTCTGGGACTGATTACGATGAGTGCGGTCCCCGAGCGCAAGGGGACCTATTATGAAAAAATCTGGATGAAAGCCAATGATTACCTTATGCAGGATGATTTTCTGCCGGGCAATTATTTTCTGGATGCCTTTTCTTTAAGCCGAACCGGTTATCAGGACTCCTCCACCCGTCTGGGCGGAAATGTCACGCTGGATCAGACCATTGCCCTGCGCCTGGCCGAGGACATCCCTGAGTACCTGCGCGGCAATACCAAGCGGGTCTATACCGGCCGCATCTGGGAAAAGAGTGATTTTCTTTACCGAACGGACAACGCCGCCTCCAGCCTGGTGACCCAGGCCTACCGCAGCGCGGCGCAGAAACGACTGACTGTCCTTCCGGAGGAACTGCTGACCTCCTCGCTGTTTGTTCCGGTTTATCCCGGATCGGTGACACTGTCTGACCGAAGCCGCGACAACCGCATCTATTACAGCATTCAGGACCAGACCTTCATGGTCAGCGAAGAACAGGCTGACCCCTATACCGTGGTCTACTATGACCAGGAAGCGGTGGAGGACTATGCAATGGCCGCCGTCGATCCGGCAGTGCCGGAGGACCGGCGGGATTACCTGCAGCTGCCGGATACCATAACCCAGCGCACCGTTGACCTGGTGGAAGACATTGTGGGGGATCGGGAGGATCCGGCGGAAAAGATGCTGGCGCTGACCACCTATCTCAGGGATAATTATGAATACACGCTTTCCCCGGGCTCGTTCCCGGAGGGGGATTTTGTGGACCACTTCCTGTTTGAGGTCCGGGAAGGGTACTGTGTTTACTATGCCACGGCTCTGACCGTAATGCTGCGGATTGCCGGGATTCCGGCCCGTTATGTCGAGGGATTCCGGGTGTCGTCGGAAGTGGACACCCAGGGCAATCGCCTGGTGCGGAATTCGGATGCGCATGCCTGGGCTGAGGTTCTGACCGATCCGGAACGCGATCTCTGGACGATCTGGGATGCCACGGGGACTGCCCGGGAACACGGGCAGACCGGCGGTGGCACCGGTTCGAATCCAACTCCGACGGAACCCGGCGGGACGCCTGCAACGACTCCGATCCGAACCCTGGCCGAGGACACGCTGCCCGATACCACCCCGGGCAACGGAGCCGCCCCCACGCCAGGAGAAACCACCAGTGAACGGAACCTGCCTCCCTGGCTGTCTGTTTCCTGGATCGGACTGATCAGCCTGGGCGGACTGATCCTGTGGAAAAAACAGCGTGTGAAGCGACTGCTGGAAGATCCCGGGGATCAGGCTTTCCTGGACTTCATCATCCGGCTGCTGAAGGAATCCGGTCTCGAAATCACCGAATCCCAGACCCTGTCCGAAATCAGCCGGCGCATTCCCGATCATGAACTGCAGCGTCAGTTCATCCGGTACGGGGAAGCTCATTATAAGGCACGCTACGGGTCGACACCCCACAGCGTTGCGGCCGCCGTTCGGGCCCGGCTTCTGGAGGAGACCCTGCGCTATCACCGAATCACCAGTTCCAGACCGCGCCATCTGCTGCGGCGCTGGATCCTGTGATATCACTGAAGCCGTCCTCCGGGTCCAGGGAGCTGAATCAGCAGGAAACTCAAACCTCCCTGAACCGTCAGACTGGTCAGGAATACCAGGGCAGCCGGCATCAGTACAACAGGCTCGAGGACATCAGCGTTGCAGATGACAAAAGAACTAGCTGATTAAGGCAATGCCTTCATTCAAACAACGATCTGCAGGGCGAATATCGATCTGCAGGACACCTAATGATTTGCAGGACACATCGAGACCTGCAGAGACAAAGACCTAAAAACACGAGAGGAATCAAGAACAACTATGGTAAAACTGATCTGCCTGGACATCGACGGAACCCTCCTGGATCCGGAACTGAACATATCAAGGGAGAACCGGGAGGCAATCCGCCTGGCGCAGGAGCATGGCATCGCTGTTACGCTCGCTACGGGACGAATGTTTGCCTCTGCCCTGATTTACGCCAGAGAGCTTAAGCTTGATGTGCCGCTGGTGACGATGAACGGAGCCCTCATTAAGCATCCCTTCACCCAGGCCAAGCTGCATGAACTCCGCCTGGGCAGGCGGGAGCTGGGTGAGGTGATCGCGAAGATTACATCGGCCGGATATCAGCCCAATTTCTATGATGAATTCAATCTGTATGCCGGCAGCGGCTTGCAGCGCTATTACGACAACCGCATTCTGGCCAGCCTGGATCCAAGATATCGCATTGTGGAAATGGGGGGAGAGTTCTCCTACCAGGATCTGATGGACCGCTACGGTGATCAGGTGCTGAAGGGGATTTTCTTCCCGTCATTGGAGGATACGGAGCCCCTGCGGGCTGCTCTTCAGGAGATCGGCTCCATCGCGGTGGTATCCTCTGCTCCCACCAATCTTGAAATAACGCATCACGAGGCCGACAAGGGCCGGGGGATCCGGCTTCTGGGAGAATCCATGGGGATCAGCCCTGAGGAAATCATGGTGATCGGGGACTCGGAGAATGACCGCACGATGCTCGAAGCGGCCGGCTATTCGGTTGCCATGGGCAACGCCTCAGCCTCAATCCAGGCTGCGGCCAAATTTGTGACTTTGGACAATACTCAGCACGGGGTGGCTCGCGCCATCCGGGACATCGCTCTAGGAGGACTATGATAAATATCGTATTGTACCAGCCGGAGATTCCGCAGAATACCGGCAACATTGGCAGAACCTGCGTCCTGACCGGATCCCGGCTTCATCTGATCAAGCCCCTGGGATTCGAAATTTCCGACAAGCAGATCCGGCGGACCGGTCTGGATTACTGGAAGGATGTGGATCTGGAAATCCATGAGAGCTGGCAGGATTTTTGCGCCAGGTATCCTGAGGCAGTCATCTATGCCATCAGCACCAAGGGCAGCCAATATTACCATGACGTTGCCTATCAGGATGGGGATTTCATTCTGTTCGGGCGGGAATCCAGCGGACTGCCGGATGAAATCCGAAACAGCCTGGCAGACCGTCTGATCCGACTTCCCATGATCCAGACCAGTACCCGGTCGCTCAATCTCTCTAATACCGTGGCAGTTGTTGCCTATGAAGCGATGAAGCAGCTGGGCTTTCCTCAGATGAAGTAGCCTGTATCCTTTCTTGAATCGATGAAGTCCCTTGTGGAAGCCTCTCGAACCGCTGATACACTGAACTCGAGCAGGTGAAGCAGGTCAGGCAGGTGAAAAAGGTCGAGCAGGTGAAGCAGCTGAAGCAGATCAAGCAGCTGAAGCAGATCAAGCAGATCAAGCAGATCAAGCAGCTGAAGCAGATCAGGCAGATCATGGAGATTATTGAGATGATTCAGACTGTTGCGGCTGCTGTCTCAGTCAGAGGAAAAGTAATTGATATTCTTCGGAAACAGCGCGCGAGCAGGATGGTATGGGTTTCCCGATTGAAAGAATTCGTGACAGAGTTACTCAGCTATTGTATGATTAATGTATATACACAAGATTCATCGCAATATTAGTAACAAATTATATCAAAAGATGAGAAGGAAGAAAAAAATGGGAAATAATTTATTGATTGCTCAATCCGGAGGTCCGACTTCGGTCATCAACGCTTCCCTGGCCGGAGCCATCCGGTCAGCGATGGCCAGTCCGGCTATCGGCAAGATTTTTGGCGCGCTGCACGGTCTGGAAGGTGTGCTGAAGAATCAGATTATTGATGTGGAGAGCGCCTTTGCCCAGGAGGAGGCTTTTGAGTGTCTTAAGCGGACTCCGTCCATGGCGCTGGGCTCCTGTCGCTTCAAGCTGGCCAAGGAACCGGATGATAACTATGAATCCATTGCCCGCCGTCTGCGGGAGCTGGAAATCGGCTATTTCATGTACATTGGCGGCAATGACTCCATGGATACGGTGAACAAGCTCTCCAATTACTTCGAGGAATCGGGGATGGAGATCAAATGCATCGGCATTCCCAAGACCATAGACAATGACCTGGTGGAAACTGATCACACACCGGGATATGGCTCTGCGGCCCGATTCGTCGCCCACAGCCTGCGCGAGATCTTCTGTGACGCCTCGGTGTATGACCGGAATTCCGTCACCATCGTCGAGATCATGGGCCGTAACGCCGGCTGGCTGACCGCCGCGTCGGTACTGGCCCGGAATGAAAAGTTCAATGCGCCGCATCTGGTCTATCTGCCGGAAGTTCCCTTTGACCGGGAGCAGTTCGTAGAACGTATCAAGGAGCTGTCGCAGCAGCAGAAGGTTATTGTCGTGGCCGTCTCGGAAGGCATTAAGTTTGCATCCGGTGAATATGTCAATGTTCAGCCCAAATCGGAATTTGATTCCTTCGGCCACGCCGCCTTGTCCGGTTCCGGACGCTACCTGGAAGACATTGTCCGCAAGGAGTTCGGATTCAAGACGCGAACCATTGAATTCAGCCTGTTGCAGCGGTCGGCCGCCCACCTGTCCTCGGATGTGGATGTAGAAGAAGCTTATGCCTGCGGCGAGAAGGCCGTGGAGTGTGCCGTGGCCGGAATGAACCGTGTCATGGTGACGATGCAGCGAGTCAGTTCCGATCCTTACCGGGTAGACTATGTGCCGATGGATGTGGCCAGGATCGCCAACCGGGAGAAACCGATTCCCCGGGAGTGGATCTCCCCGGACGGTACGGACCTGACACAGGAGTTTGTGGACTACGCTCTGCCGCTGCTGGGAAGCGATCCGCTGCCGGAATTCTTCCTGTTCGACAAGAGCAAAACCCTTTGAAAACAGGGGGAATGAACAGCAGATTTTTATTATTTGAATCATAATAATTTGAGAGGGAGTTTAAGTTTTGTTACGTTAATTTGTTTCGCTCTGTGCTATAATCAAGGTGAATGTTAAACCTATTTATATACAGGAGGGTAGAATTCAATGAACAAGAGAATCACCGCGGTCGTCGCATCCATGATGATGATGGCCACCATCGTGGCCGGATGCAAACCGACCACACCAACCACTACTCCGGCAGGAACACAGACTTCGACAACAACACCGGTCAGCAAGCCGGACGTTACCGGAAAATCAGTGGGAATGTCTACGGATGAAGGCGGAAAGGGCGACAAGTCCTTCAATGACGCCGGTATTGCCGGTCTGGATAAGATCAAGAGTGAATTCGGATTAAACTATGATCTGATCGAAACCAAGGATCCGAGCCAGATTCAGCAGAACCTGGAAACCATCGTATCCAAGGATGAAATGGCCGTTACCGTCGGATTCAAAATGATGGATGCCGTTAAGCTGGTTGCGACCGCCAATCCGGAAAAGAAATTCCTTCTGGTTGATGGAGTGGTCGATCTGCCCAACGTCAAGAACGTTCTTTTCAAGGAACATGAAGGTTCCTTCCTCCTGGGCGTCATCGCCGGAATGATGACCAAGACCAACAAAATTGGCTTTATCGGCGGTATGGAAGGCGAAGTCATCGGACGGTTTGAGTCCGGATTTGCAGCCGGTGTCATGAGCGTGAATCCCGAAGCCGGAAAGCTTCTCGTTCCCCAGGGCAACGCAAAGCACGGTGAATTTGTCAGCTACGCCGGAAACTTCTCGGATGCAGGCAAGGGCAAAGAAATTGCCAAGGAAATGTATGGCCGCGGCGCTGACGTCATATACCACGCAGCCGGCGGAGTCGGCATCGGACTGTTCGACGCAGCTCAGGAAGTCAAGAAATACGCCATGGGCGTTGACTCTGACCAGGCTCTCCTGCTCCCGGACAAAGCAGATGTCATCCTCGTTTCCATGATGAAGCGGGTAGACGTTGCTGTGTACAACGCAGTAAAATCCTACATTGACGGTACGTTCAAGAACGGCGTGGAAAACCTGGGACTCAAGGAAGACGCAGTTGGATTGTCTGATACAATCCATCCCGATCTGAAAGCCAAGCCAGAAGTCCTGACTAAGGTTGATGAATTTAAGCAAAAGATCGTCGGCGGATCCCTGGTGGTTCCGGCAACATTGGAAGAACTTAAGACCTTCAAGCCCTAACAAGACTTGATCCAATCGAATTAGATTTGATGGAACGTCGGATGGATTAACCATCCGACGTTCATTTACGTTATAATTAAGTTAAGAACCAATTGAAACGGAATAATATTCCAAGGGGTGCGATAATGGAAAAAGTAATTGAAATGAAGGGAATCACCAAAGTTTTTCCGGGTGTCGTAGCCAATGACAAAGTGGATTTTGATTTGAACAAAGGAGAGATCCATGTTCTTCTGGGAGAAAATGGCGCTGGAAAGACGACGCTGATGAATGTCCTGTACGGACTCTATCAGCAGGAAGAAGGCAAGATTTTTGTCAATGGCAAGGAGCAGAAGATCACCAATCCGTCCAAGGCGATCGAGCTGGGCATCGGCATGATCCATCAGCATTTCATGCTGGTCGATATCTTCACGGTGACTGAGAACATCATTTTGGGCAATGAACCGATGAACGGTCTTCAGGTTGATCTGGACAAAGCCCGGGAAGATGTGAAGCAGCTGGCAGACCAGTATGGCTTCAATCTGGATCCCGATGCCCTGATCAAGGACATCACGGTCGGCCAGCAGCAGAAGGTTGAGATCCTGAAGGCGCTTTACCGGAAGACCGACATCCTGATTCTGGATGAACCCACGGCGGTTCTGACGCCGCAGGAAATCGACGAACTGGAGATCATCCTGCGCAACCTGACGCGGGAAGGCAAGTCGGTTATACTCATTACCCATAAACTCAAGGAAATCATGAAGATGAGCGACCGGGTAACCATTCTCCGGCTGGGCAAGGTCGTGGGGCAGGTACTCACGAAAGATACGACCATTCCGGAGCTGGCTGAACTGATGGTGGGCCGTCAGGTCAAGCTGTCCGTGGACAAGGACCCTCATGAAGCCGGGGACGAGGTACTGGTGGTATCGAACCTGAACTACAAGGATGAGCGCGGGGTGGCTAAGATCAAGGATCTGTCCTTCTCCGTGCGTCGCGGCGAGATTCTCGGCATTGCCGGCGTTGACGGCAACGGCCAGCAGGAACTGGTGGAGATTCTCACCGGCCTGATCAAAGCCGACTCCGGCAGCGTTCGGCTGAACGGTCAGGAAATCCTCGGATTCAACGCGGACCAGGTCATCCGGGCAGGCATGTCGAACATTCCGCAGGACCGGCACAAACGAGGCCTGGTGCTGCAGCTTCCACTGTATGAGAATGCCATTCTCGGACAGCATCGCGAGAAAAAGTTCAACAAGGGCATCTCGCTGGATTATTCAGCCATTAAGGAATACACTCGGGGCCTGATCAAGGATTTCGACATCCGGACCCCTAATGAATCGGTTCCCGCCCGAAGCCTTTCCGGCGGAAATCAGCAAAAGCTCATCGCAGCCCGCGAAATCTCAAAGGATCCGACGGTGCTGATTGCGTCCCAGCCCACCCGGGGGTTGGACGTCGGAGCCATTGAGTACATCCATAAGCGCCTGATCCGGGAGCGGGACGCTGACAAGGCGGTCATCCTGGTTTCTCTGGAACTGGATGAAGTCATGGATCTGTCCGATCGCATCAGTGTGATCTATGGCGGTCATATCAGCACCACCATCGACCGGGCCGACGCGACGGAAAACAAGCTGGGTATCCTGATGGCCGGAGGTACGCTGGAAGCTGCCTCAGCCGCCGCAGGGCCCGCCCAGTCATCCGTCTCAGAAGTCATGGCGCAAGCCATTCAACCGGAACCGAAGGAGGTCAGCCATGGAACAGAAAAATAAGGCTCGCTCGCTGGAGCAATTCCTGCCGCTGATTACTCCGGTGGCTTCGCTGGCCCTGGCTCTGGTCATCTCCCTGTTTGTGGTGTACTACACCATTCCGGACATTTCACTGGGCGATTCCGCCAAGTTGTTCTTCTCTTCGCTGCTGGAAGCGAACTTTAAGAATACGAAGGCCGTCTCTGACTTCCTGGTCAATACCACTCCGCTGATCTTCACCGGACTGGCTCATACGCTGGCCTTCCGTTCCGGACTGTTCAACATCGGTGTTGAGGGTCAGTTCACGGTGGCAGCCATCACCGCAGCCGCTCTGGGGCTCATCCCGGGGCTGCCGATGATCGTCCATATCCCGCTGGTCATCGCCGGAGCCATTCTGGCCGGTGCCCTCTGGGCATTCATTCCCGGCTTCTTCAAGGCGACCCGCGGGACCAATGAAGTCGTCAACACCATCATGATGAACTACATCGCCATGCATGTGTACAACTACATCGTCAAGAATCCACTGAAGGTTCCCAACACCGTAGCCACGGAAACCATTCAGTCCTCCGCTTTCCTCTATCGATTCCTGGGCGACCGGTATCGGGTCAATTTGGGCCTGTTCCTTGCCATTGCCTGCGCCTTTGGCGTCTGGTACTTTATGAGCTACACCAAGAACGGCTTTGAACTCCGGGCCACCGGCCTGAATATGTACGCAGCAGAATACGGCGGCATTAACCGCAAGCGCAACATCATCCTGGCAATGGTGCTCTCGGGCGCCCTGGCCGGCTTGGCCGGCGCGGTCCAGATCATGGGGCCGGAGCATTCAGCCAAGGAGCTGTCCATGTTCGCCGGATTCGGGCTCAACGGCATCGCCGTAGCGCTGCTGGCCAAGTCCCATCCGCTGGGCGTTTTGCTTTCAGCCATGCTGTTCGGAGCCCTGATCAATGCCGGACCCTACATGCAGCTGAACGGAATCTCCAAGGATATCGGCTATATTGTCCAGGCTCTGGTCATCCTGTTCGTAGCGGCAGACCACATCTGGAAAATCCTGCTGGATAAGAGAAAGAAAAAGGAGGCAGCGAAAAATGGAAAATAACTCATTGCCTTTCCTGGTAGCGTTTTTGGCTGCCACTCTGCGCATTGCCACCCCGCTGATCCTGACTTCCCTGGGCGGCGTACTCAATGAAAAATCAGGCGTCACCAACATCGGTTTGGAAGGTATCATGATCATGGGCGCATTCTTCGCCGTGGTAGGATCCCAGTATACCGGCAATGCCTACATTGGCCTGGCATCGGGAATTATCGCCGGAATTGTCACGTCGGGCATTCACGCCTTCCTGTCCATCAACCTCAAATCTGACCAGGTTATCTCCGGTACGGCCATCAACACGCTGGCCTCGGCCATCCCGTCTCTGCTGCTCTGGATCCTCTTTGGAATGCAGAGTCAGTCGGAAGGGGTAGCCCGAATCGGCTATTCTCCGGCGGTTCGCAGTTTTCTGGGCGGAATTCCCGGGATCGGACCCTTCCTGCTGGAACTGAACTATATGGTCTTCGTTGCTCTGATTCTGGTTGGCGTATTGACCTGGGTGATCAACAAGTCCCGCTGGGGTCTGCGGCTGCGCGCCGTGGGTGAATACCCCAGAGCGGCTGATACCCTGGGAATCAGCGTCTTCCGGACCCGCTACCAGGCAGTGCTCCTGTCGGGTGTGCTGGCAGCCATCGGCGGAGCCTCTCTGTCCATCGTCTCGGGCAATGTGTACCGGGATGGCATGATCAACGGCCGCGGCTTCATTGCCATGGCGGCCATGATCTTCGGCAACTGGACACCCTTGGGGGCTTTGGGCGCTTCACTCCTGTTCGGAGCGGCGGAAGCCCTGCAGATTCGGTCCCAGGCCTTCGGACTGCCCATCCCAACAGAGGCTTACTACATCCTGCCGTATCTTCTGACCATGATTGCGATCACACTGTTTGGCAAACGGTCGCATGCTCCGGCTTCTCTGGGGCAACCCTATGAGAAGGGGCAGCGCTGATCCAGGGTGTGGAATAATTCATTTCGAAAAGCTGCATCACTGATGCAGCTTTTCCTTTGGTACCAGAAGAAAATCTGAAAAACCGGCAGTATTTTACACCGCGAATCTCTTCATTATTTAGAATGATTACAATGTTATGCTTAATCTAACAATTGAATTATCGGAAAATTGAAAAAGTATAAATTTTTATTTAATCCCCAATGCTTTTTCAACAGTATGGCAAATATTCGGAGTCCACTGTGCGAACGTTTGCACATCGGGTACAATGTAAACATTAACATATTGTTAAAGGAGTTGAATTCATTTGAACGCACCAATCCTTATCGTCATTCTTTACATGGTGGGCATGCTGGCCGTTGGTTTCTACACCAACAAGTATGCCATCAAGAGCAGTACCGACTACATGCTGGCCGGTCGGCGCATGGGAGTCCTCATGGTGGCAGCCTCGCTGTCCGCCAACAACGTGGGCGGCGGCTCCACCTTGGGCGTCGCAACCAGAGCATTCGGCGTCTGGGGCTTATCCGCAGCCTGGTATGTCATCGCCGCTTCCGTCGCCATGATCCCCCTGGCCTGGTTTGCACCAAAAATCCGCAAAACCATGGCTGTGACCATCCCTGAAGTCGTCAATCGCCGCTTTGGCGATCTGGCAGGCAGCCTCACGGCCGTCCTGAATGTTCTGGCCTTATTCTTCCTGACTTCTTCCCAGATCCTGGCATCCGGAACCGTCGTCAACGCGCTGACGGGCATTCCTCTGAATGTCAGCATCCTGATTGCCGGTGTGGTCACCATCGCTTATACCACCATGGGCGGTATGATCGCGGATCAAATTACGGACTTAGTTCAATTCTTCATCATTCTCTTAGGTCTGGCCATTGCCCTGCCGTTCATCATCAACGGTGCCGGCGGCTGGGAAGTCATCTCCTCCAAACTGCCTCCGGTTCAGCTTGATTTCTTCAAGATCGGCTGGGTAACCATTCTTGGGCTGGTATTCAACTACTTCTGTACTTTCCTGTCCGGACCGGAAATGGTTTCCCGTTTCTCTTCCGCCAAGGATGAACGCGCCGCTCAGAAAGCATCCGTCCTGTCCGCAGTCCTTATGACCATGATGGCTTTCATCCCGACGATCATCGGTCTGGTCTCCCTGGCCATGGATCCGCAGCTGGACGGTGGAAAAGGAACCTCCGCCCTGATGTACGCGACCACTCACTTTGCACCGTCCTGGATCACTGGAATCGTTGCGGCAGCGATTGTTGCAGCCACCATGTCCAGTGCCGACTCCAACCTCCTCTGCGCTTCCACCATTATTATCCGGGATATCTACATGAAGTACTTTAACCCCAATGTGGAAGATAAGCGCATCATTTTCCTGACCCGCGCCAGCAACGTTGCAATCCTCGTCATCAGTATGGGTATTGCCATGTTCAAGGTCAACATCGTGACCATGAATCTCTTTGCCTTCGCCCTGCGCAGCGCCGGACCCTTCGCCGCCTATGCGTTTGGTCTGACGGTGCCCAAGGCCTCGAAACACTCCGGTCTGGTATCCATCATTGTCGGATCCATCGCCGTTGTGTACTGGCAGGTATACAATTCCACCCATCCGGTACTGCCGATTGTTTTCGGCTGCGCCATGGGTACCATCGCGTTCTTCGTCACAACGTTCCTTGAAAAGAACAATGTTGCTCCTTCTGCCTACGTAGAGGGCGAGAAATAGTTTCAGGAACTGGATCATCACAGGGCCGCCGACTCCAGCCGGAGTCGGCGGCTTTTCCGTTGACGCGGTCAGTTGGGCGAGCAAAAGGCTCTGAGATCGTGTCACCTTATTTCAAATCCGAAGCGGAAGATTGGTCTTTTGCCTGGCTTTGAGGCTATAATTAGAATAAGGTCTGCGGGCGAATCCCCCGCGACAGAACCGATGGACACAGTCCGCAGGGAGGGATGGCATGAAGATTTGTTTCGAGCGAAGGGCCTATGAAGGGGAAACGAGGGTGCTGACCTCATTTGCCAAAACGCGTGAGTTTTCCGATGAAACCACTATGGAAGAAGTGGTGGATCAGTATGTATATCAATACCTGTCAGTCCTGGAGCTGCCGGATCATCGCCAGGACTGGAATCTGATGGCAGTGCGCGACATGAGTTGTCAGGTTCTGGCACGGGTGCGCCAGGGCGCAGTCGAGGAGCTGGAAAGCGGTTCTATGACGGTCAGGGAGTACTTCGGCAATGGCGGTCCGGTGATGATTCTGGGAATGACGACAGCGACGGATCCGTGTCCGAAGGAAACTTCCGGCCAGCCGGGGCAGACCAACTGGAAAAACATCGAGATGCCGATCCGGATCGATACCAAGGAAATTCAGATCCTGGCCCTGTTTCTGGCCCTGATCTCCATTGTTGCCTTCGTTATTCTGGTTCTGCATTATCAGAGGACCAAAGTTCTATTGGCCGAGCCGCTGATCACTGTCCTGGTCGGGATGGTGGCCTGCTATTTTACTCTGCTGAAAGGGCGCCGCATTACCTTTAAGCATCATGTCGTGGTCTACCGCAACCGGTTCAACCGCTACGAGCGGTTCACCCCGGAGCAGTTTGATCATGTGGAGTGGTTTCAGCCGGGACGCGACATTAAGTTTGTGTTCCGCTATGAAGAAAAGCAGCGCAATTTTATTTCCACCCGACTCAAGCATGACCTGCGTCTCATTATTTGGGCCAAAAGTCAGGGGATCCCGATTTATTCATCTTACCCATAATACAGTGAATGCAGAAAATCCGATGATTTCAGTGAATCCAGATATTCAATGCAGCCAGAGATTCAGTGAATCCAGGATCAACCGACAGAATGAACAGCCAGAGCCTGAGGGCTCTTTTTTTGTTCCGTGCTGATGACCGGTTGGTTTGGTTTCAATCCAGGCGAGGGGGATCGCCCAGGCAAGATGATTTTTTGGCTTGGAATTGGCTCAGGATATCGTTTACTGCAATTAACAGAAACGCAAGAAAATGGATATTTCCTTCATAGTAAGTTAACATCAGGGGAAGAAAATCTTAATATTAAGGATTTACAATTAAAGTAATGCGGTTATAATTAAGGTGGGACGTAAATTAACAATCGGGACATAATATGTCCCAAAGGAGGCGGCGTGAACAGGATACTTCAATTGCAGCGAAAAATAATTCCTGAAGGCATCGAGCTTCTCGAACGGCGATTTACGCTTCTGCGCACCATCCAGTCGGAGCAGCCCATCGGGCGGCGCACACTGGCTCAACGCTCCGGACTGACTGAACGGGTGGTTCGGTCCGAGACCGATTATCTGAAAAGCCGGCAATTCATCGATTTTGTGCCTCGCGGCATGATCATGACGCTGTCTGGAACCGATCTGCTCGAAGAACTGACCGCAATCATGCATGACTTTCTGGGACTCGAGGAAATAGCCGAGGTCCTGCGCAAGTCCCTTCATTTTAAAAAGGTCTATGTCATCTCCGGGGATTCGGATGAACAGCCGGAGACGTTGGATGAAATGGGGCGGAAAAGCTCTGAGCTGCTGGCCCGGATGATGAAGCAATATTCCGTTGTAGCCCTGACCGGCGGCAATACCATCAAGAAAATGGTGGAACAGTTTCCCGCCAGCCGGAACTATCCGGATGTCACAGTGGTGCCAGCCCGGGGCGGCGTTGGACGTCATTACGACATTCAGGCCAATACGCTGGTCGGACAGCTGGCTGACAAAATCGGCGGAAACTACCGGCTCCTGAATCTCCCGGATATGATCAGCGAAGCTGCCCTGGAAACGATGCTGAAGGAAAAGGAAGTACTGGATACGATCCGGCTGATCCGCCAGGCTGACGTCGTCGTTGCGGGCATCGGCGATGCCATGACCATGGCTCGTCGGCGCAACCTGACCGAGGAAGAAACCAGAGAACTGCGACAAGCAGGAGCTCAGGGCGAGTTTTTCGGATCTTATTACAACCAGTCCGGCCAGATCGTCAAGCAGAATTTGGCGGTGGGGCTTTCCCTGGCGGATGTCCGCCAGTCCCGAGAAGTCATCGTACTGGCCGGCGGCTCAGCCAAAGCCCGGGCTATCCTCTCGGTGGACTTCAATGCCCTGGGAGCGACCCTGGTCACGGATGAGGGCGCGGCCCGAGAAATAATTGAACTGTCGAAAGACATGGCAATAAATCAAACAACAAAAGAAACACTCTAAACCATTCTGGGAGGGATAATTTATGGAACAAGTTAAAGTAGGCGTCAATGGATTCGGTCGAATCGGCAAGCTGGCCTTTTGGGCAGCGCTGGAAAATCCTGAAGTTCAGGTAGTTGCAGTCAATGACCCCTTTATGGATATTCCTTACATGAAGTACATGCTGACCCATGATTCCGTGCATGGCGGGTTCAAGGGCGAAGTCGAGGTCGATGAGGAGAACAGCTATCTCATCGTGAACGGGGAAAAGGTGAAAGTCTTCTTCGAAAAAGACCCTGCCGCCATCGACTGGGCATCAGCCGGGGCAGAATACATCCTGGAATGCACCGGGCTGTTCACCAAGTCCGAAGATGCCAGAAAGCATCTGGCCGGCGGAGCCAAGAAAGTCGTTATTTCCGCGCCATCCGCGGATGCGCCGATGTTCGTCATGGGCGTCAATCAGAACACCTACACCAGTGACATGGACATCATCTCCAACGCGTCCTGCACGACGAACTGCCTGGCCCCCATCGCCAAAGTCCTTAATGACAAGTTTGGCATGCTCGAAGG
Organism: Clostridiaceae bacterium HFYG-1003; assembly: GCA_024579835.1. NCBI lineage: Bacteria > Bacillati > Bacillota > Clostridia > Eubacteriales > Clostridiaceae > Clostridiaceae bacterium HFYG-1003. The sequence goes on from CP102060.1 coordinate 488,540, forward strand.
TCTGATGACGACGGTCCACTCCACGACGGCTACTCAGAAGACGGTGGACGGTCCTTCCAAAAAGGACTGGAGAGGCGGGCGGGCCGCTTCCACCAACATCATCCCGTCATCCACCGGTGCGGCCAAGGCCGTGGGCAAGGTCATTCCGGAACTCAACGGCAAGCTGACAGGAATGTCCTTCCGCGTTCCGACCATTGATGTTTCCGTGGTCGACCTGACCTGCCGACTGGAAAAGCCGGCTTCATACGAAGACATCAAGCTGGCCATGAAAGAGGCATCAGAGGGTGAACTCAAGGGCATCCTGGGGTATACTGAAGATGAAGTGGTATCCACCGATTTCATCCATGACAAGCGGACCTCCATTTTCGATGCCAAAGCCGGAATTTCTCTCAATGACCATTTCGTCAAGGTGATTTCCTGGTATGACAACGAATGGGGTTACTCCAACAAGCTGGTTGATCTGACCGCCCATGTTGCAAAAGTCGACGCTCAGACCAAATAGCTAAAACCGAAAAGGGTGGGTCCGGTCTATAGCTGATGTTATATGCCGGACTCTTTTCAGGGATTGATCGGTTCCCGCCATAACTTGAGTCCATGCAGGAGGAAAATGTATGAATTACAACAAGAAAACTGTGGAAGACATTGATGTCAAAGGCAAGCGGGTTCTGGTCCGCTGTGATTTCAACGTTCCGATGAAGGACGGACAGATCACGGACCAGTCCCGCCTGGAAGGCGCGCTGCCGACGCTGCGCTACCTGTCCGAGCATGGTGCCCGCGTCATTCTGACGTCGCACCTGGGCAAGGCCAAGGGTCCGGATCCGTCCCTGTCACTGGCTCCCGTTGCCAAGGCTCTGTCAGAGCTTTTGGGACGCGACGTGAAGTTTGCCCAGGATGATGTCGTGGTCGGTCCCAATGCCCGGGCAGCCGCTGCCGCCATGGCTGACGGCGACTTGATTCTTCTGGAAAATACCCGGTTCCGGCCCGAAGAGAGCAAGAACGGGGAAGACTTTGCGAGGGAACTGGCTTCTCTGGCGGATATCTATGTGAACGACGCCTTCGGCACGGCCCATCGCGCCCATGCTTCCACGGAAGGCGTGACAAAATTCCTTGATACTGCGGTTGCCGGCTACCTCATTGAAAAGGAGCTGAAGTTCCTGGGCGAGGCGGTAAACAATCCGGAACGTCCCTTCGTGGCGATTCTGGGCGGAGCCAAGGTTTCAGACAAAATCAACGTAATCAACAGCCTTCTGGAGAAGGTGGACACTCTGATCATTGGCGGCGGGATGGCCTACACCTTCCTGAAAGCTCAGGGCTACACCATCGGCAGCTCGCTGCTGGAGGCCGACCGGATGGATTATGCCCTGGAAATGGTGGAAAAAGCCAAAACCAAGGGCGTCAGCCTGCTTCTGCCGGTGGACCATGTTGTCGGGGCGAAATTTGCCGAAGATACCGAACCGGTCGTCACTCCGGATCAGAATATTCCCGAAGGCATGATGGGGCTGGACATCGGACCGAACACCCGGGAGCTTTTTGCCGATGCAGTCCGCACCGCCAAAACGGTCATCTGGAACGGACCCATGGGGGTGTTTGAATTCAAGAACTTTGCCCAGGGCACCATTGCGGTGGCGAAAGCCATGGCAGAGTCGGATGCCACCACGGTCATCGGCGGCGGCGATTCTGCCGCGGCAGCCAACCAGCTGGGCTTTGGCGATCGCATGACCCACATCTCCACGGGCGGCGGAGCTTCCCTGGAATTTCTGGAAGGCCAGGAACTGCCTGGTATTGCCGCATTAAACGATCGGGAGGAACTATAAGATGAGACGACCTGTCATTGCCGGAAACTGGAAAATGCATTACACGCTGCCGGAAGCTGTGAAAACGGCCAAGGAGCTGATTCCCCTGGTAGCAGACGCTGACTGCGAAGTGGTGCTGTGTGCGCCGTTTATCCATCTGCCGGAGCTGGTTTCAGCGACGGCGGGAACCAAAGTGAAGATTGGAGCCCAGAACATGCACTTTGAGGAGAAGGGCGCCTTCACCGGTGAAATCTCTCCCGGAATGCTGGAAGATCTGGGGGTAGATTTCGTCATCATCGGTCATTCGGAGCGCCGTCAGTACTTCGGTGAGACGGATGACACGGTCAACCGCAAACTCAAGGCGGCGTTCAACCATAAGCTGATCCCCATTATGTGCTGCGGCGAGACGCTGGAACAGCGCGAACAGGGCGAGACCGAGGAACATCTGGAACGTCAGGTCAAGGGTGGCCTGGCCAATCTGTCACCGGAGCAGGTTCAGGAAATGATCATTGCCTATGAACCAATTTGGGCCATCGGCACCGGAAAGACCGCCACCGCCCAGGATGCCAATGACACGATCCATCTGATCCGCAATACCGTGGAACAGCTCTATGGCGAAGAGGTGGCACAGGCCGTGCGCATTCAGTACGGCGGTTCCGTCAAGCCCGATACGATCCGGGAACAGATGGCGATGTCGGACATCGACGGCGCGCTGGTAGGCGGAGCTTCCCTGAAAGCTGCCGATTTTGCCGCCATCGTTCGCTACAACAAATAACCAAGGATAAACGGGCAAGGCCCGTAAAGGAAAGGAACCACATGAAAAAACCGGTTATGCTGCTAATTCTCGATGGCTTCGGGCTCAATGACAAAACGCTGGGCAATGCCGTGAGCGCAGCTTCGAAACCAAATTTTGACTATTACTGGAACCATTATCCCCATACCACGCTGAATGCTTCCGGGCTGGCGGTCGGCCTGCCGGAGGGCCAGATGGGAAATTCCGAAGTCGGCCACATGAACATCGGCGCCGGCCGGGTGGTCTATCAGGAACTGACCAGGATCTCCGAGATGATCAAGACCCAGGAGTTTTTCCGCAATCAGGCCCTGAACCACGCCTTTGACCAGGCGCTGGCCAGGGATGGCGCGGTTCATCTGCTGGGCCTGGTATCCGACGGAGGGGTACACTCCCATATTGATCACATCAAAGCGCTGATCCGGCTGGGCAAGGAGAAGGGGATCAAGAAGCTCTACCTCCATGCCTTCATGGACGGCCGGGATACGTCTCCGACCGCCGGGGCCAGCTATCTGAAAGAACTGCAGGATCTGATGGATCTGGAACAGACCGGTCAGATCGCGTCCGTCAGCGGGCGTTACTATGCCATGGACCGGGACAATCGCTGGGAACGGGTTGAACGGGCCTACACCGCCATGGTGCGCGGCACAGTCAATCAGACGCAGGATGCCATTGCCTATCTGGAAGCTTCCTACGAAAAGGACATCACCGATGAATTCATCGACCCGGTGACGGTAACGGCAGGCGGTGAGCCTGTGGGACTGATCACGAAGGGCGATTCGGTCATCTTCTTCAACTTCCGGCCGGACCGGGGACGGGAAATGACCAGAGCGCTCAATGACCGGGAATTCTCCGGGTTTACCCGGGACAACCTGGATCTGACCTATGTCACGCTGACCCAGTATGACCGCACGCTGGAAAACGTCGAGGTTGCCTACCTGCCGCAGGAACTGACCCATATGCTGGGCGAACTGGTGTCAGCGGCCGGCAAAAAGCAGCTGCGCATCGCCGAGACCGAAAAATACGCTCATGTCACATTCTTCTTCAACGGCGGCGTCGAACAGCCCATGGACGGGGAGGATCGGATTCTGATTCCTTCACCGAAAGTGGCGACTTATGATCTGAAACCGGAGATGAGTGCCCCCGAGGTGACTGACGCAGTCATTCGAGCCATGGCCGAGACGGCCTATGACATGATTGTGCTCAATTATGCCAACTGCGATATGGTGGGGCATACGGGCGTATTCGAAGCAGCCAGAACGGCGGTGGAATACCTTGACGGCGCGATGAAGCGGGTCATCGACAACGTTCTGGAGCAGGGCGGATCGGTCTTCGTCACGGCCGACCACGGCAATGCCGAGCAGCTCATCGATTATGAGACCGGCGAGGTGTTCACCTCCCATACCATCAATCCGGTGCCGCTGATCTATATTACCAATGAACCGGCCAGGGAACTGCGCAATGACGGCATTCTGTCCGATCTTGCCCCGACCATGCTGGAAGAAATGGACATGGTGGTCCCTTCGGAAATGACCAGCAAATCCTTATTTAAACGAAAGATCTGATTCGATCCCAACGACGAGCTCACGGCCCTTGGCCGGTTACTCAATACAACAACGAAAGCAAGAGGTATAACAATGAAACAGTATGTAGAAATCATTGACATTTTCGCAAGACAGGTGCTCGATTCCAGGGCTTTCCCAACCGTTGAGGTGGAAGTTACTCTGGAGGACGGAACCGTCGGCCGGGCCGCCGTTCCATCCGGTGCATCCACCGGACAGTTTGAAGCAGTGGAGCTGCGCGACGGCGATGCCGATTATTTCAATGGCAAGGGTGTGCTCAAGGCAGTGGACAACGTCAATGAAGTGATCGCTCCGGAACTGATCGGAATGAATGTTCTGGATCAGCCGCTCATTGACAAGGTCATGATCGAACTGGACGGTACCCAGAACAAGAGCAAGCTTGGCGCCAACGCGATCCTGGGTGTTTCTCTGGCCTGCGCCAAGGCTGCTGCCGGATTCCTTGGCCTGTCCCTGTATGAATACATTGGCGGAGTCAACGCCAAAGTACTGCCGGTTCCGATGATGAACATCATGAATGGCGGAGCTCATGCCGACAACAACATCGATTTCCAGGAATTCATGGTGATGCCGGTTGGAGCAGAATCCTTCGCCGAAGCCATGCAGATGGGAGCCCAGATCTACGTTGCTCTGAAGAAAGTCCTGAAGGAACGCAAGCTGGCGACAGGTGTCGGCGATGAAGGTGGCTTTGCTCCTGACCTGGCCAACAATGAGGAAGCAATCAAGGTCATTCTGGAAGCCATCGAGAAAGCCGGTTTCGAGCCGGGCACCGATGTTATGCTGGCCATGGATCCCGCCGTTTCCGAAATCTATGAAGACGGTCATTACCATCTGGCCGGAGAAGGCCGTAAGCTGACATCCGATGAAATGGTGGATTATTGGGAAGACATCGTCACCCGGTATCCGGTGATTTCACTGGAAGACGGGATGGCAGAAGAGGACTGGGATGGCTGGAAGAAGCTGACCGAACGGATCGGAAAGAAAGTTCAGCTGGTAGGCGACGACTTGTTCGTTACCAACGTGGAACGGCTGAAGAAGGGCATTGACCTGGGCGTAGCCAACTCCATCCTGATCAAGCTTAATCAGATCGGTTCCCTGACGGAAACTCTGGAAGCCATTCAGATGGCCAACCGGGCAGGCTACACCGCGGTCATTTCCCACCGGTCCGGTGAAACCGAGGATACCACCATCGCCGATCTGTCCGTAGCAGTCAATGCCGGTCAGATCAAGACCGGAGCTCCGGCACGGTCCGAGCGGGTTGCCAAATACAATCAGCTGCTTCGCATTGAGGAAGAACTGGAAGAAATCGCCGAGTACAAGGGCCTGGATTCCTTCTTCAACATCAAGCGCTAAGTCAGTGACAGAGCCGGCGGTTCGAAGCTGTTCAAATTTTAGTCATTATTTGGACATGGTTAGTTCGAAATTAGCCGGCTTTCCTGCCTTATAATGAGAGTAAGTCAATTTACTATTACAGCACGTAAAGGTTGGAGGGAAAACAAATGGCATTAAGTGAAAAACTGCTGGATATGTTTAACCAGCAGATCAAGCATGAGTATGACTCAAGAAATGTTTATTTTGGCATGGAATCCTATTTAAGAGAACAGAACTGGGACGGCTTCGCCAACTTCTTCCACATTCAGGCGGAAGAGGAAATGGCACACTGCCGGTTCTTCATGGAATACATCGCCTTTGTCGGACATAAGTGGGAAATGAGAGAGCTCAAGGCTCAGACCAACGAATATGAATCCGTTCTGGATGTATTCAAGAAAGGTCTGGAACATGAGAAATTCATCACCGCCTGCATTAAGGACCTGTATGATCAGGCCGTTCTGGACAAGGATTACCATGCTCAGAAATTCCTCTCCTGGTACATCGAGGAACAGGCTGAAGAAGAAGACAACTTCACCACCTGGGTAGCCAAGCTGGAACGGGCTCAAACCGGACCAGGCCTGACCCTCCTTGATGGAGAGGCGGGTGCTCGGATGTTTAATCCCCCGGCAAATCCCCCGGTAAAACCTCTGTAATTAAAACGAATCGCCCGTGATTCAGGCGACAAAAACAGATCGGGCTGCCCTCTTGGGCAGCCCGATCTGTTTTATCCAGTAGCAGTTCGAAATTCGGATCGACTGATCCCTATGCTTGATCCCAATGCTTGATCCCAATGCCTGATCCCAATGCCTGATCCCAATGCCTGATCCCAATGCCTGATCACCGAAACTGATCGTTGAATCGGATCGGATAAATCAGGGGCCAGCGGGACAAGTCAGGGATTTATAGAGAAGAGAACCGTTCAATTCATCCGGTGTTACTCAAGCAGATGGTGAGATCAGGCTGTCAGATTCTGAAAGAATGACGCAATGGCGGCGAACAGATCACTGAAGAACTGAACAATGCGGTCCAGCAGGCCGGAAGCCTGGGCTTCGCCGTAGAGTTCCTTGGCCCGTTCAACAATATTGCCGGAGAGGTCTTTCAGCTGCGTGATAACTTCCGCAGAATTGATGGCATCCGTTTTTGAGTACTTTTCAAAGAAGGCGACCAGGCGGTCGATCTGATCCTGAGACAGGACACCATTCAGATTGTTTTTGGCCAGGGCGTCATTGACGATCTTCTGAACATCTTCCCGGGTGATTTTTTTGTCATCGGGCAGATTATTGTAGAAAATATTAAGTTCGTTCTTGATGTTGATGATGACCTGATCAAAATTCTTGATGCTGAATTTGTCATTGTCGGTGTTTTCCTGGGTGATGTCATTGACTGTATCCAGTTCATCCTGGGCAACTACCATCCGGTCTTCATCCAGCAGCACGCCATTGGCTTCCATGGCTTTGTAGACCCCGGTCAGGGCGGAACTGCCGGTAACGGGACGGACCGCTGCTACATCAATGCGAATGTCCTTGATGCCGGCTGTGATGGCGGCATTGGCATACATGATCTCTGTGATTTCAGTGATGTTGTCCGGAGTTTTGATTTCAACCTTCACGCCTTCGCCATCCTTGAGCCGGGTGACCAGGGCAGACGATATCATGCCTTTGTCCGAGGCGGTTTTGCCGATATACCGCTGAATATCCTTCGAATCGATATTCATCTGCAGCAAGTCTTCTCCGGAAATGCCCAGATGATTGGCCGTTGTCAGGATTTCCTGAGAGTTCAGGCCCGCTCCGTAGACAAAAGTCGGCTTGGACCAGGGGGTCTCTGCCACATTAAGCTCCGCTTTGGCGGCGATGGGTGCTGCAGCAACACTGACAGCCAGAATAAGTCCGCTGATCATTCGAATAATTCCTTGCTTCATCTTTGGTCTCCCTTGTTTTCTCAAATTCTAACGCTTATTTTTCATGGAATATTGCAGTTTTTCGATGGGAAAGTTCAGGTTAATTATAACATCGTACACTCCCCAGTCTTTTCAAACTGGTTACATTATGGCATCGAGCCCTTAAAGTTAAGTTAAAATTTGACTTGGCATTTCTTGACGAAACGGCTGATTGTGCTATAAGATGGGAATATATATGAGCGGCTTTGATGAGAACGAGTACGCAGATAATCAGCAGGACAGAAAGCAACCGGATGATGAGAGGTGCACTGCAGAATCTGCCGAATACATCTCTGAGCCTCACACTGAACAGGTTCCTATTTTGGATCCTCAAGGCTGTGACGTGACCTGCATACGTTACAATGCTAGGGTATGAACGTACCCGAAAAGGCTTCCTGCCGTGAGGCAGGAGTGAATAAAAGGTGGTACCACGGAATATCCGTCCTTTTGCATGGAGCAAAAGGGCGTTTTTATTTTTTGCAGCTCATTGTGCCCAGGATCCTTGGGGTGTTCGGCTGATCAAAAACTGAACATTAGAAAATAAGGTGATCAAGAGGAAAGTGAACAAAGCAGTGAGGTCTGAGGTGAGTGATGAAGTGAGGTCTGAGGTGAGTGATGAAGTGAGGTCTGACGTGAGTGATGAAGTGAGGTCTGACGTGATGTTTGAATTGAGGTTTGAAGTGAATAATGAAGTGAATAACCAAATGAATAATAAAGTGAGTGAAACAGATAAGACTGAAAAAGGTAGCGAAATGGAAGATAGGGCAGAGGTGAGTCGGATGAATGAAATAATTGGAAAGACAGGGGTGAGTCAAGTGAGCGGATTGATTCAAGAGAGTGGAATTGGTGATTTGAATGGATTGAATGGATTGAATGGATTGAGTTTAACATCTGAGGACAGGGTAGCTGAGACGGAACGGATTTTAGGCCTGATCCGCAAAGGTACTGACCAGGTTGTGGGAGAGGATGATCTCAGAGAGAAGCTGCTGCAGGGCCGAACGCTGGTCGTCAAGCTTGGGCTGGATCCGACTGCTCCGGATATTCATCTGGGGCACACGGTTGTACTGCGTAAAATGAAGCTGCTGCAGGATCTGGGGCATCAGGTTGTCATCATCATCGGTGACTTCACCGGCAAGATCGGGGATCCCTCGGGAAAGAGCAAGACACGGGTTCAGCTGACCGATGAAGAGGTTCGCCGAAATGCCGCCACCTACTTTGAACAGGTCTTTCGGGTGCTGGATCGTGAAAAAACCCAGATCAAGTACAATAGTGAGTGGCTGGGCAAACTGAGTCTGAGTGATTCACTGGCGATGGCCGCCTGTGTCACCGTAGCCAGAATGCTGGAACGGGATGATTTTAAGAATCGGTTTGAGTCCGGAACGCCCATCGGCATCCATGAATTTATGTACCCGCTGCTCCAGGCAAGGGACAGCATAGCCTTGGAAGCTGACATCGAGGTAGGGGGGACCGATCAGACATTCAATCTGTTGATGGGCCGGACCCTGCAGAAATCCTTCGGTCAGTCGCCCCAGGCCGTGATCACGCTTCCGCTCCTGGCGGGAACTGACGGAGTTTTGAAAATGAGCAAAAGTCTGGGCAATTACATCGGAATCAGTGAACCGGCACGAGTCATGTTTCAAAAGGTCATGTCCATCCCGGATCATCTCATCATCAGGTATTTTGAATTGGTGACGGATGAAACGCCTGAGGCGATTGCAGCCGTGCAGACTCGACTGGACGCCGGTGCGAACCCCAGAGATGAGAAACTGAGGCTCGCCCGGACGATTACCCGACTATACTGGTCAGAGAATGAAACGGCTGAAGCCGAACGCTTCTTCCGGGAGACGTTTTCTCTGGGCATTCTGCCGCAGGACGTGCCGCTGCTGAGCATTCAGTCTCTGGAAGAATCTGAAATACTGCAGGCGATCAAGCGGTCGACTGCAATCAGCACCAGTGAGCTGCGCCGAATGCTGGACCAGTCGGGGATTCAGGTGAACGGAGAAAAAGTTACCAGTCTGGGGTCGTGTGAATCCGGAGATATCCTGAAAGTCGGAAAAAAGAAGTTCTTTAAGCTGGACTTGCGAGCATAGGCTTTGGCGAAATGCCTTAAGTCAGACCAGATTGTCTGGACAACCTTCGAACAGGGAGGACAGCTCATCCTCCGGGCAGAATGAGGAAAATGATCATGGATAAAGGCGGGCTTATTGCAGCGCAGACAGGACTCGGTTCAGGTATCAAGCAATTCAGGCATGAAGACGCTGAAGGATGAAACGGCTAAGGAATGAAAGAGATGAGGCATAAAAGAGATCAGGCAGTGTGGACTGAAGGCACTGGTATGCAGTGGACCTGGGGGAGACCCACAGGCTCACCCGATCGGTGGTACCCTCCGCTATCTGCCTGGCAGGCCGCTGGGAGAGATGGAATGCCGATGGACCGCCTTGCACAAATTTCTACAAAGTGGCGTTTCGTTGTCAAGTGATTTGTGGTATGATAAAATAAGTTGTTCGAAGTTCCAAATCAGGAGGTCAGATTCATGGCAACTTTTTTAGTCGTAATGGAATTTATCCTTGCGATTGCGCTCATTGCTTTCGTGTTGCTCCAGCCGTCCAAGCAGGATGGATTGAGAGGCTTCATCGGCGGCGGCGCTCAGGATACGTTCTTCTCCAGAAATAAAGGAAGAACCAGTGAAGTCATGTATGCCAGAGCGACCGTCATTATTGCGGTGCTGTTAGCAATTAACACGATCTTCATGCATTATTTTGTGTAAGAATGATTGAATCCGGGGTGCCGGATTTTTTCATTTTTTGGGAACTGAGGGGGACGAAAGATCCGGCAGAAATTGAAAGGGTCAACTTTTGATCTGGGGCATTCTATGATATGATGAAGTAGTTAGTTAGACAATCAAATAATTTGCATGTCAAAGTAAATAATCACTCCCAAAGGCGGTTCGATTCGCCCGGAGGCAAATCCAGAATGAGGGTAATTATATGATCATTAAACCAAAGTGCAAGAAATTCATCTGCATTAACAGCCATCCAGGCGGGTGCGCCATGAACGTGAAAGAAGAAATCGATCAGGCCAGACAGAGTCATCTGACGGATGGTCCGATGAATGTCCTGGTCATTGGGAGTTCCAATGGTTTCGGATTAAGTTCCCGGATTTGTGCCGCTTACTCCATGGGCGCCAATACCATGGGCGTGTTCAGCTCCAAGCCTCCTTCGGATCGGCGCGAGGCGACGTCCGGCTGGTACAACAGCTATGCGTTGGCAAAAGAACTGAAATCGCTGCCGACCCATCATGTTGATCTGAATGCGGATGCCTTTGATCCGCAGACGAAGGCTCAGGCCATCGACATTCTGCGCCGAGAATTTCCACAGGGGCTGGATTTGGTCATCTACAGCATTGCAGCTGCCCGGCGCAAGGTGGGTGACAATCTCTACAAGTCTTCCATCCGACCGGTTGGAGAGGCCGTCACCACACTGGACCTGGATCTGGAAAGCGGAGTTGTACGGGAAGTTCAGCTTCAACCGGCCAGCCCGGAGGAAGTCGAATCCACCCGTAAGGTCATGGGGGGAGAAGACTGGGCATTATGGATTGAAGCGCTCCATGAAGCCGGTGTTCTGAAGCCAGGATGCAAAAGCTTTGCGTATACCTACATCGGTTCCAGCCAGACTAAATCCATCTACAATGACGGAGCCATCGGTAAAGCCAAGGATCACCTGGCACAGACCGCCCAGGCCCTGAGCCAAAGCGGTCGGGTCAATGCCCAGGTCATATCTCAGCCGGCGGTGGTCACCCAGTCCAGTTCGGTCATCCCGTCAATTTCGCTGTATATGACAATTCTGATGGAGATATTCCACCAGGAAAAGTATGACAACTCCACTCAGGCACACATCAACCGCATGATGGAGACCTGTTTTCTCAATACGCGGCCAGGTCACCTGGTTCTCAACAATGAGTTCGAGCTGAGCGAGGCCATTCAGCAACAGGTGGATAAAAAGTGGAACTCGATTGTTCCGGGAGAGATTCTTCCGGAGGACATCGGCAATCCGGAACGGTTCCGTCAGGCGTTCCTGAAGCTGTTCGGCTTCGGCCGGACCGACATTGATTACGATGCGGATGTCGAGCATTACCTCGTGTAAATACGATTTCTGCGTAAGGCGTCCGGCCGATTTGCTGTTCGGGATCAAGTTCCTTTGAGCCGGTCTTACGGCGTGTGGCAATCGCCAAGTCAATAGTCACTCAGAAAAAGCACTCAGGGTCAGCCTGCGGTGCTTTTTCTGAGTCGCCTGCTCCGGTCGCCGCCAACGGGAACTGGAAGATGCGTTTCGGGGGGATTTTAGCTTGAAAAAACAACATAAATGTAACCAACAATTGAAGTTTTCATGGCGAATGCGCAGGCAGTGACTGCCTTGCGTATAATGATATAAGAAGAAAGACGAGGTGCATGATATGGATGAAATGAAAATACTGGACATTCTAAAGGAACGACAGGGGAAAAAGTCCCCCACCATGGATGAGCTGGCGTCAGAATTAAACCTTGAGGGGAAAGAATTGACGGAGCTGATCCGAATCATTAATAACATGGAAATTACCGGCCAGGTTGTAAAAACCAAGAAAGGGCGGCTGACCCTTCCGGAAAACCTGGGCTTCTTCAGTGGCCGGATCCAGCTCCATGCCAAGGGCTTTGGCTTCCTGATCCAGGATAAGGTCGAGGGGGAAAAAGCCCGTCCGGACATCTTCCTGCCTCCGGACAAAACCAAAAATGCCATGAATGGTGATACCGTGCTGGTTAAGGTGGATCTGAAGGCCTATGAGTCCGGTGCCCGCGATGAAGGCGAAGTTGTCAGAATCATCGCCCGCAATACAACCACTGTGATCGGGGTGTATCAGGAGAGTGCCAATTATGGCTTCGTGGTGCCGGAGGATAAAAAAATCCGGGAGGACATCTTCATCCCGAAAGGTGAAAGCCTGAATGCCAAAAATAATGATGTCGTCGTCTGCGAGCTGACCAAATATCCCAGCGGCGATAAGAATGCCTCAGGGAAAGTCATCTCAGTGCTGGGCCGTAAGGGAGATCCCGGCGTCGATATGATGACCGTGCTGGCGAAATATAATCTTCCTCAGACCTTCCCCCAGCCGGTTCTGGACTATGTGGACCGCATTCCCAATGTCATCCCGCCCCAGGAACTGGAGCGAAGACGCGATCTGCGCGGTGAAACCATCGTCACCATCGACGGAGCCGATGCCAAAGATCTGGATGATGCCATCAGTGTGGTAAAGCTTGAGAACGGCAATTACAAGCTGGGGGTTCATATCGCGGATGTCACTCATTATGTCAAAGAAAAAAGTGTATTGGATGAAGAGGCCTTAAAGCGGGCGACGTCGGTCTACCTGATTGACCTGGTCATCCCCATGCTGCCCCAGAAGCTGTCCAATGACCTGTGTTCCCTGAATCCCAATACAGACAAGCTGACGTTGTCCTGTGAAATGGAGATTGACAGCCATGGCACCGTGAAGCAGTCGGATGTGTTTGAGTCCGTCATTCGGACCACCGCCCGCATGACCTATAATGATGTCAATGCGATCCTGACGGACCATGACGAGGCTCTCACACAGAAGTATGAGCATCTGGTCCCGATGTTCCGGGAGATGGAAGCGCTCTATGAGATTCTGAACCGAAAGCGGATGCTGCGGGGAGCCATCGACTTTGACTTTACGGAAAGTTACATCGTACTGGACGAAAATGGCGAACCGGTGGATGTGCGTCCCTTTGTGCGCGGCGTTTCCAACCGGATCATCGAGGAGTTCATGCTGGCGGCCAATGAGTGCGTTGCAGAGACCTACCACTGGCAGAACCTGCCGTTTGTCTATCGGATTCATGAAGATCCGGATCCGGAAAAACTGCAGGTGTTCTCGGATATGGCAACGACCATGGGAGTCCCGATTCGATTCGGCGGGGACATTGAACCGATGGATCTGCAAAAGGTTCTGGCAAACGTCAAGGGCACGGATGCAGAACACGTGTTATCAAAACTTCTTCTGCGTAGCATGATGCAGGCAAAGTATTCACCGAATAATCTGGGCCACTTTGGTCTGGCTGCCAAATATTACAGTCACTTTACCTCGCCGATCCGCCGTTACCCCGATCTGCAAATTCACCGCATCATCAAAAAGCAGCTCAACGGCCAGCTGGCCGGACCCGAGCTGGAACGCTATCACGCGGTGGTAGCCAAAACTTCCCTTATTTCCAGCGAGATGGAGCGAGTGGCAGAAGAAGCGGAACGCGAAGTGGATGACATGAAGAAAGCTCAGTACATGCACGCCCGCCTGGGTCAGGTGTTCGAGGGGGTCATCTCCTCCGTCACCAGCTTCGGATTCTTTGTGGAGCTGCCCAACACCATTGAAGGACTGGTTCATATCAATACCCTGCCCATGGATGTCATGTACGATGACCGCCGGATGATTCTGACCTCCGATACCTATGGCACCATGAGCCTGGGTGATCGTGTCCGGGTACAGGTTGCCGCCGTTGATGTGGACAACCGGGAAATCAATTTCGAATTTCTGGGCCGGATCAGTGAGGACGGTGAGTTCACCAAGCGGAAAGATCATCTCGATCGGGATCCTCTGATTCTGGGCACCTTCCAAAAAAGCAAGAGCCGGCAGACTGAACCGAGAAAAGAGAGCAAACGCAAAGGCCCCGGCTTTTTCGAGAAGAAGCGGAAAGACAACAAAAAAGGGAACGGAAAGTCCGGTAGCAAGCGGAAACGAGGCTAATTCAGCCTGAACCCATCAATCGATTTAAACAGTTATCAGGGCCGCCACGTCATGTGGCGGCCCTGATTCAGTTCTGCCGGCAGCAGGTCTGATGGTTGACGCTGCCGGGCATTCCCGGTGATATTGAAGGGAACGAATCTTTGACCAGGTAGGGGGGAGTCAGGCAGTATCCATCAAAGAAAAATCAGTAATACAGTATAAAATGGAAGAATATACTGTTATAGAAACAAAGCTATTTTAAGGAAGATCGCTATGATACAACTGAATATTTCGATGAACGGAAAAATAAAATGATTATATCCATAATAAATAAAATGCCGAAGAGATTATAATCGGGAGATTAAATTGAATATTTTAATTGGTTTCAATTGATTGAAATTAATTATTTTGCTAAAATTAATTATCGGTTTGAATTGTGATTTTCCGTTCGAACCGGGATAAAACGTAAAAATAAATGAGGTGGTGAACGAATGAAAAAGAAACTGCTTTCTCTTCTGCTGGTTCTGGTGATGATGCTGATGGTGACGGAACATCAGACGCTGGCAGAAACCGGTGTTCCGGGGGTCGATGCTCCTGGCGTAGCAGAGATCATGATGGATGCTCCGGGCAATATCAGCTTCAGCCAGGAGGAACTGGATCAGTTTCAACTGGACGGCAAGCTGATCACTTTCAGCGGATTTATTCAATTTATTACGGAAATGAACGAGTTGGTTGGTGGACCCACACTGACATCGCTTCGGGTGACAGGACAGGCCATGGATGAACTGGGAACCTGGACGGAAGTACAGAATATCATTGCGTACGAGGGGGATCCCGTAGCATCGAAGGATTACGGTGTATTCCAGGGGCTTTCCTTCAGCGACTTTCAATCCAATCCCTGGACTGTCAGGGAACTGGGATTCTATCGGATTCAGGCAGAGGCTGAATTTTCAAGTGCTGAAAACCTGACCGTTGAATCTTCGGTGTTTGAGATCGCGATGGCGTCTCCGGCAATGGTCATAGCACCACTGCCAGCTCCGGAAGTAGCAAAAATCATCTTGTCAAAATCCGGGGTTTCATCCAATCTGATTATTAGTAGAACAGCAAACTTAGCCAGGGGTAAGGTACAGAAACCATTCAAACTGGATTTGATCAAAGAAGTTCGAAAAGCCATGGGACCCGGTACGAATTTTAAGGGGGAAACGTCAGCGATTCTGATCAATGACGTGAAGCATGCCAATCCCAGGTACTGGAACAACGTACTGGAATTTTTGAACGGATACGGCTTGAACCTGAGCTATACCTTCGATCAGTATATGAATGATCTGACAGGCGTCATTCCTCAATAACATTTGACGGTCCTTGGTTCCTGCTTTCAATCTATGGCCATCATATGAAAACGAATGGAGCGAGTCGGAACCAGGAATTCAGATCGCTCTGCACACAACGGAAAATCGGCAGAAGTCACCGAAGGCCTTCTGCCGATTTTCTGTTGCCATTATTTTCAATCAGTCCTGAGCAGGCGGTAAACCGATTTGAAACACTCTTACTAATTCTCTGGTTGGCAGCCACGGCCGCCATTGCCGTTGGGATAATTCAACGTTCGAAGGGGAGGGAACGCCGGCGGTTAAACCGAACTGCAGGGGAGCAGCTGGCGAACGTCCTCCAGGAATCGATGGATGCCTTCTTCCAGCAGGTGGTTGAGCGTCTCGGCATGATCAAAATCAGGACAAACCAGAAGGGTACGAGTCAGAATCGAATCAACACCGGGTCCGGGAACTGAGAGATGACTTGCCCCAAGATCCTGATCTTTCAGGAGAGGATAAAGGTCTTGCTGGGCTTTCCGGTTTTTTCCTGCCAGCCAGACTTCGAAGCACTGCTCCCGGTGAAGATAAACCAGAGCAATTTTCAGATTTTGAGATGCCAGGTCATCGGGGATCAGGGCAAAGTATGTCATGTCCATCGTACCGGGGTATATGTAAGAACAGTGCATTTCAGGATGCTGCGCTGCCAAATAGCGCTGCAACTGGGACATGCAGGCCAGGATGATCCGGTAGCCATCCTGGATCAATCCGGTCTTCAAAGCTTCGCTATACATTGAAACAGCTTCATTTTTTGACGGCATGGTCAATCCCTTTCCCCATTCCGGGTAGACGGCGCTGTGAGCAGCTGATCGTTCTTTGCGGGATCAGCTTCTGTCGGTATTAGCTTATTGTGATTCACTGGATCCCGGTTTGGGCTGGCGGAAACGATTGGACAGAAGCTGACCTGCACTTAGAATTACCAGTCCGGAAAAAACAAATCCCATGCCCAGGAGACTGATCGGGGGGAGATGTTCCTGCAGAACCAGCAGACCTAGGAGTGCGGCAGTTACCGGTTCTGCCAGTGTCAGGGTGACTGCCTTGGGAAATGGAATTCTTGCCAGAGCCATTGTGTAGAGCAGATAGGGCAGCGCGGTAGCCAGCAAGCCAAGGTGAAGCGCGGTGGCAAGTCCGCGCAGCGAAACCAGCCAGGATGGGTCGGAGGTTATCAGCACCGGGAGGAGCAGGAGGGAACCTATGGCAAATACAGTTCCGGTGACCGTCACGGCTGAATAGTTTTTCAGGAGCTCTTTCGACATGGCGGAATACATGGCATAGGCAAATCCGGCACCCAGATTCAGCAGAACCCCAGATGCGTTGACTTCCATTGCCTGCCCTCCAGTTACCAGAAGCACACACCCGATCACAGACATCAGGGTAGCCGCCAGCCATAACAGGCCTGGATTTGTTCGTTTAAACAGCAGAGAAGCCAGACCGGCAAAGATCGGAGCGCTTCCGATGGTCACAATGGTGCCGGTGGCGACTCCGGTATTCCTGACACCGGCAAAGAAGAGCAGCTGGTAGGCAGCCACAGAGACTGCGGCCAGCAGGGTGAAGCGGTTGAGCCACAGCCTCCTGTCCTTCATGGAACCTTTGAAAGAGGCCGCCAGGATTAAAGCGGCGGCGCCCACCATCAGGCGGACGGCACCGATGGACAGCGAAGAGGCCCCGGCAGGGGCAAAAGCCTGGGTCGTTCCCGTGGTGCCCCACAGAACAGCTGCCAGGAGCACCAGCCCGGAATAATATGAGTCATCTTTCTTCATAGGTCTTCCTTTCAATGAATCATCATGATATTACCTTAATCATAGCAAATCATGGCTCACCTGACAGGTCGGATTCCCTCTTATGCGGAAATAATTGTGATCTCTGAAAGTCTGAGCTGAACCTGGTGGGATCTAACTGCAACATCGTGGGAGCTGAATTCGTCCCAAAATCAAGAAACCACTGAGATTGCCCTTACAGAGCCGTCTCAATGGTTCAGATCCATCATGTTTGCCTTATCAAAATACTGTCTCACAACATTACAGTCTCATCGCATGATTCCTTCGTCGTTGCTAGAACCTTATGAATAGAAAAGTGAAAGCAGTTGCGATGAGTAAATAGATAAATACTTCTGCCCGATGTTTCCTGTAAAAGCTCATTAAGCCGTTCATAAGCAACAGAATGGCAACCGCAAGCCATGAATAGCTTCCTGCGCGGATGTTATTCGTGAGAAAAGAAAGAAGGACGATCACCAATGTGACGGCAATGAGTGAGTATTGAATCTTTGGGAAATGATGAGCCATAATTTAGTCCTTTCACGACAGTTGGTTTTTTATCTGAAGGAGCAGGAAAGATCTGATGTATATATCAGATGGAATGATGATTTACGAATTCATCTCTTTGGTATTGTTCTTATAACATTACATATAGGAGAAATATTTGTCAACTAATAATTTAAATTGATCTGGTTATCAGTTGCGCTGAATATTAAAATGAACTGCTCCCATTTTCTGCAGTTTTATTTGCTGGCTTTCGGAAGACTGTCGTGAACATTGTCTTCCGTATCTTTGACTGGCTGCGAGGTTCTCCTTTGATCGGACTGATTGCGCCCGTATCATTGATCGTTGGCCTGATCGATTCGTGATTGTCTGGGACTGAAAGACTACAGCAGATCATGCTGGTCAACCTAGAAACATGGAAAAAACCGAACTTCCTGGAACGCTGTTTCAGGAAGTTCGGTTTGGCATTTTATTTTGAAAGAACAAGGGTTGTTCGATTGTCCGGGTCACGGATTGTTCGATTGTCCGGGTCACGGATTGATGATGTCTTTCAATCGAAGTCTCCAGTAAACTTCAATAGCCAGGATTGATCCTGCGGTCATAATCAGGGAACGAGCGGCAATGATCAAAGGGGGCATATTCAAGGCAAAGAAGCTTCTGGAGAAGGGAATGAGAAAGACACAGAGCAGCAGGAAATTCATGCCGATAATGAGGGCCGTCTTCTTCCGGGTCAGCGGATGAGCCAGGAGGAGAAGCACCCACATGCTGATCAGGAGCAGTGTCAGGGTGGCTGCCGTTCGGGCTTCTTCCAGCGGGGTGCCACCTTGAAGGGCCAAATAGAAGCTGGCTAGGGTAAAAATGCCGGCGATGGATCCGATGGGCAGGACAAACCTTAGGATTCTGCCTATGAAGCCTGGCTGATATCGTCTGGTGTTAGGTGCCAGTGCGAGAAAGAAGGAGGGAATGCCGATCGTGACCTCGCTGACCAGGGAGAGATGTCTTGGCAGGAACGGATAGGGCAGTCCGGCAATTAAGGTGACCAGGTTCAGGATCATGACACACATGGTTTTGACCAGATACAGGTTTGCCACCCGCTCGATATTGGCGATCAGACGTCTGCCTTCCGCGACGATTTTTGGCAGCGTTGCGAATTTGCCGTCCAGCAGAATGATCCTGGCCACGGATTTGGTTGCTGCCACTCCGGATCCAACCGCCAAGCCGAGGTCTGCGTCTTTCAGGGCCAGCACATCATTGACGCCGTCTCCGGTCATGGCAACGACATGTCCGCGGGTCTGAAGCGCCTTCACCATTCGCTGCTTCTGTTCCGGCGTTACCCGGCCAAATACCTCGTAGGTCTCCATGATTTGAGCTACGGCGTCGTCATCATCGGGCAGGGATCTCACGTCATAGGCGCTGCCTCCGTTGGCAATACCGGCTCGCCGGGCCACGCTCAGCGCGGTGAGGGGATTATCTCCGGAAATGACTTTTATTGCGACGCCCTGTTTCTTGAAAAAATTCATTGAAGCCGCGACATCATCTCTGACTTTTTCTTCCAGAAGCACCAGGCCAACCGGTTGAATCGGAGCGGGCAATCTCCTTTGAGTAGGAGGTTTATGGCTCCGAGCCAGCATCAGCACGCGATAGCCTTTTTGCGCAAATTCTTCATAAAGCGCAGCAGTTTGATCCGATGGATGGCTGTCAGTCATCAGGATTTCCGGTGCCCCCAGAATCCAGTGGCCGTGGTCTTTAAAACTTGCAGAACTCCATTTGCGGTCGGATGAAAAGGGAACGGTCCCGGCAACGGTCCAGTGGGGGTCTGGATAATTTGCTTCGATCGCGGCGATGGTTGAATTTTTAGCACCAACGGCACCGCAAAAGGCACCAAGAACCGTCGGGATATCATATCCTGATTCCAGTTCAATGACTTTGCAGGTCTGAATCGTTCCGTCTGTCAGAGTTCCGGTTTTGTCTACGCAAAGAACATCAACCCTTGCCAGAATTTCAACAGCCGGCAATTCCTGAACCAGCACCCGTTGTCTTCCCAGATTGATCACGCTGACAGCCAGGGCCATGCTGGTGACCAGAACCAGTCCCTGGGGAATGATGCCTACGATTCCAGCAATAGTCCCGATGTAGATGTCATGAGTCGACAGCCCGGCTCGCACCTGGCTGTAAAACAACAGCAGGGCAACCGGAATGATCGCCCGGAAGATCCAGCGCAGCAGCTGATCAATCCCTTCGCGGAGCTCGGACTTTGACAGGCGGAACTTTCTGGCCTTGTCGGCCAGTTCCTGGGCATAGGCCTGGGACCCTACCCTGACTGATCGATACCTTCCTGTTCCCGCAACGGCATGACTACCGGACAGAAGTTCATCTCCCGCGTCTTTCGCAATGGGAATGGATTCTCCGGTCAGGACGGATTCATCAATTTCAAGCCCTTCTTCCGCAACAATGATCCCATCGACTACCACCTGATCACCGGGATACAGTACCAGCAGGTCGTCCTGGACCACCTGATCGTAAGGAATTTCAAGCTGTCTGCCTTCCCGGATAACTTTTGCTTTGGGTGAACTGATCAGAGCCAGGTTATCCAGGGTCCTTTTGGCGCGGATCTCCTGGATAATACCGATCAGACTGTTAATGATCATCAATAGTCCAAACAAGGCGTCATTGATTGCTCCCAGGAAAATAACAATAAGAAACAGACCGCCAAGTACCGCATTGAACCTGGTCAGGACGTTGGAACAGATGATGTCGGAGTATGTCCGGCTTGTCTTTCGAACATAGGAATTAACTCGTCCTTCCTTGATCCGCTGACTGACTTCAGCTTCCGTCAATCCGTCAAGCAGTCTGGGTTCTTCCATAAGGCACACCTTCCTCCGGTCTGTGGAAAATGCTTATCTTATCTCAATTATACCAGTTTACAGAATAGTCAATGGCAATCTACCGGTGATTCATCGGCTTGTCTTCCGACCGCATGCTATCTTTGACCCGTTGGGCTGGGATAGGGGAGACTGTCAGGTCAGCTCAGGCATCTTCTTGAACGATTCGAATGATTTTATTTTCTTTCATTTCCAGCAGGTAATTTCCCATCAGAGTTTGGGCTTCGCCCTGTTCCGTGCGATACTGAAGGAAATATTCGGTGCTGATATGATTGTCCTGGAAGATCGCGGAATAGACATTGACTCCGATCAGCTCAAAGAGACCTTCCATCACTTTCGGGCTGTTCTGTCGCACACGATTCAGCCGGCTGCGAAAGCATTGATTATGTTCTTCCAGAAAGTGAATGACGGATTCATCGGGCTCGATGCTGATTGCAGCTTCTGCTGTTTCCAGAAGGAACGAGTCGCAAGGACCGACCGTCTGATTGCACGGCAGGTTGTTGTCATGGCAAAGGCAGATGATTATTGCTCCGACATCATAACTGAGGATTCGAACGGGTCGAAGCAGTTCCACCTGACGCAGCCGTGCGATCAGGCGGTGGATTTCTTTGTCGTATTTGATCGGGCTGAGCTGTCTCAGAACTTGAAGCTCGACATATTGAGCACTGCCCTCGACGACTTCGATGGAACTGTCATAACGGTACTGAAATGGGAAGTCCCGCTCACGAACGGCTCTCAGTGCCAGGAATTCGGCATAAAGCTGTGGATCGAAGGTTTCACACAACTGGGCCAGCAGGATATTCTCGCGATATTTGATGCTCATGCAGTGACTGTCATAGTCATAGCCAAGCAAGGCTTCGATTTCATGGGGAAATCGGCTTTCACCCTGTTCCACCTGATAGGCATGGAACATTTCATGCACAATTTTACTGGTCAGAATGTCCGGATCCATCGGTTGCGGCAGATACCAGATTGCAACAAAATCTCCCTGAAACCGGATGGCGGTATTTCCAACAAATTCTTCTGTTTTTGGCAGGCTGATGCCGTCGAGAATAACTTCTGTATCGTTATATAGCGCAAATCGATGAAGAGAGAATTTGGACCAGACAGAATCCAGGTCCAACCCACTGAGGCGATGCTGGATTTGTTGATAAGTTTCCTTTAACGTCAAAAAAATTCCTCCTGTAGACTGGGCAGAGTCAGGCCATAAGAGCGCTCAATAAATAAGTTGGACCCTGGAATCCTGGGGGTTTATCATGATTCATTCTAACAGGAGTGACTTAGAAGCACATTAAAACGATCGGGTACCAGATCAAACGGGAGATGACGTAAATCGGAAAATATCTTATAATCACAGAGTACACCATTTAAGTGCATCCTCTGTATTGAGACGGATGAAGGTGGTCAAAATAACAATAACTGACGAAGTCAGAGAAGGAGAAAACATATGAGAATTGCAGTATCAGTCAATGATCAGGTCATTTCTGATCATTTTGGATTATGCGAGAACTACATGGTTCTGGATGTGGAGGATGGAAAGATCGTCGGTGAGGAACTTCATAAAAATCCCGGCCACGCGCCAGGCGTTACTCCACCAAGTTTTGTGGCGGGTCTTCATGTGGCGGCTGCACTTGGCGGAACGGTAGCACAGGGAGCCGTCGACGTGATGAAGAATGCCGGAGTCGATGTTGTTCTGGGTGTATCCGGCGATCCCAGACAGGCGGCGCTGGATTACGCTTCAGGCAAGCTGAAGCACGATCCGGAGTTTATTAAGAGCTGCGGCGGCTGCTAAGTCCCGTCTTACAGCCATGGTCAGGCAGTTGCTCAAAAATGGAACGATTCCTCGCTGACTTTGAGGCTGAGTCATAAGAGACAGAAACCCCCTTCGATCCGTTGATCGAAGGGGGTTTCTGTCTGTCAGCTCCCCTTCATCGAGTTGAGCTGTTCTGCAGATAGAGCAAATCACCTGAATGAACAGTGATCACTGAATCACCGGTTAATATCCTTTGAGCTGATCCTGGCCTTTCGTTTTCTTTTTCTTAACTGATTTTGTCTGGTATCCATTCGAGAGGACACTGATGTTCCCATCCACCTCAAGTACGGCAAGGTCTACGTCCTCGATTTTTCCGATGCCGTGCTCTCGAAGTACTTCCATGATTTCATCCATTGTCAGCTTTGCCTTGACACAATTCTGAAGATTGAGTTTCCCCTGATAGATCAGCATGAGTGGCTCACCCTGGATGAATCTGCTGAATTTTGGGAAACGATATAGAAACTGCTTGAAAACATAGTTCGTGATAAACAATGCGCCAGCAGCCACTAACCCGCCAGACAGGGATGAATTTGAACCAACCATGGCATTCTGAACGGAATTGCTGATCAATAGAATAAAGACCAGATCAATAACGGATAACTGAGAAAGTTCTTTTTTTCCGAACAGTCGGATGGCGACAAGGAGAAATAAATATACTGTCACTGAACTCAAGCTGATCTGAACATAGGGGTTATTGAAAAATGTCATATCCGTTCTCCGCTCCTATTGTTATTACGGACAAATTCCCCGTGCCTATCATCTGTGATTAAGGTTCGGCAGCTGATCATTGGCTGGGCATGCTATCTTATCATGAGGGTTTCATGGATTTAGTATGAATGGATTCTCCCTTTAGGTCTGATTTTACCATAAACCTGGTTGTTGTTTTTCCTGCCGGAATGGTGGATAGTTCATTTCCGGGCAGGGTATGGATGAATGCGCTAAAAAAGCTGACTAAGTTTGATGTTAGTCAGCAACAACAGAGGGACAAACCGTAGGGATGTTTGATTGAACCTTACTACATAATTGCTCCATTTTTGCAGTTGCATAGTTAAAAGGTATCGAATCAATTGCGCCATCAATCGGGGATCAAACGGATTGCTCCTCATTTCCGTAGAGTAGTATTTTATTTGGCTTAAGCGTTTCGGTTATAATCGTATCCTGATACTTAATCCTGATTTTAATCGGGAGAACCAATAGATTTTTCATTTGCTCAGATGAAACTTCTTCTTCCAGATATTTTCCTATCTCCGAAATCAACCCTCTATACGAATCGGAGTTACGATCCATCCAGATCGGATTTTTCTTATCAGTTCCAAAGAACAATGTATTTCTGTTTTTATCCAGCAGCCAGTTGGACCAGCTTTCATCCAGTGAGGCGGTTACTGTGACATCATTGATAATCTGGTCAGTGTTCGGAGTAATGGTTAATTTATAGGTTATTAAATTCTTATTCTCTTTCTTATCTATGGAAGCTGTAAGATCGTATTTGAATAAATCCGACTTATCTGAAAAACTGCAGGAATCAAAGTTTTCTATATCGAATACAGGGTGTGATTGGTTATTGAATGCCATTTGATTCTCATAGAAAGAGCTGCAAGAACTAAATAACATCGCCATCAGGATTCCAGTTATCGTAACTTTGAACTTTTTACAAATCGACATACATAACTCTCCTCGTATTATAAGTTTAGTTAAAGTATTTGCCATACTGTATCTTGGATCCTGAATCATATCCCTGGATTTGTGCAGTAGCTATAACAGAAGGAAGACTCGATGCGGGATCAAATCAGGGAAGATATAGTGCCGCCACCTCTGGTGCAGTCTGTTTGTGAGGTATGGAACGGCGCCGTCAGCTTGACAGAAGAAGTTGTTGAAATTCAGATCCTGTATGCTCTATTCACCAAACCTGATTTCAGGTCGTCCGGTGGCGAAATTTCTTCACAAACGTGTCGACACTCAAGGCTATTAGACGAACTCGCCACTATAATTTATGTGTTCTTAGCAATCAATAAGAGGAGGCTGATGGCTAATGCTAAAAATCCGATCACAATACAAACGGGGAGAGCAAAGGCTAGTTGATAATCAGCTATATAATTACGAGAAAAAATAAGTTCCATAAGGATAACGTATCTCACAAATAGCACTGAAAATACAGCAATTAGAATTTTTAGTAAGCGGGAGAATAACTTAGAATCCATTTCTTTTCCTCCTGATTTCATTATATTTTTAGGCTGTAGTCACAGGATATGAATGCGTAACTTGAACTTTGAGGTTGTCCACCAAGGTTAACAGCTAATCGAGTGTTTTTCGAAAAACCTCTCCAGGGATCTCAAGACGAGATTACATACAGTACCACATGATTGCGGCCTTTGTTTTTCTCAATAAAAATCTGGACTGTCCTCACCCTTGGAGGTCAGTGACAAAGCCGCCTTGATCAAATCACAGCCCATATTCAGAGATTGAAACAATAGTTATACTAAATTGATCAGACTATAGCACGATTAACTGATTTTGAATATAGATTTAAATTATAGACGAGAAGACTACGCCATAAGAGCTAAGAATTTATTAGTAAGAGCAAGAAGAATTTGAACAAAGCATAAGGATATTAAATTATTATTAACAAATTATCTCTTCAGTATGGATGATGCTTTCAGAAATGGCTAATCGAATTATATGCTAATTCATCATTTTGGTTTTTATTGGTAGCACCGCGAGCGGTGCTTTGGGGCAGTGTGAACTAAGGGGTCAGTATAGTTAAAACTTATTTCTTTGAAGTCATAGCCCGGGGCTCGTTCTATTATCAAATGTTATGTTGGCGTGAGGGATTGATCTATTTGATCAATCCCACAAGTTTTGTGATTAACCCGTTATTATAGTGGTTTTAACGCTGGTAACAGGCTGCTTAATTAATCGTATGTCGAGTACAAACCAGTTAGGTTGATTGATGCTGGCGTGATCGTGGAGGCTCTTAAGCACAAAGGTTTATCAATTAAATCATCTAAAGAATACACAGAGGAAACGGATCATGATGAGATGCTTGGCAAACCAAATTGTTATGTGAGTAAAGCAGGTTTCACCGATGCTAGTGTCAGAGATATAAATGGGATCCCATCAAACTTTGTTGAAGTCTTTGAAACTCAACAAGATGCGTGGAACAGGTATCAAATGTTACTCAGAGCAAAGAGTAAAGAAAAGATCAAGTCGGAATACTTGTACCTGGAGGGGGTATACCTACTTCGGCTAACCAACGTATTGAAACCAGCAGAAGCGGAAAGGTATTTTAAAGCATTTCGTGAAGCTGTTAGAGGTAAATAGTACAAAAAATTGGCCCCGGAGGAATCCCGGGGCTTTTGTAAATTGACCAAATAAATACATTTTCGGCGGCTAATAAATGGAAAGGAGCTCGTAAGTATTATAATTATAGGAATAACAAGTATGGAATTGGACTTGCATCCTTTTGAGAATCAAAAAATTTAATTCAACCCATTAATTCTTTTCTTATTTGTCAATATAATGGTGGCAACATCTTATCATGTTCTGGGGCCATTGAATTATATTTTCGATTAAGCTCCGCCCATTTTTTATGCTTACCATGTCCAGCGAGTTTTTCAAATATTTTTCGCAAAAAGGTCTTATCCTTCAGAAATACAACATCCTTTTCCCAAGAATACCCCAAATCAATATCTGGATAATTAGCTAAAATATATTCGTGTAGATACTCTATGTATTTAATGTTTTCTGATGTGCTAACCCACTTATATTTCCCTGAACTACTAATTTCTGGGAGTGAAAAATAATATCTTTTTTTATTGACAGTATTCACTACTAGAACATCTTCAGTTGTTACGTTTGAACTCATCGAAATTACAAACAACCATTCAACATCCGAAAGGGGCACAGAATAATACCACGATTTATTAATTACAAATAAGATATGTTCATATATGAATGTTCCAATAGAAGGTATTCTCAATTCACTATGTAATACTAAATCTTCTTTATCAAAATTGGGCGTAAAATTCTCCTCAAGAATTGCGTTTGCTTTTAACATGCCGGGAATCTTGGTAATACTCCAACCAAAAAAGTAACTTCCTGGAGCAGCACTTAAAAGTGTAATCAGACCCCAAATATTATCTGATGTACCATTGAGCAGTAGCAAGATGATTATTAATAGCAATAAAAAGGATCCAATCAAAAGTATTGTTATCATTTTCATTAAATTTTTTTTAAAATAATTATCATTTTTCATCTAGGATGATATCCTCACTTGTATTAAGTTCCATCAATATAATTGAGCTTAAACCAGATGTCGGTCGTAACAATGATAATCAGTGAGTTGATTTCACTAAAAAAAACGATTACACCTCCAAGTATTTAAGATTATAACTAAAATTAAACATATTTGATAGATAGATTCAAATGACCATATTGATCATGCACTTCACCAGAAAGACTCTCAAAATTGAAATTAGAGGTCTCTAAAAACTCGGGAATCTTTTGTTCAAGCCATTTCAAGGCAAAATAAAACCACCAATCGATAAAATGCTTTTTATCAATTGGTGGTTTTATTTATGGTGGAGATGACGGGAGTTGAAAAGACTCTATGATGATATAAGAGTGAACACGATAGATGTTGATTTAGAGCGGATTCGAGGGAGAGACCACATTGTGAAAAGATGGAATATCGGTCATCTGTTACTCACCAATTACTCCCGAATTATGCATCACAGGATCGCATCAAGGCGATTCACAGTCTTCTCTTTCATTGATTCCAGGACGTGCGCGTAGATCTCCTGAGTCAGCTCAATGGAGCTATGGCCGAGTAACTTGCTGATAGAGTGGATGGGCTCTCCCAGTTCCAGCAAGCGCGTGGCGTACGTGTGGCGCAACCCATGGATATTTACATTCGGTAAGCCGTTTGCTTTCTCGAGGGCTTTCAGGCGGCGCAAGGGGCGCTTGTCGTCCATGGGTGATCCGATCTCATCCGGGAATAGCAGCCCTTGATCCTTATATGGTTCTTTCATGGCTTTGATCTCGCGGATTCGCTGGTCGATCAAGGCCTTCATCTTTGTTGGCAGAGGGATTCGCCGGACGGATCCTTCTGTCTTTGTCTCGACGATCTCCAGAACATAGTGATCAAGCTCGTGATCGATGAAAACTGGATTACGCTGCAGCTGCTTATTGACCATGATTGAGCTGCCATCGTAGTCCAGACGGGTGAGCGCCAGAGCTTCCCCAATCCGTAGTCCAGTACCCATTAGAAAGTGAATTAACGGGTCTGTCACCCACTTGTTGCCCAGGGCAGACAAAAGGATCTGTTGCTGCGGTGATGTGAAGACATTGCCCTGGACCATAGCGAGTGAATCAGGATCCCCGGAATAATCCCTGCTGTTGTCTGGGGCGATAGGAAGCTTCAGGCCCTTCATAGGGTTCTTCTCGATATAGTCCTCAGCTTCATGCAGGCACGTTGTCAGACGCGCTCTGATGGTCTCTAGGCGCTGTCTGGACCGTCCGTCTTTGGCGAGCTGATTGAAATACTTTTGCACGTCCATCTTGGTGATCTCAGCAATCGGCATCTTTGCGATATCGTACGGTCTGATGTGGTTATTAAGGATCCCAAGGTGGCTGGCGACGGTTCGTGGTCGGACCGTGTGGTATTTCGTTTCAAAAAGCCACTCCTCATACCAGTCCTCCAGGGAAATATTTCCAGAGTATTTGACCAGCCCGTATTTCCGGCGCAAAGCCTGAAGGATGTTTACGGTGTCAGATTCATCCTTTGCAGTCCGACGGATTTGCTTGCCGTCTACGGTGACGGCTACGATCCAGCGATCTTTCCTGGCGTCGTAATAGATGGACCCTTCGCCTGGTTTACGGATTTTCATAGTTATGTCCTCTCGTAAAATCTTAGAGCGACTCCAGGTGCCTCCTCCTCAATTTTCCTGACCTTGCCGTCCTGCCCCTGAAAATAGAAGCTACCACCAAAAACCTGAGCAACAACATTCTTGTCGATGTATTTTCTGACATTGAAGGTGTCTGTCCTTTTGATATAGCCAATGGTCTTTTTACCTTCAAGCTTAACCGCAATAGCATTTGGATCGTATTCATTCTTAGGCTCTGGTACAAGTGAAACAGGGATAGTGATGTTCGAATATTCATAGACCCGTTCGCCAGACTTTGCTTTTTCTTCGATCTCTCCCTTTGTCATGCCGCCGTAAGGGAGGCCCATATACTTTTTTAGAACCTTATCATGATCATCGTATTTCAGCCCAGTGACATAAGTTGTGTATAGCGCGTCTTTCCAAGATCCATGATCCTCCGCTTTATTCTCTAAGACCATTGTGTTTTGGCGGTCTATGCGTCGCTTGAAGTAAAAATAGCCACCAACAGCAATAACTACTCCGAAAAGAATTGTAGCCAGGTCGCGTTGTGAAATCCCGGCAATAACAACGATAATTCCTAGAATAACGACGGTCTTTTTGTTCAATTTACTCATCTCTTCACCTCTTACATAGTTGTGGTAGTTAAACATTACAACGTTGTTAGGACAATACTTAGCCGCAAAATAAACTCCTTGAAATAAAATTTTAGACCACCTACAATTGAATTAGAACATGTGTACGAATATGGGAGGGCGAACAGGTGGATGAAATTTATGATTTGTTGCTGGATTTATATAATGAGCTGGATCGACTCACTTCCGAATTTCAGATTGAATGAACTCGATCATACACTTTGTATTTAGTTCGTTTAGTTTAATCAAAATGGATGACGGTATGGAATCAATGTCAGTGATCCGTCCTCGATCAACCAGATCTTTTATATACTCTTGTATTAGACTGTATGGATTTGAGCTCCAAGCTTGTGGGACATCTTTTCCCATTAACCAGGCTGGACTTACACCTAGAACCTCTGCCATGACAAAGATCTTGTCAGCCTTTGGCATATACTTTCCATTTAACCAATCACTTATTGATGAAGCTGTTATGTTCGTGGCTTGGGCCAGTTCTGTCGGCTTCATGTTTTTTTCTTCAAGCGCTATTTTAAGCCTATCTTTGATTTCCATTTTATTCTCACCTCTCAACGCAAATATAGCACATTGAGAATACAAAATAAAGAAAACCGAATAAAATATTAAGAAAACCGTTGACAAACTAGAATGAATCAAGCTACCATAGAAATACGGAAAACCGTAAAAAGGAGGTGAGGATATGAGCGTGGTTTTTGACTTCAGTAAGCTGAAGGGCTTGATCCGGGAACATTGCGGATCCCAAGCGGTATTTGCCGAGAAGATAGGTATCTCCGCAACATCATTGTATGACCGTCTTGGCAATCGAGTACCGTTTGATACGGTGGAAATTGACCGAGCTATGAAACTTTTTGGTCTCCCAGACACTGCAATAAACGAAATTTTTTTCGTCAAAAAATACGGAAAACCGTAAAAAGGAGGTTGGAAAATGAACAGTGATCTGATGCGGCTACAGGAGATCGCAGACTACTGTGGCATATCGAAAGACCTTGTACGGCGTGAGATCGCAGCCAAGAGGTTAAAGGCTAGAAAGACCGGAAAGGGATGGACAACACTCAGGCACATCGTGGAGGAGTTCCGCGAAGAGTACTACCAAAGAGGCGATAAGGAGGACGGTAACTAATGAAAATGTGTGTTGACTGCTACGATCGGGCGCTCGATATCGAGATCATCGACCAAGCGGAGCTACTGAAAAAGCATATCCGGTATGTCGGATCAGACTTTAATGCAGGCGTGGATATCTACGAGGATCAGCAGACCGGGGAGCTGGTCGGATGTTTGAACAACTAACCAAGCAGGAACGGGACCATATGCTGCTCAAGTTTTACGGCCTTTGGCCATGGAGCTGGCGGCGGATCTCCGAGGATCACGAATCAGTAACATTCATGCTCAAGAAAGACAACACTATCAGAATCACACTACGGTGGTAGGAGGAAAGATGAACGAATTAACGATTATCAAAAACGACCAGGCGGTGACATCGTCGCTGATCGTAGCTGAACAGTTTGGGAAGGATCACCGAAACGTATTGCAGGCGATTGATGAAATCAGGGGGTCTGCTGAAAATTCAGCAACCCTATTCCAAGAATCAACATATATTCACGCACAGAACAAACAACAATACCGGATGTACTACATGAACCGGGATGGCTTCAGTCTGCTAGCCATGGGGTTCACCGGATCGAAGGCATTGACCTTCAAACTCAACTTTATCGACGCATTTAATCGAATGGAGATGGAGCTTAATTCACCAGAGAAAATCATGGCCAGGGCGCTCCGGATCGCTGACCAGACAATCAACCAGTTGCAACTTGAAACCAAGATCAAAGACCAGCAAATTTCAGAGCTAAAGCCAAAGGCCGATTACTATGACGACATACTGAAAAACAAAGGGCTGGTCACTATCAGCCAGATCGCTAAGGACTATGGCATGAGCGGTCAGGAAATGAACCGGACGTTGAAGAACCTGGGAGTACAGTACAAGCAATCCGAGCAGTGGTTAATGTACTCGAAGCACCAGGACAAAGGTTATACACATTCCGAAACCGTACAAATCACACACACTGACGGACGTGCGGATGTAAGGATGATCACGAAATGGACCCAGAAGGGCAGGATCTTCCTGTATGGGCTTCTGAAGAACAACAACATTTTGCCAGTGATTGAACGAGAAGATCATTAAAGACTGAAAGGAGATAAAGCAAATGTTTAGAAAAAAAGTAAAAGAGGATCCGACGGAGCTGCAGTTGCTCAAGATCCGAGTTCAGAACCTTGAGAAGCAGGTCGCAGAGCTGAAAGGAGCCCCCCAGGTGCAAGCTGAGGAGATAAAGAAGCTAGTAGATCTGGGTATTATTTCCCTCAATGATGCCAGGTCAGTGGTAGGGATTCTCCCGGTGCAAGCTGAGGAACTTGAAAAAAGAATAACGGCTTTTATAAAGAAATCAATTCTTGAGGAGATAACGAACGGAAATCGGACTATTCCTGAGAAGTCATCCTTTATTCCTCTGTAACTACTTCTTTGATCCAGCCTTTAACCCGATTATAGCAGGGAGGCACTACAGAAATAACCAACTTAAGGAGGTATGTAAAATGCCTGAAAAAAACAATGAACAAAGAAAAGATGATGGAATTTTAGGACTGCTGCTGGGACTGCTGCTCATCGCACTGCCGTACATCGTTTTCTACGGGATCGGCTTTTCAATGGGGATGATCTGATGGAACTTTTTAAACTGATACACGGGATGCTGGATATGTCCGGGCTCGATTGGCACTTGGGGATCGGATCGGACGGAACTATATCAGGATACGTTGATGACATTGATTTCTATTTCAACCCGGAACTGTTGACATCGGATCGCTTCATCGCAGATCTAGCACAAGTAATCATTCAGGCCCAGGTAGATGGGGATGGGGATGAGGAGGAATGAAGGCCTTCCAGTGCAGTAAATGCAAGCATTTGAAAGACTTTGACAGCTACTGCTGCTGTCAAGCCGGGATCGATATACGTCCTGGGCATCGCGAAAGGGAAGATGCAGAGATATGTAAGAACGCATTTGAAGCACTCAAACCGGGTGAGGAATGGCATGAAAAATTTAAATGGGAATGAAGGAGGAAAGAAATGAAGCTACAGTTTGATGCAAATGAAACCGGAAAGAAGATCAAACACTACCGGGAGCAGCAGGGAATGACGCGTGCTGATCTTGCTAATGCGATTGGCTGCTCACAGCAAGCCATATCTATTCTTGAGTGCGGAAACGCCGATCCTAGCCTCTCGGGAATCACAAACATCGCCAACGCCCTCAACGTTGAACCGTCCTGGCTGCTGGTGTGGAAGCCGGAAGATGAAGAATGATAAGAAGAGGCGTAACCAATACAAATTCACACAAGGAGGCATAAAAAAATGAAAAACGAAATTAAGGACGTGCTCATGAGAGCGCTTGAAACGGAACTAAAGAGTGAAGATGTCAGAACTTATCTGGTGAATACCTTGGTAGACAATCTGCTGAAGCTGGAGGAGAAATGGAGAGGTTCGGATTATCAAGGAGGCAAACAGATGAATATACAGTTTGACGAAAAACAGACAGGTAAAAACATCAAATCCTACCGTAAACAGTGGGGATTGAGCAAAAAGGAACTGGCTGAACGTGCAGGATTGGCCGTGGCGCTGGTTGACCACTACGAGAAACGTGCAGTGAAAATGAATCTTTACACCATCATCATGTTAGCCAACGCACTCAACGTTGAACCGTCATGGCTGCTGGTGTGGTCAGATGCGGAGATGGAGATCTTAGAGGAGTGCCCGCACTGCGGGAAGGAAGCAAAATATGAGATCACAAAAGAAAAGCTACTGAAAAAGCGCGGCAGACTCAAGTGCAAAGGTTGCGGAACGAAGATCCTGATGTGTAGTGAATGCACCGGCGCGCACTGCGTAGATCAGCCGAAATGCTTTGAGCTCCGGGAGGGATAGCATGACCGTAACAATCAACACGTTGGATGGCAAGGAAACCAGACTGGAAGGCGAAGCTGCTGAATCAGTGATTACACTGCTAGATTGGCCTGGAAGCACGCAGCACTGGATCAAGGTAAAGTCTGGTGAGGTTATGCGATGGATTGCAGTGGACTCTATATGCACTGTGAGTATCAGCGAATAAAAAAAGAGCCTTTGAAAGGCCCCGACTTAATCTTAAGGAGATTATAGCATATGTTCAAAAATATTACACTTGTCAGCATGGATCTGACCAACTTCAAGGGAGTGCGATCCCTTCACGCCAACTTTGGAAAAGTTACAAATGTTTATGGAGATAACGGAGCCGGAAAAACCACTCTCTTTGACGCATTCTCATGGCTTCTCTTCGATAAAAACTCAGCAAATGAATCCAGTTTTTCCCTGAAAACCAATGATGAGAACGGAAATCCGATCCACCACTTGGAGCATCGTGTCGAGGCGAAGTTGGAGATAAACGGAATCGAGCTCAGCTTGAGCAAGACACTGAAGGAAAAATGGGTAAAGAAGAGGGGAAGTAGCTTAGAGGAGTTCTCCGGTCATGAAACGAAGTACGAAGTAAACGGAGTGCCAGTCACAATGACGGAGTACAAATCTAGGATCCAGGAATTGGTTGATGAGAAAGCATTTATGTTGCTGACTAATCCGATGCAGTTTTCTATGGCCCAGGGATGGAAGGAGAGGCGGGAAATCCTGTTGAAGGTGCTTGGAGAAGTATCTGACCAGGATGTCATCAACTCCAATCCTGAAGAGCTTGAAATGCTCACGTCTCAGCTTGAAAAGCACTCGATTGATGACCTGTTAAAGATCACAAAGCAGATCAAAAGCCGACTTAACGATGATATGAAGATCATCCCGGAACGAATCAAAGAAGTGCAGCTCTCAAAGATTGATCCGATCCCGGAGAAGGAGTTGCTAAAGGAAAAGAAGAAGCTCCAGGACAGGATTTTTGACATCAATCAGGGGCTTAAGTACAGAACCAGCCTGGACGACCAGAGATTAAGCATCAAGCAGCGGATATACACCTTAGAGGGGGAATTGCTCAAGGCGAAGCGAAACGCTACAGAGAGGCAGGAAACCGCTATAGCGGGGGTTAAGAAGAAATGGCTCGAAGAAAGCTTGGGCCTTGGAAACTTAAAGTCGGATCTGACAGCTTGTGAATCCGACTACTCTCGAAATAAGCGGCAGCTGGAGAGGATCCAGGCCGATCTTTCAGAGAAGCTGACTCAATACAAAAATCAGTACACAACAGTGTTTAATCCTTCCGATGATTACACAGCGTGTCCAACGTGCGGCCGTCCATATGATGCTGATCATATCGCACACACCAGAGACAGCTTGGAAGCTGAATTTAACCGCAAGAAGTCTCAAGTACTTACAGAGATTAAATCCCAAGGTGATGACTTGAGAAATCGGGAAAAAGAGGCTTTGGCAAAGGATGAACTTCTAAGATCAAAGATTGACAGTCTCTTGAAGGCTATTGATGAAGCCGAACAGACTACAGCAGAAGCCAAGAAGGAATATGAAAAAGCGAAAAATATCGAAATTCCACAGTCTGAAGACATCACGAAGGTCGAAGAGGAGATCAAAAAAGCCAATGAAGAAATGAGCACACTGACGGATGACGGAGCAGATCAGAGTCTCAAAGATGATCTGAAAAATCTGAATGCGAAGATTGAGGTTATCGACAGAGAATTGGCTAAATCAGGAATCAACGATCGAGCCGATAAGAGGATCCAGGAGCTGGAGGAGGAGTTAAACAATAAGTCTGAAGAGTATAACGGAGCTGAACACCTGGAATATGTGATTGAGCAGTTTATTAAGGCTAAGGTCAAGCTCTTGGAATCAAGGATCAATGACCACTTTACAGCGGTTCGGTTCAAGCTGTTCGAGAGCCAGATTAACGGAGGTATCTCCGAAACCTGTGAAGCCATGGTCAACACAAATGGCAGCCTAGTCCCGTTCAGAGACGCAAACCACGCCGGGAAGATCAACGCCGGTCTGGACATCATCAATACCTTGAATGAGTACTACAATGTGACAGCTCCCATCTGGATTGATGCACGCGGGGAAGTGAATAAGATTATTGATACAAAGGGCCAGCTGATAAATTTGTATGTCAGCCTGGATAAAGACTTAAGAGTGGAGGCGGAATAATGCAAGGTTTAAAAAACATGAACTTAGTTATTCGTTCGACAGCGAAGATGGAAGCATTGGACGAAGTGCAGAAGGCGGCGAATGCGTTAAACGAGTCATTCAAAGCATTGTCTGTGGCAGTTGAAGAAATGAAGAGAGCGTCAAAAAATGCCAGTGACGCATTTAAGGCACTGACAGATGCTACCGATAAATTCAACGAAACAGAACTTATTATTGAACTCAAGGAGGTAGAAAAGTAATGGCTGGAGAAAAAGCGGATATCGCAGTTACATCGAAGGTACTAAGTCAGTTGAGGACGGCGGAAGAGAACAAATCAATCATTATTCCTCCGAACTACAGCGCAGAAAACGCTCTGAAATCGGCATGGCTCATCCTGCAGAGTGTACAGACCAGAGAAAAGAAACCAGTCCTTGAGGTATGCGATCCAAATTCGATTACACAAGCTCTTTTCAACATGGCTATCCAGGGCTTAAATCCGGCCAAGAATCAGTGCTACTTTATCGCTTATGGAGATCAGCTCACACTATCCAGGAGCTACCTTGGGACCATTGCAATTACAAAGCGACTCCCTGAGGTCAAGGACGTAAAGGCCTACGCTATCTATGATGGCGATGAATTCGAGTATGAATACGACATTGAGTCCGGATCCATGAAAGTCACCAAGTATGTGCCTAAGTTCCAGAATATCAACGTGAAGAAACTGCAAGGAGCATTTGCCATCGTAATCGGTGCGGAAGGGATCCTCCATACAGAGGTCATGACAATGGACCAGGTAAGAGCTGCCTGGAATCAGGGACAGCAAAAGGGAGATTCACCAGCTCACAGGAACTTCCCTGAAGAAATGGCCAAGAAGTCAGTCATTAACAGGGCCTGCAAAACATACTACAGCACCAGTGATGACAGCTCGCTTATGATGATCGACGAAGAGCCGACAGATTTGGTAACTGCTACCTACCAGGTGATTGAAGCAGAAGACCGGGAAGAAAAGAAAGTTATCGATGTAAGAGCCATTCAGGAAGAAAAGGCAGATCCACCAAAGAAAGCCACAAAGACTGCTGCAAGCGGAGCGGATGTAAGGCCAAATCCAGCTGAACAGCTCCCAGAGTTCGATGAATCGGATCTCCCGTTCTAATGATGAAACTCAAAGTATTGGGAAGTAGCAGCCAAGGGAACTGCTACTTCCTGGAAAATGATGAAGAAGTCCTAATTTTGGAATGTGGAGTGCCGGTTAAGGAGATTAAGAAAGAACTCGACTGGAGCTTCCGCAAGGTGAGAGGCTGTTTAGTAACTCATAGCCATAATGACCATTCAAGAAGCATCCGGGATCTACAGTCATTCGGAGTTAAGGTATTTGCCCCAAGGGAAACCTTTGAAGCTAAAAATATAAACAGCCCATTCGCATTTGATGTGGAGACCGACAAGGCTTTCTGGGTAGGCAGATTCAAGGTCATACCATTACCAGCAAAACATGATGTACCCATCGTAAGCTATCTGATCAGCCATCCTGAGATGGGAAGCCTTCTCTTTGCGACAGACACTTACATCCTACCTTACGAGATCAGAGGTGTTAATCACTGGATGATTGAGGCGAACTATGACAAGGATATTCTAGTCAGAGATGTAGAGAGCGGTAAAACGAACGCCTGGCTTGCTCAGAGGGTAGTTAAGTCACACATGAGCATCGGGAAGACCCTGGAAGCCGTCAAAGCCTCTGGCATCGAGTGGATCAAGAACATTGTACTGATCCATCTCTCAGATAGTAACTCCGATATGGAGAGCTTCAAGCGGCAGATGCAAGAGATCAGCGGCTGCCATGTATGGGTAGCAGATAAGGGATTATCTATCACACTTTAAAAAGGAGAATTTAATGAGTAATTCAATTGACTTAAACACGTTCGCCGATGGGGCGCTTCAAGAGAAATTCAATTTGGAGCTGGAAAAGGTGTTGTCCAATCTTCAGGATCCTAACAGCGACTATAAAAAGCCGAGAGAACTAACCATGAAGATCAAGTTTGTGACAGACGAAGCACGAGATATCTCCATAGTCACTATTTCAACCAGCTCAAAACTTGTCCCGTCCAAGGATGCCATGACTAAGCTTTTGATGGGCATGGATGGTCGGGGTGGATTCTTGGCTGCTGAATATAAGAATCAAGTTCCTGGTCAGCAGGTTATGCGGGTCAACGGTGGCGAAGTGGTTGATATTGAAACTGGAGAGATCAAAGAAGATACTGCCTCTAATGTCAGAGCACTATACAAATAAGGAGAGCTAAAAATGGAATTAAAACAAGCGATAGAATACCTGGTTAACCTTGGTTTTGAAGAGAAAAAGACTTTCACGGATGCTTCAAATAACGTTTATGTTTCTAAGGAGTTTAGCCGAGTGCTTCCGGATCGTCCAGAAGCGATCAAAACATCTACACTTACATCAGTAATTGAATATATCAAGACTAACATTGATACAGACTCACAAAAGATCATTCATGTCGAAGACTATGACACCGTGTCTGTTTATGGAACGCTGGACAAGTTCCAAAGACGCGATCACTGGCTAAAAGCCAAGGCGATGGTTCCATCAACCATCAACTACGGATCTTATTATGATACAGAATCTTTCAATATTGCGCTTCAGGCAAGGTTTGTTCCGACTGAAGACCGTGACACACTGCTTAAGATCAGTGGATGCATCGAGGAATCAGCTATTAAGACATCTGTTGATGACGGGGTTTCTCAATCCGTTGCAATCAGGACCGGGATTACCACCATTGCGAATATGTCAGTTCCTAAGACGGTCAAACTCAAACCGTTCCGCACTTTCACAGAGTTATCTCAGCCAGAATCTGAGTTTGTATTTCGCATTAAAGAAGGACCATCGTGCGCTTTATTTGAAGCAGACGGCGGAGCATGGAAAAACCAGTGTATCTTGGATATCGCCTCTTTCTTAGAAGATAAGCTGCAGGGATTTGGTGGCTTTATCATATTGGCTTAATTGATGATGTGGCTTCGGCTGCTTATCATATGTCACCTGAAATACCTGGGGGAAGGCTTTGCAATCCTTCCCCTGAAAGGAGGCCATCTATCATAAGCAACTTATCCGACTATATATATTTGCACAGAAAAATTACTAAAAGTGCAGTTTGGGAAAATGAAAGCCTCCTGAAAATCTGGATATGGTGCCTTGTACGGGCATCCTACAAAGATCGTCAAGTGGTTATTGGGAATCAGATTGTAGAGCTTAAACCAGGTGAATTTGTCACTGGCCGAAACGCTGCTTCTGAAGAATTGAAGATGAAGGGGACGTCACTTTGGAAGCGTCTGAAAGCACTCGAAAAGTTAGGCAACATAAGCATTAAAAGTAACAACAAATTTAGCGTTATAACCGTTGCTAATTGGGCGTTCTATCAGTACGGGGAAGATGAAAGTGACAGCAGAAGGACAGCAGAAGGACAGCAGAGTGACAACAAAGGGACAGCAGAAGGACAGCAGAGTGACACAAACAATAAAGATAATAAGGGAAATAAGGATAAGAAGGAAAAGAAAGTAAATAATGCCCATTTTTCGGAGGAAACAGCAGCCATTTGGAAAGCATATCCAAATAAAAAAGGAACTGCCCAAGCAATGAAGAAGATCCCTTTACTCATCCAAGAGTATGGGTATGACAAAGTACTTCTGGCAGTCGAGCGATACAAAGAAGAGATCGCCATTCTGAAAACTGATAAGAAGTTTATAAAATATGGATCCACTTTTTTCAATGGCGGCATCCTGGACTTTTTAGGAGATGACTGGCAGCCGAATGAAATGACTGGTGACACTATCTGGAAACCAAATGAGCTGGAGCTTAGAAATAGGCTTAAAGAGGAGGAGATATAAATGGACCCGAACTGCAGCAGATGCAAGGGCACCGGCTGGGTGCCAACCAATGGAAAAGGAAACTTCGGTGAATTGCCGCTGGTTGTGACGCGCTGTCCCTGCGTGGCCATGACACAGTCAGAAAAGCGAATGGAAGAAAGCGGCTTCTCCGGTGGAAAAATGACATTTGACAGTTTTGAAGTAACGACCGAAATGGCAAAGAAAATGTACTCGACTGCCAAACAGTTCATAAAGGAGTATCCGAATAAAAGCATGGCGATGCTTGGACAGTCTGGAACAGGAAAAACACATATCTTAAGGGCAACCGCAAGGGAACTCATGGAGAGTGGGGTCAAGGTCAGCATTCTAAAGTACGTCGAGCTAATCAATCTCCTTCGTCAGAATCGGTTTGATTCGGAAGGGTATGGAAGAATCATGTCAGAACTGAAAAACTGTGACGTGCTGGCAATTGATGATCTATTTCAGGGAAAACCTATGGAGCAAGATATTCCGGTAGTTTTTGAAATCATCGATGCCAGCTATACGAGCGGAAAACCGATGATGATCTCATCCGAAAAAAACATTGAAGAACTGATCGCCATCAACGAGGCGGTTGGAAGCCGGATCCGTGAGATGACACACGGTTATCGGGTCCTGATCGGATCAGACAAGAATAAGAACCGGAGGTTGAAATGACCAACAGCAGAACAAAAGGAGCACGAGGCGAGAGAGAGCTGGCATTAAAACTAAGGGAGTTTGGTTATGACTCTAGGAGAGGTCAGCAATTCTGTGGAGCTAATGGTGACGCTGATGTTATCGGTCTTCCCGGGATTCACATCGAATGCAAACGAACGGAAGCCTTCAGGTTATACGATGCATTGGCACAAGCAAAAGCTGATGCAAAGGCAGGATCTATACCGGTTGTTGTGCACAGGAAGAATAACTCCCCTTGGGTAGTAGTTATGACTTTGGATGATTTCATGAGGATCTATGAGCAAGACAATCAAAAACTTTCGGAGGTAACGGAATGAAGGTTTTGAACTTTGGAATCGACATTTCTGATGGTCGTGATTATACAGTTGACAACCTGATTAGGCATAAATGGCCAAAGGAAAAGCCGGAGGAAGAAAAGTCATATCTGACGAGAGTTGAGATAAAAGGTGTTGTGAGTTTTCAGGAAATGTACTGGAGCGAACAGCTCGGTTGGCATACACAATTTAGAAAGTACATCACTCACTGGTGGAATCTACCGGAGGTGGAATAATGGAAATTTTGTTCAGAGGAAAGCGGATTGATACGGGTGAGTGGGTTTACGGTGACTTTTATCGCAAATGTGGGATTACCGGCCTCGTCCTTGATTACATGATTTCTGCCAGAGATGGAATGGCATACCCGGTCATCCCGGAAACAGTAGGACAGT
Source organism: Clostridiaceae bacterium HFYG-1003 (assembly GCA_024579835.1). Classification (NCBI taxonomy): domain Bacteria; kingdom Bacillati; phylum Bacillota; class Clostridia; order Eubacteriales; family Clostridiaceae; species Clostridiaceae bacterium HFYG-1003. Next base: position 529,044 of record CP102060.1, read on the forward strand.
ACACCGGGCACGATGATAAGAACGGGAATAGGATATTCGATGGGGATGTAGTAGCCGTTGACCACGACTTCATTGAAACTCATTCAAGGGGTAATGTTGAGGACGGCACATTGGAAGTGTTTAATGAATATTACGGAGGAATCCATGAAATCGGAGAGGTCAAGTTTGAACGTGCGGCCTTCGTTGTTCAGGAGTGGGACTTAGGAATTTTTGAAGATTCTGAAATTGAAGTCATCGAAAACATCCACGACAATCCAGAACTGATGGAGGTGAAGGAATGAGCAAAAGAGTGCTTGATGCCTGCTGTGGTGGAAAAATGTTTTATTTCGACAAGGAAAACCCGGACGTTGAGTTTTGCGATATTCGAGAAGTGGATAACCTTGAGTATTATCCAGGACGATTCTTAACTGTTAAGCCGAATACAGTCAGTGATTTCACGAATCTCCCATTCGAAGACGGCTCATTTAAGGTAGTTGTATTCGATCCACCACACTTGATTCACGCAGGGGATAAATCGTGGTCGAGGCTCAAATATGGACGACTCGAAGAAGATTGGGAAGATACCCTAAGAGATGGATTTAACGAGTGCATGAGAGTGCTAGATGACGACGGCCTGATGATTTTCAAATGGTCAGAGATTCAAATACCACTCCGCGATATATTGGAGATCTTCCAGGCGGAACCATTACTTGGAGAGAAGCGAGGACGAAACAAAAATACCCATTGGCTGATTTTCATGAAGCCGGCCAGTGTCCAGGAGGTGCAAAGTGAGAAGCCTTGAAGAAGTCATAGAAACCTGCAAAATCCGGTTGGCCAATCCTGATATGACTACGGAGAGCCGAGATCGGGAAGAAGCGCACTTGCACTACCACACAGAACTTCAGCGATATCGCAAAATGAAGCACTGTCATAGATATGGCGGTTTAGTGGTGGAACAGTGTGAAGTCTGTGAGAGCTGCCAGGACAAGATAGACCTAAGTCGATTAGCCTGGAATGAGGGGGATGAGTAGATGTTTTACAACAATGAGAACTGGAAATGCATTCTTTACGAAGGAAAAATCAGAACTTACACGGCGGCAATTGCCGCATACTGGAAGCTATATGGCAAAGCATCCGACTGTGGTGAGTTTGACCAGCAGGCCTATTACGAGATGACGAGCCATACAGCGGCGGCACAGCTTTTCTGCTCGCAAGAAGTATCTGATCAGATGCCGGTGGTTGATCTTGCTATTTCTAAGTTAAGCACATCGACGGGAACGTCAAAAGAACGGGGAGTATACCAGAAGCTGGCTGGCGATGAGATTGAAAAGCTGATAAACCTGATCCGAAAAGATATTGGGCTAAAACCGATCAAACAGGCGGTTCTACAACTGGATGAAAAAACATCAAATGCAATGCTGGAACTGTGGGGTTATAAGGGGGAGTAAATGACGGCAAAGGAATATTTAAGACAGCTGATAGACATTGACGAACAGATCAAGGACTATCAGGACGAGATTCTAAAGGTGCGGACCGGCATGGAGAGGATAACACCACAGATGTCCGGTATGCCCATGGGGTCACCGGATCCGGACAAGCTGGCCGGTCACATGGATGGATTGATTATGTGGGAGAACAAGCTCAACGCGGCCATTGACGAGGCGTGCAGGTTAAAGGCGGAGGCATTGACCTTCATCAACCAGATGCAGGACCAGACACTGAGGAAGATCCTTTTCAAGCACTACATAGCCGGCAAGCCGTTCACACTGATATCGGTTGAAATGAGCTATGACTATTACTGGACTTGTCGGCTTCACGGTATGGCTCTTCAGGGATTTGATGAGATCCTGAAAGAACACAAACAAACACAACTCGAACAATGATATTATGTTATTGGGCAGTAACGCAGACATACACCTCCTTATCAAGCCCCGCACGAATGAATGGTTCCCCCCTCCTTTTCTTAAAGCACCTGAGCAATCGGGTGCTTTTGCATTTCATGAAAAAGGATTGATGATTGTGACATTCCGACATATCTGGGACGGAGAGTCTCAGACATGGGTCGTTTATAGAGTTGGAAAAGACCGGCATGCTCATCTCGGATCAGAGAAGGGATGTCTTAAGCTGATAAGCCTGATTAAGCAGGGTAAGCTACCACGCAGCCAGGACTTCAGGGACTGTTGTGAACGGCTGCTTAGTGCTGAAGAATACGAACACCTTGGTAAGTCTAAGGGGCGTTATTATAACTACCAGAGGAGAAGACGACGATGAGTGATAAAGACTATAAGCATTACACATGCCCTGTCTGTGGCTGTGAGTTCAGCATTTATATCGTCACCATTAAGGCTGGCAGATATGTAACCTGTCCTATGGATGGCAGACACAAGGCTAAGGAATGTAATCCCTATGAGGGCAGTGAGCAATGCATGAGTGCCAGGCGGTACAGGCGCAATAGTCATGGGGCGGTGGAGCAGGATGGCTAGATCCATTGACTCAAGGTTCTACAGGACTAAGGCATGGAAGGCGTGCAGGGCTTCATACATCGGACATCGTGTAGCTATAGATGGCGGGCTATGTGAGATGTGCAAGGATAAGCTTGGCTATATCGTTGACCATATCATTGAGCTCAATCAATTAAATTATTCGGATCCATGGATCGCTCTATGTCACGATAACCTGCAATACCTCTGTATTGATTGTCATAATACAAAAACATTCGGAACACCAACCAGAGTAAAGTTTGATGAGGAAGGTAACGTGAGATTTATCACCGACACCTAACGCCCCCATACGAAAGGACGAGCGTTAAGCGCGAAGCCACGACGCACATACCGACCTGTGACGCGTAGGTTTTACGCGTGACCCCCCTACCCCAAAAGGGTAAATATACACATCCTGAAAAAGCTGATTAAGGAGGTGAAAGCAGTGCCGATTAAGGCTGAGAAAACAAAAGAAGAACGGATCAGGTCGGAAAAGAACCGACTTGTCCGGATCTATAAAGAGATCTCCAAAGAAAACAAAAGTATCATCGACGGTTTGATCAATCGTGCCGCTTTCATGCGTGTGACGCTTGAGGATATGGAAAAGGACCTTGATGATAAAGGTTTTGTTGAGGAGTTCTCCCAGTCTGAGAAGCTTGAACCTTATGAGCGTGAGCGGCCTGTTGCAAGACTCTACAACACCATGAACAAAAACTATCAGTCGATCATCAAGCAACTATCCGACCTGCTGCCGGCGGAAAAACCGATCGAAAAAAAGGATCCGTCTGATGAGATGGATCTTCGGACCTACGCGAGGGCAAAATGATAACCTACCCGGTGGATTACAATCCGGTGAAGGAATATTACCAGTGGATCTTGAAACACCCGAACAGTGTCGGGATGAAGATCAAAAGGCAGCTGAAAAAACTGGTTGATGATATTGAACGCAAAGACTCTGACGTTTATTTTGATCCAGTCAAAAGCAATCACGCGCTTGGTTTCATCGAAAATTACTGCCGAAACATCAAGGGAAAGACAGCGGGACAGCTGGTGGTTCTGGATCTTTGGGAAAAAGCTTTTGTGGCATCCATCTTTGGCATCGTGTACAAAAACAGCGGCTTAAGACGCACCAGGCGGGCAATCCTGATCATCGGGAAGAAGAACGGCAAATCACTTTTGGCCGCTTGCATCGCCCTGTACATGTTAACGGTTGACGGAGAAGGCGGGCCGGAATGTTATGCCGTGGCTACGAAGAAAGATCAGGCAAAGATTATCTGGGGCGTCGCTAAACGTATGATCCCAAAGGATAAGCACCTGAAAAAGATCCTGAAAGCGCTTGTTGGCGAGATCGAATGCCTGATTAATGACGGGACATTCAAGGCTCTGGCCTCCGACAGCGATACGCTCGACGGCCTGGACGTCCATTTCTGTTCGTTCGATGAAGTACACCAATGGAAGAATGGAATGGAGCTTTACGACATCATGTATCGAGGCATGGGTAATCGGGAACAGCCATTGGCGCTCATCATGTCCACCGCGGGAACAATTCGAGAAGACATCTACGATATCCTCTACGAAGAAGCCAGCAGCATTATTCGAGATTTTGATAAAGAAGACGGATTCAGGGACGACGAATCGGTCTTTTTTATTTACGAACTAGACAATCGCAATGAGTGGAGGCAGTGGGACAGACTAGTTAAGGCGAATCCAGGTCTTGGAACGATCCGCAATGAAGATGCGTTGTTCAAGGAATGGGAAAAGACGAAAAATAATCCGGATCTGAATCTAAAAATGTTCCTGACAAAGAACTGCAACATTCCCGAAACAGCGACAACCGCCTACCTATCATCAACAGACATTGAAAATCCGGCCAAGTTTGATATCGCAAAACTTAAACCGGACTATGTCCTTGGCGGTGTTGATATGTCCTCCACAACTGACTTAACATGCGTGACATTCCTTTTCATGATGCCGGATGATCCGACTATGTATGTGGATCAGATGTACTTTCTGCCGGAAGACAATATTGAGGATAAAGCGGTCATCGATAAGGTTCCGTATCTCAAATGGGCGGAACGTGGGCTGCTGCAGCTTGTACCAGGCAACAAGGTGTCCCAGGAATACGTATGGGAATGGGTCAGGGCTTACGTAGAAAAAAATGACATCATCATGTCCTGGTCCGGCTTTGATACCTGGGGCGCTGAGTACCTGATGAAACAGTGGAAAGGCCATTTTGGCGAGAAGTCGGTTGAAGAAGTTATCCAGGGATACAAGACCAGATCAAATCCGCTTAAGTCGCTGAAGGCAGACCTGAGAAAGAACTTAATTAATTTCAACGACAACCCGATTTTGCGCTGGTGTTTGGCCAACGTAAATGTCAAGGTTGACAACAATGCCAACGTAGACCCCGTGAAGGGCCGTAGCAAGCTTTTAAGAATCGATGGAGCAATATCACTGCTGAACGCGTACATCACGCTACAGCGCCACGAGGAAGACTACAAGAACCTAATTTAAGGAGGGAGCTAATGGGACTTTTCGATAAGTTTTTTCCAAAACAAAACACAACCCAAGCCCAGGAAGCCCAGACGGCTGCCTACTTTCAGACACTGACTGGCTATACCCCGGCGTTCACGACATATCAGGGCGGGTTATATGAGATGGACCTGACAAGATCTATCATCCGGACATTTGCCAGACACTGCGGAAAGTTAAAACCGGAAGTCAATGGATCCGGAAACGAAGTACTTGCAAGAAATCTGCAAAACAAGCCAAATCCATACCAAACGACGCCGCAGATGTTGGAGCGACTGGCCACGATCTATGAGATGCATAATACCGCGTTCCTGGTACCGCTCGAAGACTCACTGGGGAAAGTGACTGGTGTATTTCCAATCATGCCGCAGTCAGCAGAACTTAAGGAGTACAATGGCAAGCTATTTCTTGTTTATCATTTCGGGGCTGGGCGGGCATCGATTGAGTTTGACCGAGTCGGCGTGATCGTCCAGGACCAGTACAAAGATGATTTCTTTGGTGACGACAATAGCGCAATGGATTCCACGCTATCAATGATCCATGCGCAGCATGAAGGGATCGTCGAGGGGATCAAGCAGTCGGCGCATATACGCTTCATCGCAAAGTTGGCTCAAACATTAAAAGGACACGACATTGAGGAAACCAGGAAACGATTCATCTCAGAGAATCTGACCACAGAGTCCGGCGGTGGAGTCATCATGTATGACAATAAGCTGGAGAGTGTCACTCCGATTGAGTCGAAGCCGTGGATGGTCGACGCGGAACAGATGGCCCAAATAAAATCCAATGCATTCAACTATTTTGGATGCAACGAAAACATACTCCAAAACAACTTTACGTCCGATCAGTGGAATGCTTACTACGAGGGCAAGATCGAACCGTTCGCGATTAAGACATCAATCGCTCTCACCTACATGCATTTCACTGAAAGAGAACGGGCCCATGGGAATAACATCATCCTGACGGCAAACCGTCTTCAGTACTTGTCCAACGAGGAGAAGCTGGCCACGGTTACGCAGCTCTTCGACAGAGGCATGCTGATGACCGACGAGGGCCTGGATATTTTCAACATGGCACCGTTACCTGATGGCAAGGGCCAGAAGCGCTTCATCCGGAAAGAGTACGTGGAGTACAACGAGCTAACGAAGGAAGACGAAAAGGAAGACATTATCCCAATTGTTGAGATGACAAGTGATGATCCGCCGGATGAGGACGCTATTCAACCGGATGATGATGAGGAGGAACCAGATGAAACTTAAGATTGTTTACGGAGCTCCATGCTCTGGAAAGTCAACGTTACCTATGGAGGAGACAAACCAGTGAACAAGGGATTAAAAGAAAAGCTGACGGAGAACCGGCAATTCCGGACAATTGGCAGCGTAGACATGCCAAAGAAAGAAAACCGGTTCGGATCTGAAAATTATGTGGAAGGATATGCAACGACATTCCAGCCGTATGTACTTTACGAAGACGAGGATGGACCGATCTACGAAAAGTTCTCAAAAGAAACATTCATCGGAACAGATATGGGCGATGTTATTTTTCAGTACAACCATGAGGGCAAAGTATATGCGCGGCAGTCCAACGGCACTCTGGCCATTGAGATCGATGACCACGGCATGAAAATCATGGCAGACCTTTCCAAATCACAATCTGCCAGGGATCTTTACGAGGAAATTCAAAACGGGTTGACAACAAAGATGAGCTGGGGATTCCGACTTGGTGAATATGAGTACAACAAAGAGACCAGAACTATAACACACAAAAGCGTCAAGAAAATCTATGACGTGTCTGCCGTTTCCATCCCTGCCAATGATGGCACCGAGATTAGCGCGAGGTCTTTAGTGGACGGAGAGATCCAAAAGATCATGGAGGAGAGCCAAAAGCGCGAGGCATTACTACTGTCACTTGAAATTGAACTTGAAGGAGTAAAATAATGAATTTAGAAGCAATCATCGCAAGAATGAAAGAGATCCAGGCCGAACTGGCCAAGCCGGAAGCCAACGTTTCCGAACTGAGAGCCGAATTCGACAAGCTCAAGGCTGACAAGGAAAAACTTGAGAAAGATGATGTCGATCGCGCTAAGTTGCTCGACGACATTGCCAACCATGGTATCGGCGTAACCATCAGGAAGTTTGATCCGACTGAAGAAAGCAAGTCAGCCTTGGATGTCATGCGGTCTGCAACCTACAAAAACGCCTTCATCAAGGATCTGCTTGAGCAGGACCTGACCACTGAAGAGCGTACTGCCATGGATGCCGTCACCCGTGCGTTCATCCACACCACGGCCAACACCGCCGCAGTCATCCCTGAAGAGCTGCAGAACAAGATCTACTCCACCATGGAAGAATCCCACCCCCTGATGGCCGACGTTCAGATCCTGCGCACTGGTACCGTCATGACCATCGTCAAACACACTGCAATCGTCGCTGGAGATGCTGCGAACGTGGCTGAAGGCGTAGCCAATGCGGACGAACAGAACACCTTCGTCAACGTTACTCTGTCCGGCAAGGACATCTCCAAGCATGTTGACTACTCCTACAGACTGGGCAAGATGGCTATCCCAGCCTTCGAAGCTTACCTGGTCAAAGAGATCGGTGATCGGATCGGTTCCAAGTGGTCCGCCAATATCGTAGCCCAGATTAAATCTGACCTTGCTGCTGCCAATAAGATCAATGTTGCCACCGCTGGGACTCTGGTCATCGCGGACTTCCTGAATGGCCTGAGCAAGCTCAAGGGTGTTGCCAAAGCCAATGTCTACGTCAATGGCCCTACTCTCTGGGGAAAGGTTTACCCGATGAAGGGCGCTGATGGACTACAGGCTTTTATTCCAAACTATGCAGACAATCTGTCCGGCGTAGTCCTGGGCAAAGCGGTCAAGCAGGAAGACTCCCTGGCTGACAATGAAGTGCTGATCCTTGATCCGGGCCAGTACATCGAAAACGTTGTGCAGGACCTGCTCATCGAGCGGGACAAGGACATCAAGACCCACGTCTATACGATCTCCGGTATTGTCATTTCTGGTGGATCCATGACAAATGACAAGGCCGGCGTCCTTATCACCATTGGAACTGGGGCTTAACAATGCGGGAGGGCGAAAGTCCTCCCATTTTTTCAAATCGAGGTGAAAACATGTTTTTGAAAGTAAATCGTGCCATTTATGACCGATATAGTCCAGAGCAGATGATCTGTGAAGGTGAGTACATAAAGGTTGAGGATAAAGACCGGATCGATTTCATGATTTCTGAAGGTCTTGCAGAGCCGTGTGAGAAAGAACCGAAAGAGTTTTTCGTTTTCGGTGAAAAAGCTGAAACGACCGATAAGAGTCCAGCACCAAAGAAAACAGTGCCGAAGAAGGCGCCGGCAAAGAAAGGGTAAGGAGTAGCTGATATGCTTGATAACGTTAAAGAAAATTTGAGGATCAGGCATTCGGCGCTTGATTCCGAGGTGGCGGACACAATTGATGCTGCCAGATCAGACCTTGAGCGAGTTGGAGTTCGCTGGTCTGACTACGATCCATTGATATTGCAGGCAGTGAAGCTATATTGCAGGTGGTCGTTTAATTTTGAAAACCAGGCAGACCGCTATTTAAGAGCTTACGAGGACCTGCGGGACAGCATGAGCCTTGACTCAACAAGGAGACAGGCTGATGTATAGTGAAATTTTAACCCTCTTGAAAGTCACTGAGACAGTAGACGAGTATGGCGACATGGTCAAGGCCAAGACATCCAGAGAGGTGTATGCACGGCTTGATCGGGTGTACCTATCAGAGGCAATCCAAGGGCAGGCGCAAGGCTTTAAGCCGGAGCATCGCTTCACGCTGTCCGATTACTACGACTATGACGGCGAACAGGAAGTTATCTACGACGGGAAGCTCTATAAAGTACTGAGTACCATGAGAAAAGGTATCGAGGTGGAGCTTGTGGTGTACGGAGGTGTAAACATTGGCCAAACCTAAAGTACCACGTCCGAGCGCGGGCATGAAGGTTAAAAAAAATGGAGACGTCACGTTCCAATCCAATGTAGACCACGTGAAGTTTACGATGGGCGAGCTAATTGACGCAGCCAATCGAGATGTTGGCAAGTACCTACGCAAACTGATCGGGAACAAACTGCTGGAGTTATACGAAAATGACTATGTAAAAGGATCTTTGACCATCCCGAGAACAGGAGAACTGAAAAAGAGTTACCCGATGAAGGCTGCAGAGTACTGGGCCAGAAAAAAAGAACACGACCTTATAATCGGCTTCAAGAAATACTCATGGTATGGAACACATCAGGAGCTTGGAGACTATGATTATCCCAGAAAAGGGATCCTGCGCAGCACGGTTATGGATAACATCTCGATGATCCAGGAGATACAGTCCAAGTATCTGACCGAACTAAACAAGGAAGCTCCGAGAATCCCGGAGGACACTGGCGATGATTAGATCAATAAAAAAGAAAATCACCGCAAAGCTTCGAGAAATCACGCCTGTCGTTTTCAGCGAGAAGGCTGATGACAACGCGCTACATCCATACATTGTGTTCTCGTTTCCATCCGCTCCGTACCGTGAGGGATTGCACTCTGGTTTTCTCGATGTCGATGTATGGGATAGAGGCGATTCATCAGCAGTAGTGGATGAAATCAGCGACAGGGTCATGAAGGATCTGGACTGCTATCACTTCATTACGGAAGACGCGGAAGCCACGCTGTATCTTTCAAACGTCATGACTGTTGAATCTGATGATAAAACACTAAGAAGAAAAACTGTTATATTCGAAATCCATTTTAGGAGGATAAATTAATGATCGCAAATAAGACCATCAATGGACTTACATCAAAAACACCGCTTCGACTGCTGCTTGACGCGGGCGCATTTTTCAAAAACTTCGACATGAAAACCGATACTTTTGAGAGTGCTGTTATCGCAAAGAAGCTTCTGGGAGCAACAAAAGGCGGCGGATCATTTTCTGCTGTTCCGGCCATTCGCAAAATCGAGATCGACGGAGTCCGCGGATCCGTCAAAGGGCTTGGAGTCCTGGACACGTGGGAGGTCAAGATCGGTGCAAACATCGTAGAAGTTACGGCAGACACCTTGGTTTTTGCGCTTGGAATCGCGGATAAGACCGCTGGAACTGACGGCTCTTCAGGTGGCGGGGCCGACCTTTCCGGATATGACATCATCACCGGCCGCTCTCACATTTTAGATACTGACTACATCGGAAATATCACCTGGGTCGGGACGCTGTCAGGATCCTTAAAACCTGTAATTATTCAGGTGTTTAACGCATTGAACGAAAAAGGACTTGAATTGGCGTTCGAGGATAAGTCTGAGGGTGTTGTTGAGACGGAGTTCATGGGAAACTTTAGCTTCGACGATCCTGACAAAGTACCGTTTGACATCTACTACCCGAAGGAGACCACATAATGCGCGAACTTAAAACCAGAGACCTCGGGAAGGGATCCCAGATCCTGAAGAAAATGGGCGTTAAGCTATCCGGCACCACAGAGGAAGAGGTCGGCATGTCCCTGCTGCTTTCCATGGCCGAGAACTACCATCACGCTGAACAAGAGATTGCTGAGCTTATGGCTGATCTCATTGGCGATGGAATGACGAAAGATAAGTTTCTTGATCTGGAACTTGACGATTCCATGAAGTATTTCAAGGAATTCGCGGGGCTGAAGAGTGTCGGCCCTTTTTTCAATATGCTGAAATTGGCGTCTACCTAGACACCATTGATCTCCTGCTGAAGCGATACGGCACAGTGGAGCCTGTATTTGACCTTGATTGGGAAGACGGGCTCCTCTTAATTGAAAGAATTAGCCAGAAAGAGCAGGATGAGGCGCTATTTCAGCGATGGATATCAGGCGGTGAAATGAGCTACCAGAGCCAAATGACTTTTGAGGCATTTAAAGCTCAGGTTCAATCAAAAGCCACCTCGAAAAATGACAATCGCTCCGTTGAAGATATTTTAAAGAAAGTGAAATCCATTATTGGGTGAGGAGGTGAAGATCATTGGAATTATTTAAACTGTTTGGAAGTATTTTTGTTGACTCCTCCTCAGCGGAAGACTCGATTTCAAAAACCGAAAAAAAGGCTGAAGGACTTGGATCTAAGCTTGGCGGTGCTGCAAAAGTTGCTGGCACTGCGATGCTTGGCATGGGTGCTGCAATTGCAGGTGGTGGGGCCGCTCTAGTAGGAGTTGCAAATAACGCTGCTGGAGTTGCTGACCGCGTGGACAAGATGTCGTCTAAAATGGGCATTTCGAAAAAGGGATTCCAGGAATGGGATTACGTCATGGGTCAGAATGGCATGAGCATCGACAAGATGCAAACAGGAATGAAAACCCTTGTTGCTCAAATGGATGGAGCTGCCAGTGGCAACAAAAAGAGCGCCGAATCTTTTGCGCAACTTGGCGTATCTGTCACCGACTCATCCGGAAAGCTAAAAGATCAAGAAACGATGATGAATGAAGTCATCATGAAACTGGCACAGATGCCAGAAGGAACAGAAAAAGCCAGACTGGCGACAGAACTTTTTGGGAAGTCTGGAGTTGAAATGGCGCCGATGCTGGCCACTGGAGCTCAAGGGATCCAGGATCTGAAAGACCGGTCCCATGAACTAGGTCTAGTCATGTCTGATGAAGCGGTGACATCCGGGGTCGTGTTTGGAGACACGATGGATGATGTCACTTCAAGTCTTGGCATGGTTGCGACAAATGTCGGAACGTCATTAATGCCAATAATCCAAACATTCTTAGACTGGGTCCTGCTCAACATGCCGATGATTCAGGCGACCATGAGCACCGTTTTCGGCGTTATCAAGGATGTAGTGACAGTGGCTGTGGATATCTTCAATCAGTATCTGATGCCAGCTTTTGCTGCTGTATTCGACTGGGTCCAGGTTAACTGGCCGACAATTAAATTAACTTTGGAAACTGTCTTTAACGCTATTAAGACGGTTGTCGGAGTGGCGATCGACGTATTTAATTTGTATCTGATGCCGGCGTTTCAATCTATATTCGCATGGGTACAGGAAAATTGGCCGGCCATCCGAGAAACAATCGTTGGCGTGTTCAATAAAATCAAAGAAATCTGGAACACGGTGCTAAAACCTGCATTTGATCAGATCGTGGCGTTCATCCGAGACACGCTGGTACCAAAAGTAAAAGAATTGTTCCCAAAGATTGAAAAAGCGGTTAAAACGGTTTTCGAGACCATCCGGACCGTATGGGAAACGATTCTTAAACCAGTCTTCGATGCTGTATGGACGTTCATCGAAGACAACCTGGCGCCTGCATTCTCAACCGTTTTTGACGGGATAAAGATTGTAGTTGAGACGGCTTTTGATGCCGTTGGAATCGCCATTGATACAGTAACCGGAGTATTTGAGGGCATCAAGACTACGATCGATAATGTTTCATTATGGTTTACGGGGCTAAAAGATGGAATCACAAATGCCATCAATGCCGCCAGGGACGCAGTCGATCTGGCCATTCAGAAGATCAAAGGTTTCTTCGGTTTTGAGTTTAAATGGCCTAAGCTTTCCATGCCGTCATTTGGCATCACGCCAGAGGGCTGGAAGATCGGTGACCTTCTAAAAGGGCCTATTCCACATCTGTCCCTCAAGTGGAATGCTGCCGGTGGTATTTTCGACAAACCGACAATTTTCAATACCGCCAGAGGGTTGCAGGGTGTAGGCGAGGCCGGACCTGAGGCGATCATGCCACTGAGTAAGTTGCAGGAGCTGATCGACTGGAACAACTCCAGGAACAGTGACCGTGACGTGTTGATGAAGATCCTAAAGGTGATGCAGTCCATCGAACGCAAGGAACAGAACTTGATCCTTGATACCGGAGTACTGGTTGGAGCGGTCAAAGATCCAATCAACAAAGAACTAGGCCGCGATGCAATTTTGCGTGGAAGGGGGCTGTAAATGGTACCGATGATTCTGATCGACAATAAAAGTACTTTTGATGATTTCCAAATGATCATGACATCGTATAGCATTCCGCCGCCAACCCCGAAGATTAAGCTGATCGACCTTCCGATCGGTGATGGATCAATTGATCTGACGGAGGCCATTTACGGTGATATTTCTTATGAGGATCGGGAATGCGAGTTTAACTTCGTTTTCCTCGGGCCAATCGAAGATCGAGCGCCTCAACTGGAACTCCTATCCGCTTTTGTACACGGCAGAAGGCGCAAAGTTATTACGCTCGACGATCCGGGACATTACTACATCGGCCGGATGACGATTTCGGCATACGAAAAAGAAGGCGCCTCTGTAGCTATCCAGCTGACAATGATTGCGGAGCCGTACAAGTACAAGCTGAACCAGACCAAGGTAACCGGCACAATACCGGCCGCTGGATCTGTCAATCTGGACGTTAAAAACGCCAGGATGCGAGTGATCCCGAAGATCACTGTCAGTGCTGCTGCCACCATCTCACACGCTGGTAACAACTACTCGGTGCAGGCGGGCACATGGAAACTTACGAACATCGTACTCGCCGAAGGATCCAACATTCTCACCATCACCGCAGCACAGGGAACAGCTTACACCATTGAGTATCAGGAGGGCGCGATCTAATGTACACCATCAAGCTTGACGGCGCTCTCCTATGGGATCCTCGGGTCCCGGAGCTGCGGATCATCAACCCAAAAGTTAACTGTGAGATAAACCGGGCAGGCACGCTGGAGTTTATCGCTCCGGCTGCTCACCCGCTTTACACGCACATCAAAAAAATGAAATCTATCGTCGAAGTATACCAGGACGAATCCATGATTTTCAGAGGCCGACCGCTCACTGATAACAGAGATTTTCTAAATAACAAACAGGTCATCTGTGAAGGTGACCTTGCTTTTTTCAACGACTCGGTGATCCGGCCATACACCTATAACGGATCGATCATCGGTTACCTGCAGATGATCCTTGACGCCCACAATGCACAGGTGGATCCGGAAAAGCGTTTTTCACTTGGATCCGTCACGGTGACAGATCCCAACAACTACATCACCCGGTCGAGCATCAACCCGGTCAACGCATGGCCGGAGCTGGACGCAAAACTTTTAAACCTTCTCGGTGGATATCTCATCATCCGGCATGAAGGTGGCGTCCACTACCTGGACTATCTGGCAGACTCTCCATACCTGAACGATCAGACGGTGGAGATCGGTTCCAACCTGCTGGACGTCACCCAGCAAAGCGCAGCCGGCGGCATCATCACGGCGCTGATCCCGTACGGTGCAAAAATACTGGACGGAGAAGGCAAAGAAACCGGAGAACGACAGACCATCTCCATCGTTAATGGCGGAGTGGATTATCTCTACAGTCAGACGGCCGTTGACAACTATGGCTGGATCTTTGGATCCAAGACATGGGATGACGTGAATGATCCGTCAAATCTTGTGACCAAGGCGGCGCAGGAGCTTGCTGTAAGGACAGCTCTTGGCACCTCCGTGGAGATCAAGGCGGTGGATCTGTCCATGCTCAACCCTGATATCGACAAGATCCGGTTTTTTCAGTACGTTCCGGTGAAAAGCCCCGGACACGGCATTGATACCATCGCACTGATTACAAAGCTGTCCCTGGATCTGACCAGCCCACAGAATAATCTATTGACTTTTGGTTTTGATCAAAAGAGCCTGACAGACCAGAAAGTTTCCGCAGATAAGGTGCTCCGGCAGATTGAAGCGGACTATGTCACTAATGAGGCGGTCACGGTTGTCCGGGATTCCATCGTGTCACTGGCATCGGCCATCATCCAGACAGCCGAAGAGATCAAAACGGAAGTGTCGAGGACTTACACAAGTCAAGATGCCTTTTCCAGCTACCAGCAAGCACTGGCCACCAGGCTGATACAGGACGCTGAAAAGTTTGATTTTCAATTCACTGAAATGCAAAAAAGCATCGAGACGGTGGACGGAAAGCAAGTCGCAAAATTCAACGAAATTTCAAAGCACATAACCTTCGACTCCGGCGACATCATCCTGAAAGCCACCAGCTCAGATCCTAACGTCAACACCCGGATCAGCCTGCTCATCAGCCGAAACCGGATTAGTTTCCTGGATAACGGGGCGGAAGTCGCATATATCAGCGATAACAAGCTTTATATCTATGACGGACACTTTATCAACTCTCTGCGAGTCGGAAATTTCAGTTTCCGGCCACGATCTAACGGATCGCTATCATTTGGGAGGGTAGTATAATATGGCGCTTTCAGGTCAGACAATAAAAAAGTACTCCCCGTCAGAGGCCTTCTGGGTCTGGGTTGAATGGACTGCCGTCCAGAATGTCGCGAACAACCGGACCACCATCACTGCCATAACCTACGGCGGATCTAACTCCTACGGCTACTACAGCGGATCCAACAAATGGGGATACACGACCATTGACGGGATCACAACTTCAGTTAAATACACAGACCCCTGGGCGGCGGGAACCGCTAAAAAAGAGCTGCATCGACAGACCAGAACGGTCAACCATAACGATGAGGGTCTAAAGACTGTCACCATCTCCGGTAAGTGGACAGCGGGATCCGATCCCGAGGGAAGCTTTTTCAGCCTTCTTTCCTCCGGCTCATTTGAACTGGATCCGATCCCCCGGGCCAGTCAGCCGACAACTAACTACACTGGGCAGTCTTTGGGCTATCCAGTCCAGATCAACACCAACCGGGCCAGCACAACGTTCTCGCACAAGCTCAAGTATTCGATCGGAACACTCTCCGGAACTATTGCTGATGGAGTAGGAGACACTTACACCTGGACACTGCCGGTAGGTCTGGCAGCTGCCATTACCACATCCAGGTCCGGCGTGCTCAAGATCATCTGTGAGACGTACTCCGGCACAACACTGGTCGGGACCAAAGAGATCACTATCACGGCCACCGTGCCCGATAACGAAACATTCCGGCCGGATCCTTCCATCTTGTCCATCACAGAGGGCACAACAGGCCTCACAGGCTTCACGGCATACATCCAGGGCAAAAGTAAGCTGGTTATTTCATCAGCTGGTACAGGCAAGCATGGGGCGACCATCACGCAGTACCTGGTGGAGATCGACGGATCCAGCTACTACGGACAGTCTATCACCTCGCCGGTCATTATTAAGTCCGGCACGATCCCGATCAAGCTGACAGTGACAGACAGCCGCGGATACTCTGACAGCGTCACGCAAAACGTCACGGTGGAGCCTTACCAGCCGCCAAAGATCGCTAGTTTCTCGGCCGGTCGAGCTCCGACCGATCAGGGAACGGATCTTTCGGCAGCAGTTGATTTTGCGGTGTCTCCGGTAGCCAATCAGAACACGAAGCGGTATCTGATCCGCTACAGGCCAGCTGGCGGCAGCTGGACGGTGCTCATCGACTCCAGTGATTACTATGCCAGAGCGACAACTCACACGGCTGCCGGGGTGCTTAATCCCGATCTGTCCTATGAGGTGGAGCTGACGGTGGTGGACGCCTTTGCATCCGCCGTGAAGACAGAGTTGGTTCCGTCAGCGTTTGAGCTGCTTAACTTCCACGCCGGTGGCCGGGCAATGGCCATCGGTAAGGTTTCGGAGATCCCGGACGCATTGGAAATCGCGCTGCCGATCTACATCGGCGGGATCCAGTCATACATGGTGACAGACTCAGGATCCAATGCAAGCGGATCTTACATCAAGCTGGGCGACGGCACCATGATCTGCTGGGGCGCTGTTGACTACAACATACCGGACATGACACAGATCGGCGGAGTATGGGGCCACACATCAACCGCCATGGCCGCTGTGACGTTCCCTGTAGCGTTTGTGACTTCTCCGGTGATTAACTTATCGACTAACATCGGAGAGTCCTTAAACTGCGCTCTGCGGGACTTCACACTAGCCAGTTTCACGTGGCGACTTTATACGACCGTCCCGATGACGGCAGGACAAACAAAAAAACTCTACTACCAGGCCATTGGCCGGTGGAAACTATAACACAGGATGGGCATAGCATGGAAATGGAAAAGAGGCTGGCAGAACTTGAATCCTGCACAGCCACACATGATAAGCGGCTCACGGAGCACGGGCGGCAGATCGACCAGCTGATCAAGAGCGACAGCGAAAAGGACAAGCAGCTTGCACTAATGAGGAAAGATATTGAGAACACGAATGAAGCCGTCAAGCGGATGGAAAAGACGGTAGATAAGATCGACAGCAAGCTGGACAAGGCGCTGGAGATCAGGACAGATGACCACCTGACAAGCCCGCTGATGGAGTACCGAAAGGTAAAGTGGCAGATCATCACGATCGCAATTGGAATTTTGGTCGGGATAGTGATTAAAGCGCTCTTCCCAATGCTATAAGGAGGCAACATGGACAACAGGCAAATTATTTTTAAAAATCATCCGGTGAAAAGCTCAGAGAAGCTGATGCGGGACTTCCCCGCCCAGGTATGCTACACCAATGACAAGCTGACGGCTCAGCTTGTTTTTGAGATCTCAGACTGTACAGAGGCAGAACTGGCCGGCCTGACCGCCTCGATCATGATCTTTATGAAAGACGGATCTTTTTTCCAGGACAGCGCCGTGATCGACGCTCCGAACAAAAAGATCACTTATGTCATGCTTGAAAATCAAGTAGCCCACGCCGGCGATGCCAGGGCGAGCCTCGTACTGACCGGCGGATCACAAGGATGGGGCGGACCGGATAGAAACTTTACCGTCATTTCCGATCTGGGCCAGAGAGTCGCCACCGAAGTCATGATTAAAGACTGGACGATGCTCACCGCAGAGGCAAGGGCGTACTTGGACGAGTTCGCCGCCAACGAAATCACCCGTCAGCAGACCGCAGCCGCCGCTGAATCCGCACGGGCACAGACCTTCACGACCAACGAAGCGGCACGGCAGTCAAACTTTGAGGCTAACGAAGCCACAAGGCAAGACGGAGAAGATACAAGGCTGACGGCCGAACAGGGTAGGGTTACCGCAGAACAGGGCAGAGCGACCGCCGAAACCGGCCGGGTAAACTCTGAATCATCCAGGGTGACGGCTGAGCAGGGACGCACAACCGCAGAGCAAGGAAGGGTTAGCGCTGAATCCGCACGGGTGACAGCGGAGCAGGGCAGAGCTGCTGCACTGGCAGCAAAGGCGGATAAGACGTACACCGATACGGAATTGGCGAAGAAGGCAGATAAGGCGGAAATAGAAGCCGCCAGAGGTTCTGAAGCGACACTTGGGGCAAGGCTGGATGGATTAACACAGGACTATACTCAACATAAGTTAGAGTATGTTGACTTAAAAGGAGTTAATGATGGGGTAGTAATCCCTGAAAAGACTTCATTTTTTAATATTGACAAAGCAATCAATAAATTTAATCCTGCCAACCAAACTGATTTAGCAATAACCAAAAGTTCGCTTATTTACAGTAATGGCTCAATTACGGAATATAATGAGGATTATTGGGTTTCTGCACCAATATACCTTGAGGGTGGAAAGGTATACACCATGACTAATCCAGTAGCTTCGGATCAAGATTCAACCCTTCTCGGAGCGATATTTGACATCACTGGTAATTATGTTCGAGGGGTATCCCCAACGAATTATACAGTAGTAGGAAATAGCGTTACATTCGATATGCCAGTTAATGGCGCATATATTAGAACCACTGTATACGGAGCAAAATTTTCAACGCCTATTGCAGAAAGGCTTACTGCTTTCAATGCTCAATTCATGGTAGTGGAAGGTAGTACATTCCCTGCTTATACTCCGTATTACCCAACGACATACAAGATCAAAAGCGAACACATTGAACAGCCTTCAACAGCATTTAAACCTATATTTCTATCATTAAATACAGATATTATCAATGTAATATCTAAATATGGGACTAACACTGACCTAAGAGTAGTAATCAAAAAAAAGGGACCAAACAACATATTTGACTTTTACAGGTGGTACAAGATTGGAAATCCAAACACTGCCCCTTCAACTGATATTGAGGCAGGTGTTCAATTTGCAGAAAATAGTTCTGATTTCTTTGGTCCATTTCAGGTCATGGTTACAACTAATGCAGACGGTGACAACAAAGATGTCAATGGGAATTACCTACCGCGTTTCACAGGTGGGAATCATAGCTATAACAACACCGCAACAGCTTTCACTGACCGTTATAAATTATATGCAGATGGTAAAGAGGTGTCTGATGGGTTTAACGGGTATTGTAACTTTATAGACATTATATGGGTGAACAAGGTGCAAGCCTATAACACAACAAAGATAGATGGTACAGGCAGAGTAGTATTGACCGAAAAGATACACCTTCATTTTGATGGTTTCGAATGGAGTGTAGAAAATGAAATTACAGGATTAGAAACAATTGGGTTCATGTTTTACTATGGGTTACAAGCTTTTGTTAAAAATTTTAGCAAAACTGCTGTATATTTTTGCGGTAGTAGAGTAAACAGATTTGCTAACAACGTAGGTGTTGGAGATGTTAATAGTGGTGATAAAAATTGTGTTGCAATTAAATCAATCGGTACAACTGATACCTTAGAATTTGGGATAGACAACACTTTCGATTTAGGAACATTTAAGAACTCAATCTATGACTATTCTGCCCATGGTGGATATGAAAAATGCTATTTTGACTTAATAGAGCAAACTCCATCTAATAAAATAATATTGAACGTAAATGATAAAATGGGTTATAGAGGATATTATAAATTCTATCCGACTATTTAGTTACGCTATTGGATGCAATTGCGACATAACCACGCAGAATAATCGTCCGCTATTGTGCAAAGGAGCACCTATGGAAATCTTATCAATCCTCATGGTCGCCGTCACCGTTGAAGAAAGACGACAGAACAGAAAATCGAGATCATGGAGGGCTAAATGACCACAAAACAACTGGCCGACAAGCTCGGTCTACAATACGAAGAACGGCGGCTTTGGTATCACCTGACGAACAACCCGAACCGCCTGATTGGAGTATAAATGAAAACAGTATTTTTTCTTCCCGGCCACGGCGGCGATCCTGATTCCGACCGTGGTTTTGACGGGGCTGGCAGAGAAGAACACGAGGGCATCAACAACTGGTTGACCTCGAAACTGATGCAGGAGTACTTGGAAAGCAAGTACATCGTCACGGTGTACAATAGCCGCCCGAAGGTTGATGACTATCCGACCATTGCAGAAGCTTGTGCCATGCATAAAGATGTTGACCTGGTTTACTCTTTTCACTCCAATGCATCGCTTGATAAGACAGTCAGAGGCACGGAAATGTGGATTGCAACAGGCAATGCAGTCACGTCACAGATGGCGGTGGAGCTGGCGACAGAAACAGCGAAGCTTTTCGGACACCGTAACCGTGGCGTAAAGGACGGCAAGGACTACAAGGTCATCAAACACGCCAAAGCCAATGGCGCAAAAATGGCAATCATGGCAGAAAGCGGCTTTCACTCGAACCCAACGGACGCTGACATTTTGGTCGGCAAACGTGTGCAAATCGCCGAACTGCAAGCCGAAATCATTGCAAAACACCTGAAATTGGAGGTAAAGCCTGTGGAAAAAAGAGAACTCGACACCGCTGAAAAATGGGCGGTTGATAACGGGATCATGAGAAACGAGAAATGGAACGAACCGGCTACACGGTCACAGATGGCATGGTGGCTGTTCGACCTCGTGAAAAAGTGGAAGAAAGGGGAGCTGAAATAATGGACGTAACGGTTTTAGGCGTACAGATCGCACTGGTCATCGGACTCAACGAGGTCATCAAGCGGTCGGTGATGGAAGAACGGCACTATAGATACATCCCGCTCCTGGCACTGGTGCTGGGCGTGGGAATGGCGTTCATCAGTCGTCAGACGGAAACGGTGGCTCAGACGGTCACCAACGGTCTGATTATCGGGCTGTCGTCAGTTGGGCTGTTCTCAACGGCGAAGAATGTTGTTGAAAAGGACGAACTCGGTTAGACCAACTAGGACATCATAAGATTATGACATAAGCAAAGCCCTCGGAGCAATCCGGGGGCTCTTTTATTATAAACAAGCCCCATCCACTATTCGCTCCACCATTCCGAGAGAAAAACATAGGGCTTTATACATATAAAGTAAAGTGTGGTACAATTATAAAACAAATCTTAAGATTATAGAGGTGATTTGAATGAATCTCGAGAATATTATATTTTGCGAAGACGTTATCGATTTACCTACTTCGGCAAAGGGTATTGTTAAACCTGCGGTTGTTAGTCCGACGGCATCATTTATATTAGAAGTTTTGCCAAGCACTTTTTCTTTTTCAGCACTTATTATGTTGAAAGGCCTCCCATTGGAACCAGCCAATTTGAAAATATCATTTATGAATCCTAGGACCGATCGATTACTTTTCGAAGCAGCTGCCGAGATTAATACAAGTATCCAAGTTAATCCTTCTGTTCCGAAAGAGATAGCTGGCATTAATCTGAATCTTCCCCTTAAAAATGTTTTCATTGAAGATGAAGGTGAATATGTTTTAAAAGTAGAAGCTGATTCTTTTAAGGAGGAGAAAAAACTTTATTTTGTGAAAGCGGGTTGATTACATGCCTAAAATTATTAAACGGCCCATTGAATCAATTAATAATAAAACTACATCAGAGCGGGTTTTTATCGCTCGAAAAGCAATTGACAATTTAAAGAAAAATGCGCCTAGCCCGAAAGCATTTATCAACCTAGAACCATATAACAATATTTCGCGGGTGAAGTGATGGCTGCAAATATTATTTTTCCAGAAAACATAACTTCTCATCCTGGAATATCGGATGTTGTAGTGGATACTAACGTGTTTATCGATATTCTTGACGGGCAGTCTTATCATCAACAAAATGCTGTAGATCTAATCAGTAATTTGACTTCGAGCAACATTAACATGTACATTACTCAAACTATTCAACATGAATTGATGGATATTATACAGAGGGTTTATACTCAAGATTTAGCAATTCAATACAATATTTCGATTGGAAACTATAAAGGTAACCAAGGATTCAAGAAGCTTCAGAAAGAATTAGAAATCCGCTGCCCCAATTACTTTCAAACGGTTGCTGCAAATAGGGACGCGGCTATGTCTGATATACTATCCATGGTAGATGTTTTAGAGAATCCAACGGATTATTGTACACGGGTCATGACACTACAAAAGCAGTTTAATGGTTGTGTTGAAGTTAGTGATACTGGAATTGTTCTTACGGCATTTGAATATGGGATTAACACCATAGCAACTGGTGATTTCGGTTACTCAAAAATAAATGGGATAAATGTCATACCTATAAAAAAGGGAGGGTATAAAAATCACGTAGGTTCAAGTATTCTTATTCCTTTTAAGCCGTAGTTTAAAATAGAAATAAAAGCTCAGGATTTTCCTGGCTTTTTCTTTTTGTCCAACCTTAATGTTAGAATGTATGTACGAACTAACGAGGTGAGACGAATGAGTGAAAAAGACTTCTTGAAGGCAGCAATCGATGAGTATTTCAGGACAGGAAACCCAATCTATCAGGCAGACGGCCGAATGGTACACGTCAACTTGAACACGGTCACAAGGTACAAGCAACTGGCTGGTCCTGTTCAGTACTCAGACTTTTCAGGTACCGCGATCTGCCCGGACTGACAGACTTCCCTCATGGGGAAGATCCGGGATGAGATCTACTGGTGCCTGGAATGCAGAGAGCTATTTGATATGAGCAAATGATTATTGCATGGTTGGCCTGGAGTGAAACGGGCTCTTTGTCTATTTTTGGTGGTATGATGATCGTAAATATAATTACGAGGTGTGTAATGAGATTATCTGAATTGAAGTTTATTGAAGAAGCTAGTTGTAAAACATTTGCTCCTGGAGTAGGCGAAGGTAGGATTTATACCACTGAATATGAGTGCCCATGTGGAAAGGGTAGAGTGGTTTATGAGGACGATCAAACTCCTGGCTATAAGGAATCTGCAATTCTGATTTATTGTGCTACTTGCAGGGAGAAGTATGAACCAGATTACTCAGTACCATACCTTGCACTCAAGGAAAAATAACATTGTAGAGAGCCTATAAAAGGCTCTCTTTTTCTTTCTCCAGCTCCAAATACCTCAAGTAGATCCAGCCAAAGAGATCCGGGTCATTCAGGATCATCTCGATCAGTTCGTCGTCAGATATGCTATCACCTCCTACATGGTAATTATGCAGAGGAGGTAGGAATGGCAAACAAGTTTGTATCATGGGCTCTTTTTTTATGCAGGCCATGCAAAACGTCACTACTCACCGGTTACTCACAGGGCAAAGGGAAAGACCACCAGAAACCGCTTATATAGCGCATCCGATGGTCTATGGTGGAGATGACGGGAGTTGAACCCGTGTCCGAAAGCCGAGCTTCACTGCTTTCTCCGAGTGCAGCTGTCCGATTTAAATTCCCGTCGTGAACGCCCGGCAGCAGGCTTTCAGTCAGGTAGCTTCATTAATCCCGTTCCGGGGGGCAAAGCTTATCCCCGGCTCGTTTTACCGGATTTTTGACGCCCTGTTCCTGACTCCGGTGGATCAGGGCAGAACGTAGCAGCTTACGCTGCTAATGCAAAATTATCTTCTGCGTTTACAGTTTCCTGTGGTTTTTTAAAGCCAGGACTACAGGATCCTTCTACTCGCTTACAGAGACACTCCTGCCCCCGTCGAAACCATTACATCCCCATATCATCTGGATCTTATCCAGTCTCTTATTTTATACCATCTGTAAATGAAAATCAAATTAAATTCGAACAAATAGGCTTGTCGGCAAGATCTGTTCGGTTTATCTCTATAATAATAACACAGGGAGGTGTGAGATGAATCGAATCATTTTTGGCGACAGCCTGGTCGGGCCTTACGGAAATCCGGGGGGAGCTGCCTGGTCATTACAGCTGGCTGCCCGTCCGGAACTGGGGATTTGCCACGTTGTCTGGCATAACGGGTATACCATCCCCGATCTGATTGCCTGTCTGACCAACGATGTCCTCGTACATCGACCGGACCAGGTACTGATCCTGTGTGGCAGCAATGATGCCATCTCAGGGCGCAGCGGAGAGCAAATCATAGCATCTCTGCACTTTATCGGAGAGCAGCTCAAAGGCATTGGGGCCAGACCGGCATGGGTTCTGCCGCCGCAAATAGATCCTGTGGCTGCGGCTCGCTGCTTTGGGGATCCCGTCGTTCTGTATGAGCAGGCCAATCAAGCGCTGAAAGAACTTCGGGCTGTTTTTCAGGATGATAGGCCGGGAACAGGACGATGCATCCTGGACCTGGAATCAATCCGTCTGGACTGGCTGTTCCTGGGGGGGACAGCCTATGTAGATGGACTGCATTTTACAGCGTTGTTCCATGAATATATCGCATCCCGGGCCGATAAGTGGTTGAGGGGTAATCCATGACGGCTTTTCAGTCTGAGAATCGCAATTTCAATCAACTGGCCAGGAGGAGAATGCCATGAATAAGACAAGAATTCTGCAGGCGGGTCTGCTGCTGATGGCAGGTCTGACAACCGCCTGCAGCCAAACTCCGTCGTTTACGACCAGTCAGCCTGCAACTGATGCGGCCGAGGTGCCAAGGCAATTGCCGCCAGTGGAAGCCCGATCGCCGAATACTAATTATCAGCCTGCCTTTCCCGGTCAGACCAGAGTTCCCGGCATGCGAACGGACTTTCCCTTCCAGGTGAGCATTTTAACGGAACGACTGGAATCCCCCTGGAGCGTCAATTCGCTGCCCGATGGTCGACTGATTGTAACGCAAAAAGCCGGAAGCATCGCGATTGTGGATTCATCCGGAACGGTCAGTCCGCCGATTACCGGTTTCCCGCCCATCGAGTCATCCGGACAGGGCGGATTGCTGGATCTGGCACTGGATCCCGATTTTTCATCCAACCGGTATCTGTATTTCACTTTCTCGGAACAACTGGAGCAAGGCTCTGTAACGGCTGTAGGCAGAGCCCGTCTGGCCGATGACGAGCGGTCAGTAGAAGAGGCAGTCGTTTTATATCGCGCCATGCCGGCAGATGGTCGGGCGGCCCACTATGGCAGTCGCCTGAGCTTTGACAAATCAGGAAATCTTCTGATTACCACAGGGGAACGCCAGTCAGCCTCGACCCGCGTGAAGGCTCAGAGCTTAGACAACGGATATGGCAAAGTGCTGCGCATTACCCGGGACGGACAGGCGTTAGCAGATAATCCGTTTGTTGGACGGAGCGATGCCATGCCGGAAATTTATTCCTATGGTCATCGCAATGTTCAGGGCCTGGCCCTTCATCCTGAAACCGGGGATATCTGGATCAGTGAAATGGGGCCAAGGGGTGGGGATGAATTGAACCGGATTCTGCCCGGGAAAAATTATGGCTGGCCGGTGATCAGTTATGGGATTGAATATTCTGGATTCAAAATCGGCGAGGGGCTCACTCAAAAGGCTGGAATGGAACAGCCGGTCTACTATTGGGATCCGGTCCTGGCTCCCAGCGGGATGACCTTTTATACCAGCGACGCAATCCCCGAATGGCGCGGCAATCTGTTTATTGCCGGTCTGGCCGGTCAGCACATTGCCCGAATTGTTCTGAAGTCGGATCGGGTAGTGGGAGAAGAACGGCTTCTCGACGATGAAAATCAGCGGTTTCGCGATGTGGCACAAGGTGCGGACGGCGCGATCTACGCGGTAACCGACAGCGGTCGGCTATACCGGATTGGTCCCTGAGTTCATTGAATGATTTCACATCAGTTGTAACCGGATGCAAGAGGCGGAATCGGGCTCGCAAACTCCCGGCTTCAGGGTAATATCTTTAAAACACTTTCTTTTGTCACTGCTGCTTTTCGAAAAGGAATGCTTCATCAGAACCTGCAAATGAGCCAGTCAACCGCCGGTAATCCGGCGGGTTGACTGGCTCATCCTTGTGCGCCCGGCATGGGCGATAACTTGGTGGTGAAAGTCCACTACGCGCTCGGTAGCAGGAAGCGTTAGCCGAAGGCAAGGGTGTCCATCGCGAGGTGGAATCTGAAGGCAGCCGGATGTCAGGGCGAGGAGTTCTGGCGGGCAAAGTTCTGGGCCGACGAACAGAAATCTCATATAAGGCCACAACCGGAGGACGACTCTGCAAGACAAGAAGAAGTCCAATGCTACCCGGATCCGGACATTATGTTTAAATTGTGGTAAATGGGACGGCTACATGGAATGAAGGTTATCGTTCTTACCCGGGGAGGTCTCACAGACATCCATCAGGAAATCCGAAGGATGGAGTAAAGCTTGCTGTGAGAAGTCAGCCGAGGCCATAGTACCAGGATTTTTTTTTCTGGGAAGGGCTGAACAATCGTAAGTCTTAAGTAACGACTCAGAAGGAGGTCGACGTGTGAAAGCAGAATACCGAAAGGGCTGCCTGCAAAGGGATAGTGCGGAACACAAAGAGTATGCAGGAGCGCAGAGCGTCGAGGCTCGGAAAAGGAGCGAACAAGGCGGTGCTAAGGACCTGTTGGAGGAAATTCTGGATAAGAGAAATCTGTTCGAAGCCTACAAAAGGGTCAAGGACAACCGCGGAGCACCTGGCATCGATGGAATGACCGTCGAGGCGGTACTGCCATGGTTGCAGGAGAATGTGGAAGAGCTCAGGCAGAAGATCCGGGAAGGGAAGTATAAACCCGACCCGGTTCGACGCGCAGTGATTCCCAAACCAGATGGAAGCGGCGAACGCATGCTGGGGATTCCCACGGTCATTGACCGAATACTCCAGCAAGCCATTGCCCTCAAACTGACCCCGATCTTCGAATCGGTGTTCGCGGATGAAAGTTATGGTTACCGACCGGACCGGAATTGTCAGAAGGCCATGGCGAGAGTCAAGGAGTATGCAGACGAAGGCTACATCCATGTTGCAGAAGTAGACTTGTCCAAATACTTCGATACACTCAACCACGAACTGCTGATGAATCTTGTTCGTCAGCAGATCCAGGACAAACGAGTGACACAGCTCATAAAGAGTTATTTGAAAAGCGGAGTCATGGAAAAAGGGGTGGTCACCGAAACGGAGGAAGGTTCACCGCAAGGCGGGCCGCTCTCCCCCCTGCTGGCTAATATCTACCTGAATCAATATGACTGGGAGATGAAGCGCAGAGGGGTGGCCATTGTTCGGTATGCCGATGACATCGTGGTACTGGCAAGGAGCCAGCGAGCCGCCGAGCGTCTGTTGGAATCCAGCAGAAAGTACCTGGAAGAGAAGCTGAAGCTAAAACTGAATCAGGAAAAGAGCCGGGCCATCAGTATCTATTCGAGGAAGTTCAAGTTTCTGGGCTACGCCATGGGCAAGAATAAGAATGGAAACTACATACGAGCCCATAAAAGCTCCCTGAAGAAAGCCAGGCAGAAGTTGAAGGAGAAAACCAGGCGCAACCGGGGAAAGAACGTACGAGAAGTCATGAAAGAGGTCAAAGCCTATATCACAGGCTGGCTGAACCACTACTACATCGCTTCAATCAAGAACACGCTGATTGAGTGGGATAAATGGCTTCGAAGACGACTGAGAATGTACATCTGGAAGCAGTGGAAGAAACCCAGAACAAGGGTGGATAACTTGCGGAAACTGGGAATCCCGGCATGGCAAGCCTACCAATGGGGAAATTCCAGGCTGGGATATTGGCGTATTGCCGGAAGTCCGGTCTTGGCACGCTCCATAACAAACGAAAAGCTCGTACAGGCAGGATACTTTGAAATCCTTAATCAGTACGAGCGAATGCGTAAGCACTAAAGCGATTGAACCGCCGTATACCGAACGGTACGTACGGTGGTGTGAGAGGTCGGTAGCTGAATTAATCAGCTACCTCCTACTCGATTGCTCAATAAGTTTGTGCGCTTCAATGGCTCTGCTGTACGCTCATTCGATCCCGGCGATCCCGGATAATGAGCAATGCAATCACGATCAGGCCGGCGAGGGACCCCAGTATTCCCGCTTTCAGGCCGGGGATTTCATAAGTAAAGGAAATGGTGGAAGCACCGGGAGAAACCTGGATGGTCTGGAAGCCCAGATTCTTTCGGATGGGTACTTTCTGACCGTTCACCGTGGCCTGCCAGCCAGAATCCCAGGGAACGGTAAACAGAAGTGTTTTTTCCTGGGCAGCATTCAGGACTGCCTGAAAACCATGCGTGTCCCGTTGAAAATCGGATACGGCACCGGATCGTTTTTCCCGGGCGATCGCTGAGGTGGTTCTGGCTGGATTCTCCCGGTAGGCCACCAGGTTATCAGGAATGGGATCTCCCGGTTCGATAACCAGTGCCTGGAGCAGAATCCGGGGACGCTGTGCTTCTTCATAGCTCATCAGCTCTGCCCGGGTAATGTAGGAGTCCAGCGGAAAGCCCAGAGGAATAAAGTCAGGGTTTTCACTGACGTAGAGATCAAAGAAGCCATTGCTCTTTTGGGAACGGGGAATGTAGTCCTCCAGCTGGGTCAGATCCACCCGATACCTGACCGAGAGCAGGGTCAACAGATCCTGCGCTTGGGCTGGAAACAGGGAAGCAGCGATGTGCTGGATTCCGACCGTTTTAAAAAAGTCATCCGTACTGGGTGAATTGGTGGTGATAAAGGAATTGACCGAAGGAATATGGTTCAGCATCGACAGGTTCCAGCCCGCCTCGTAGGTGTAGAAGCGGTAATTCTGCTGGTTTTCCCCCTCAGGAGCTGTCAGATCCAGTTCCGCAGTCCGGTCAAAGTAGCCTTCGGCATACTGGTACGTTTCCTCCGGTTGAAAACTTCGGATCAGATGGATGCTGTACAGCCCGGTCAGGACGGAACATACCAGAGCCAGCAGGGTCAGCTTCCGGGCTCGCTCCCGATCAGACTGTCTGAATATATAGAGCGTAAGTCCCAGTCCGGCCAGAGCGATCAGGGCGGACAGGACGAACTCAAAGGGGAGCTGGATCATCTCGGGGTTCACCCGGTCAGAGATCACGAGTGTGCCGATGAATGCCAGAGCAGCGATGATAATGATTCGTACGCTGCCGCGGCGCACTGCTCCGGAAGCCGTCTCGAGGCTTTGGATGGAGAAGGAAACCAGAATCAGCAAAGGCATATAGAACCAGCGGGCATAGTAGTAGCCGTTGAACAGCGCAAAGGCTGAATTCATCACCGGAATGAGCATGAGTGGGAAGAGAACGAGCAGAAACCGGCGAGCCAGTCGCTGGGTCCGAGCCGCGGCCAGGACCATGGACAATCCAAGACCAGGCAGGTAGAGCGAGGCGGAGGAAAAGTCCCACGGGTTGATGCTGGTCGAGCGGATCATGCTCTCGGCCGGAAACACCAGAGCTTTCCACAGAGTCAGGTAACGCTCCAGGGGATAGCGCAGTCCGTCAATGCCTGTAATGACCTGGCTGGCTTTGGGACTGCTGATGATGAACAGTGCGGAAGGGATGAGCAGGATGGAGGCAGCCAGAGTCCCCAGAACCCCTTCGCCCAGTACGCGCCCGAATGCCAGAAGGCGCTCACGGCGATTTTCACTTTGATAGAACAGGAAAAAGTAGAGGATCAAAAACAGAACCTGACCATAAAAGAAGAAATAGTTCAGCAGCGCGCACAGGGCAACTGTCAGGGCGAAGCGGCCCCGTCGCTCATCCTGAAGCAACTGGTCCATTCCCCACAGCAGAAGAGGAAAGAACACAATGACTTCATGAAAATGATAGTACATCAGATTAATGTGCGAAAAGCCGGAAAAGGCATAAAGCAGCGAGCCCAAAATCGCATAATCCAGGTTTCGGACATGACGCTTCAGCCAGAGAAAGCTGACCAGAGCGGCAGCAACATACTTCAGAATGAACAGCCAGCCGATCAGATAGGGAAAGGCCGATTCCGGAAACAGAGCGCCTATCCAGAAGAAGGGACTGCCCAGAGTATAAAAGCTGAAGGCACCGATGAAATTGACACCCAGATCGGTATACCAGTCCCAGGTGGAGGCTCCGTTCCAAATGGCCCAGGCTGAATGCCGGTTAAACGGAATCTGCTGATGGTTGAAGTCCGACATCAGGGTGAAGCGGCCTCCGTCCAACAGAAGATAAGGCAGGAACATCGCCAGGGCAGCCATCAGGGATAACATCAGAAGCCGCCGCAGCGCGGCGGTTTCCTCATCGTTTGGGTGATTCATCCGGGGCAGTCGATATGTCATGAGTAAAACCTCGTTTATCTGCAATGATGTAGTTGGGGCGGTTGCGGGCCTCCTCGTAGATGCGGCCGATGTAGCCTCCGATAATGCCCAGGGAGATCAGCTGGATCCCTGAAAAGAATGTAATGGCGGTCATGAGGGACGCCCAGCCGGCGTCGGTATGCCCCCTGAATTTCTGAACCAGGGCATAGATCAGCACGAGAAAAGAGATCAGAACCGTGAAAAAGCCGATGGAAGTCACGATTTTCAGCGGCTTGGTGGAAAAGCTCATGATTCCATCCATGGCCAGTCGCACCATTTTTTTCAACGTATAGTGCGTTTCCCCGGCCAGTCGTTCCTGCCGCTGGTACTCGATGGCGGTCTGGCGATATCCGATCCAGCTGACCATGCCGCGGATAAATTTGTTTTTCTCCGGCATCTGGCGGAATGCTTCCACCACCCGGCGGTCCATTAACCGGAAATCCCCGGTGTTTCGCGGGATTTTTGTATCGCTCAGAGAGTCGAGCACCCGGTAGAACAGCGTGGCCGACCAGAGCTTGAATCTGGATTCTCCGGCTCGGGAAGCGCGGGTGGCATAGACCACCTCATAGCCTTCCTGCCATTTCTCGATCATGGCTGGGATCAGCTCCGGCGGATCCTGCAGATCGGCGTCAATCAGAATGACTGCATCCCCCCGGGATTCCAGGATTCCGGCAGTCACGGCATTCTGATGACCGAAGTTCCGGGAGAAATGGATCACCCGGCTGTGAGGATCGTCCTGAGCGATCCGGTTTAAAATTTCAGGTGTCTGGTCCCGACTGCCGTCGTTGACGAAAATCAGTTCGTAATCCAAGGTATTTGCCAGGCTTTGCATCACCGCCTGAAGACGGCGATGACATTCATTGGCAACTGCTTCTTCAAAATACATGGGAATGACGATCGAAATCAGCATGAATTGCTCCTTGAAGACATAATCTAGTTCAAGATTACCTTGTCCAGGCCACCTCGTCAAACTCTTCGGACCGCACGTCGGCCGCCCGGTATGCTGAAAAGAGGAGCGAATGAACGACGTGGCTGCTCCCAATGAAATCGTCACAATGGTCAGGGTCATTGAGTATGCAGGCAGAGAGGGGGGGATTGATCGATTCCGGACCAAAGAAGCGTCACATGTCCGGCAGAATGCAGGATAGTACCGGATAGCAGCGAGGGAAGATCAGTAAATCAATATTATTTTTGGATGTTCACAGGGAGAGTCTTCGCCTGATCACGACAATCTTCCAGAGATTCTTGGGGAAAGGGCAGTAAAGATTGAGAAGTCGAGAGATTCCCGTTAAAATAGATAGGGAAGGATCTGATCGGAAGGGTCTTATTCTTTTAACCCGTTTTAATTATTTGGGTGTAGGATAAAGAAAGATTTGCATGAAATTAAGATGCTTCGCACACCTTCGCCAGACGCAGGGACATCACCGGGAGGAATGCACGTTGAAAAGCAACTGGATCAAAGACATGCTGCAGACATTGGGTCTGGAGCTGGATCTGGGCCTGAACAAAGAAGATCTCAAACTGAAGAAAACTGAAAACATGCTGGCCAAGATAACAAAAGAAAAACGTTCCATGGAGAACAGCTATGATAATCTGAAAAGCTTCTCCAAGGTGAATTCAACCATTTCCGGCCTGTTTATTTTTTATAATATCATCCGTTTTTCCTGGATCGGACTCATCATCGCGATTGGCTACAACGTGATTTCAGAAACCTTCATCAAGGACCGTCTGAAAAGCATGAAAAAGCGTATTGCATTGTGGGACGAAGAAATCCTTGGCCTGAAAGCCTCCATTGACGAGATGAAACTGACGGGAACAACCGATTCTTATGGCAAGTCGTCTCCCGGACCGGGTAAACCGTATGTGGACGCAGAAATAATCCAGGAGTATCCCAATCAGGATACGGAAGAGCCGGTTGCAGAACCTTCCTCCCAGGGAACCATTCAGGAAGCCCGGGAAGCCTATGCCATGCTGGAAAAGCTCGAGACCATTACCGCATCACTGGATCAGCATGACCATGAAATGGGCTCGCTGTTCCGCAATACCCTGAATTCAGCCCAGAAAGTGGCGGACTTCATGAAACAGAATCCAGCCAATGAAACCAAGCTGTACCTGTTCTATAATCATGTGGAAACGCTGCATGACTGGGGTGAAGGCCTCCTGGAACTGGAAAACAATGAAGTATATGATTCACTCCTGGTCAATGTAAAGGCCAATGCCAGAAAGGCTCTGCCCATTCTGCAGGCCAAAATCGACAAGGAGTACTTCAAGCTCGTGAATCCTAAAATCATGGATCTGGAAGCAGAGATGGAAGTAATGTCCAAAGAGCAGTTCTAGGGGAGTATCATTGCAATAGACATCTCAATCAGGATCTGCAAGGATCCTCGGATCATCCCCCACTTCGAAGCAGGGCTTCTTAGTGGGGGATGAATTTTGCTGGAGAGCAAGTCGGAGACCGATTGTTAGGAAACGCATGCCGAAGGTACTGATCCACAGGTGAAAGAGATGTGCCGGAACTTCAGTGGCCTGGACGGGGATTTCCAGTCAGAAAGAATGGGAGGAGAATAGGGTGCATTGACTGATCAGCCTCATTCCGACCGAAGAGCGGGATCTGGTACAGCTGACGTTCAACCCCTGCGGACAAACCGGGCTTAATTTCATCGAAATTCTTCTTAATCATGAACAGGACGGGAAATTTCTGTATGCCCGAAATCAAGAGATCACCCTTCCCATGGAGAGGGCGATATTGGATCGACACGGTATTGCGTCCGAACTCGTGCTGCTCTACCAATCAACCGATCCCGGACGAGCAGGGTACCAGCTGGATTATGACTGCGCACTGGAACTGATGTCTGCCGGGCAGAGTGAGTGGCTGATGACAGCGCTGAAGACAACGAACCCATCAGGTCATCAATGGATTAAGCAAGACAGTCACTTGGCAAGATAGCAGATTCCTTTGGGGTGGGATCCAGCGGAATTCGGCGGGGTTTCCCCCCAAGTTCGAGCAGATCGGGATTCTGAATCGTTCCAGGGTCCAGTTCTGGATGAACATAAAAATGAAACCAAGCCACAGCTTTGGCACCGAAGCTGATTCGTGGCAGGACCAAAAAGTTTCGATACGCAATCAAAACGAAGAGATTTGGCGCGAGGCCGAATCTCTTCGTTTTGTTGGTTTTTATTATTATGATTTATATTTCATTTGGACAGCGGTTTCACCGAGTGGAATGTCAGATCAGGCTTCCTTTGTCAGAGAAGCCAGTTCAAGGAGGGCGCTGCGCAGCGCTTCACAGTAGCGGTGAAAATGTCTGGAATATTTTTTTCGGATCAGGAAGCCGACGACGGGCATAAAAGTGAATTGAAGCCGCTGGGCCATGGATATCTCCAGCTGGATGCCCTGACCCCGCTGATTCTGATTGACGATATTGTCATCACCCAGACCGGACAGGTGGGCGGGGGCGTCGGCGACTTCGAATCCGGCCGCCCGGAGATGTCGTTCGACGATGGCGCGCCCTGTCCGATCCTGTCCGCCCAGATAAGTGGTGCGTTCATTGTCTTTGCCCATGCAGCCGTGAATGGCCAGAGTGCAGCGGGACAGTGCACTGAGGCGCCGGGCAATGCTGCAGTCATAATGCCTGGAAGTGACGTGGAGGTTGGAAAAATTGAGTTCCTGCATCTGTCCGGCGAAATCATACAGGGAAAAAGTCTCGCCGGCCACTTCATGGGCGATTTCCGAGGTGAAGAACTCGATTCCGCCGCCATGGGGCGACATGACCAGAATTCCGGATTCGGCTCGGCTGCGGGTGGTTAGACGATAATTCTCCATCGGTTCAAAAGTAAACAGTTCTTTCATGGAATTGTATTTGTCAGCCATTGGGGTCCTCCGGGTCAGTCAGCGGTCGTTTCGCTTAGTTCGGGATCTGCCGGTTCTTCGAATTCGGCATCGGGCAGCACCCGAAGGTGCATCAGGTGGATGGTCACCAAAGTTCCCAGAATTCCTAAAATGAGAAAAACAGCAGGTTTTCTGACCAGGAACATGGTCAAGCCCAATCCGAACCAGAGCAGGATCAGAGCCTTGGTCCGATGGCTTTTTCGAACAGCCCGCTTTTCGATGTAGTCGCGGATGTATTTGCCATGTATGGGGTGTTCCATCAGCCAGCGATAGAAGCGGTCGCTGCTGCGGGCGAAAAACCAGGCGCTCGCCAGCAGCAGCGGGGTCGTAGGCAGAATCGGAACGACAATGCCGATGGTTCCGGTCACGACACAGAGGATTCCCAGAATGAGGTAGATGATTCGTTTCATAAGATTAGAACTCAGCTCCTGTCTGGGGGAAGGATCCAATCAGGATCCGCAGGTCGATGGTAATAGCATGAAGGGTGTCGGTGGACAAGGTCTCCGGATCGACACCAAGGGCCATGGGAGTCATTCGAATCATATCCCGGGCCTGGTCCTGCTCCAGAGTTCTGGAATAATAGACGGACCGGCTGTCGGTCAGGGTGCAGTGCGCCTGAAAATGGCGCAGCACATCATCATCGGAATGGCTTTCATGCAGCAGTGAGCCGCCCAGCAGCTGCCGGATTTCCTTCAGGTAGTCCGGTCCCGGAATGATTTTGATCAGGAGGCCTCCGGGACGAAGCACCCGCCGGAATTCGGCATAGTTCGCCTGAGTCAGCAGATCGATCACCAGATCCTGCGAGGCATCCTGCAGCGGGATATTCGTAAGATCCGCTATAAAGAAGTTTGCTGGATGCACTCCGCTGGCAGCCATGGCGATGGCGTCCTGGGAGAGATCGAAACCGAGCAGAGTATCCTGGGTCCCGTATGCCAGTTCCCTGGTGTAGTAACCCTGACCGCAGCCGGCGTCGAGAATCACCAGCGGGTTCCCTCCGATTTGGGTGCGATGGATTTCGATGAGGGACTGCAAGGTTTCGAGCAGGGGCAGGTAGAAGCCAGCCTGCAGGATGCGTTCCCGTGCGGCAAACAGTTCTCGGGTATATTTCAGTGGCTTTTGTCCAGGCACAAAATTGACATGGCCTTTTTTGGACAGATTAAAGGTATGGCGGGATTCGCAGATCAGGCTGGAATCCTGCGCAGTCATGCTTTGATGGCAGATGGGACAGCGGAACAGAGACGCCTGGGCGAGCAGACGGGATGCTTTTTGATTCAATGGATCACAGCTCCTTGATTGAGTCGGGCTATGGGGAGTTCAGCGATAAAAAAGAAAACGAGCCGGTAAAAATATTACCAACCCGTAATGGACGATCGGATGATAACCGGGTTCCGGTCTGGCTTCATCAGCAGGACTCACCCTGCGATGTTAGTATTTCTGGCGGTTTCTAAATTCCCGTTCGATTTCCCGCATATGGGTTTTTTCCAGCAGTGAATCCCGCTTGTCGTAGTTTTTCTTTCCTTTGCCAATGGCAAGGGCAACCTTGACTTTGCCTTCCTTGAAATACAGCCGCAGAGGCACCAGGGTCGCTCCGTCCTGGCTTGACGCGATATCCAGCTTGACGATCTCATTCTTGTGCAGCAGCAGCTTCCGGTCGCGCAGGGGATTTACATTAAAGATATTGCCCTGCTCATAGGGACTGATATGCATTGCCCGCAGGATGCATTCGCCGTTGACGATGTCGGCATAGCTGTCTTTGAGATTGACTTTGCCGGCGCGGATCGATTTGACTTCCGTGCCTTTGAGTTCTATGCCCGCTTCAAATTCTTCCAGGATGAAGTAATCATGAAACGCCTTGCGGTTTTCTGCGATGGTTTTGGTATTGGCCATTTCATATCACCTCCTGACCTAACACTGCAATTATAGAAGGAATTTCTCTTAATATCAATAACCGCCCCGGCTATGTTAACAATATGTAAAAACAGGTGACAACTTTATCTGAACTATCCTGTATTAATATCAAAAACATAATCTGAGAAGGGTTTCGATGAAAGTTCAAATAGATAAATCTGTCCATGATAGAAAAACAATATCGTAAACAACAATGAGTTAAAAACTTGCAAAAGATATTAATCCGTGAAAGATCACTTGCAAATATGGAATCGAGAAGATATTATATAAGTGTAGAAGAAAGCAAGAGCCATCAAAGAAATCCTTTGAATGACCTGATGCAATAGATTAACAAAATATTAAATTAAGTGAGGTCGTATCATGGTAAAAAACATTATGAACTTTATTACTGGAAGAAACTTGAAAATGGAACAGGGCACTATTCAGGACATTAACACAATGACAATGGAACTGAACAAGGCAAACCTGGAAAGAGAACTTTCCAACATCGCTGATCGCATGATCCGCAGAATCTAGTCAACCTCCTAAGACGTTTCGATAAATTTCCCCCCGAAAGAAAGCAGTCTTTCTGCCGAAGAAGGAACAGCCTGTTTGAAAGAAGAGGCAATCATGACTCTCCCCCCATAAGAGTTCAATGAGTTGGTGAGAACGCCGGCGGCACAATCAGTGCTGCCGGCGTTTTCGTCCGGTCAATTTCTCCTTCGGACGGAATGTCTGCTGCTGTGAAAGGGCAGGAGGGGCATTCTTAATCCTCCTTCGGGGGGCAGTTTAAGAACGGCAGAATCAGCATAACCGCCCACCGGTCAAAATGAAGTATGATATGATATTAATGCAGGTACCCTTAGTTCGACGAAGAGCCATCCGACCCAATGCGGAAAAACAGACACAGGTGATTCATCGGTCTGCCATGCAATGCACCGGTCTGCCAAGTGATTGGTCGCCTTGCCCGGTTCCATCAACAGGATGGATGCAGGATCCCTGTTGGACCGAAGGAACTGCATATCCTGGATTATTCCTTTCAGCTTTTTTCGAACATCAGAAAATTGCTGACACTGAACCATTGCATGCATAAGAAAAGACAGCCTGAGGAATTAATTGCATTAAACGGAGGTGAGATCAGTGAGCGATATCATTGATTTGAGCAAATTTAAGGAGAAGGTGCGGGACAAAGATGTGGATGAACTGGAAAATTACATCTATTCTCTTTATTTTCAGGTGGCTGAAGGCAAAATGACCTTGGCGGACGTCAACCGTGAAATCAGAAAGTATGTGGAGGAGAACGACATCTCCCATACCAAATTCATGGAGATTCAGAAGAAACTGATTGAACGCTATGGCTATGATCCCAATGAACTGGAGAAGCAACTGATGCAAGATCCGTCGCTGCTGGGGCAGTCGCGGGGTCTGCTCGAAAAATACGGCAAATCCATTGAGGAAGCCAAGGGCTATCGCAAGGTTATCAAGAATAACCGCAATGAACTGGTCATTTTTGCAACGGGTCATCGCATCATTCTGCTCAGTGAAAAAAAGATCGACCTGGAGGACAATGAAGTTCACGAATTTCTGGTCTCTTACAAGCGTCAGGCGGGCAGCGAAACCCTGGACGTTCAGCTGGCTGAGTCGATTCAAACCTTTCAGTATTGAACCAGCGAATCTTTGAAGCGGATCTTATAACGGATCTTTGAAGTAGATCTTATAAGTGATCTTTGTTAATGTGAGTAAATTCCAGACAAGGAGAATGCCTCACCAAGCGGTGAGGCATTCTCCTTGTCCGGTTATCAGGGGACAGAGGTTATCAATGACCGGAGGTGATTCTGAGATCCTT
Source organism: Clostridiaceae bacterium HFYG-1003 (assembly GCA_024579835.1). Lineage (NCBI taxonomy): Bacteria > Bacillati > Bacillota > Clostridia > Eubacteriales > Clostridiaceae > Clostridiaceae bacterium HFYG-1003. The sequence continues at coordinate 566,782 of CP102060.1, forward strand.
CCAGTGCGTTTTAGCGTAGAATCTGAAAAATGGTTTCATCCGGTATGACTTCCCGTGGTTCTTCAGTCAGGCTGTCGATCCGAGCATAGGACATATCCTGGAGGATGAACTGTTTCAGAGCTGCGATCTGCTCCGGTTCTCCCTGGGCTTCCAGCAGAACCTGGCCGGAAGGAAGATTTTTTACGAATCCGGTGACACCGATGGCTTTTGTCGCCTGCAATGTCTGCCAGCGAAATCCCACACCCTGAACCCGGCCGGAAATTAGATATTGGAAGCGTTTCATCATGACTGGGATTTCTGGTCAATGAGGTGACCGCGTTCCGGGATGTCATTGCCTTCTTCATCCAACGGGGTGAAAGGTCCGATATAATGCTCCGCCTTTTGAGTCAGGGTTTCTTCCTGGTCAAGGTCCAGTTCCAGGGCTGGCTCCACCTGATAGGCCGGTTCATTTTCAACCCAGAAGGAAAAATCATCGGCTTCCGATGCCTCGGGCAATGGAGCCTGATCCGTCGGGTAGACGGGGGTGAGTTCCACCGCTTTGGCAAATGGGTTTTTCGACAGCGCAGTCCGGTAATTATGCACTCGCAGATAATCCAGATAGACCGCTGTGGTAATTTTGGCGCCGTAGACCGGATCCTGTGCGTTGACTTCGAAGTGGTAGAAATCATTGAGGTCTTCAATGCCAAAGTCGGTCAGTTTCGGGTATAGGTTGCGGGCCAGCGTTTCAGTATCGATGGCATCCGTCAGCAGGATGGAATTGGAATGTTCCCTCAGCCAGGCGTTGGCGTAGCTTTTATCGTGGATGATCAGCGGGAAGTCCCGGGTATAGGTCTTGAGATATTTCAGCGCGTCTTCCAGTTCCAGATCGATGGCCTTGCTTTTCTTTCCCGGGCTTTTTAGCGGCAGGTACAGGCTGTCGGTGAGATAACCGCCTTCATAGCGGACGGCCTGGATGGAGTAAACCCGAGACTTGTAAGGATCCTCGTCATCTCCGTCAAAATACAGTGCGATGAACCGAGGGAACAGGGGAGCCGTCAGCTGGGGTTCCCGCAGCTTGGACCTGGGGTTGAACAAAGGTTTTTCCATCAGCATGGCCCGGTAGCTGGTCCGTTCCTTATTCAAAAGGATCTTGAGGAGATCAAAAAACAGGATGATCCCAGTCGACACCAGAAGAAACCGGATGCCGGCCGCGCTCAGATGGGATGATTCACCCCCTCCGGCGATAAACAGGATCAGAAGGGCACAGCCCAGTGCAATAAAGCTGAAGAAATAGGAGCGGGTCAGTAGTTTACTAATCATGGATGAAAGCCTCCCGATGGTAATATGGCAAAAAAAGATTCAGGAACTCCTTCGCGGTCGAGGCCGGCAGTATGTGTTTTTTTCCTGTCCGGTCACCGAATCAAGCGGAGCATAATCCATCGTTTTATTGTACAATGGGGTATGGGATCTCTGGATCCTGAATGAAGTCATTGCAATTATTATACACAGAAACAAAAACCCTGGGTGAAAGATATGAAAAAAAGTAACAATACAACCGAGCGCAGACTGTTTAACCGCTATACCGCTCTGTTTCTGATCATGCTAGCGGTTATGGGGCTCATCGGCCGAACGCTGTTCGGACTTCAGATTGTCAGCGGCGAAGAATTTCAGAATAAGGCAGATGCTTATTCGGTGAAAGATATCAGTGAACCGGCGCCGCGCGGAGAAATCCTGGACCGCAACGGCGAAGTGCTGGCGACCAATCTCTCGTCCTATGACCTGATTTATAATGAAACCCGAGAATCGGCTGCTCAATTCTACAGCGTGATGGGAGAATTCTTCCGCCTCCTGGATCGAACCGGTGAGGAACTCTATGACACGTTTGAACTGAAGGCCGAACCGGCCTTCGCCTTCGATTTTAAGACCAGCAGTCCCAGTGCCTCCCAGACCCGTGAACTTCGCTTTAAGAAAGACCGCAACATGGATTCCTGGATCCTCAAATCCGGTTACGGCAAGATGATCGGGAAAACGCAGATCAAGGATCTGAGCAATGAAGAAAGCGAGGAGCTCAATAAAATGCTGCTGGCGGTGACACCGGAGGAGACCTTCCAATATCTGGTGCGCTATCATGGCCTTTATAAAATCCTGGGACTGAGCAAAACCGAAGAAGCTGCCCTGCTTAAGCTGACTGATCGGGAAGTGACCGAGACCGTACTAAAAAAACTGTCTGTACCGGAACTGCGCCGCTACATGGTGATTCGGGATCAGGTGCGGATGAAAGTCTATCAGTCCAACAAGTCCGTACCGCTGGTCAAGACCATGACCAAGCAGAACGCCTTTGTCTTCATGCAGAAAGCCAATCTGCTGGCCGGCATTGATGTGCAGCTCAGCCCCACCCGGATCTATCCCTATGGAACGCTGGGGGCTCATGTGCTGGGTTATTTGTCCAACATCAGCGAATACAATAAGGATAAATACGAATCCATGGGCTATGACCTGAATCAGGACATGATCGGGGTTTACGGCATTGAAGAAGCCTTTGAGCAGGAACTGCGCGGAAACAAGTCCGTCACCACCGTCAAGGTCGACAAACAGGGACGAACGGTCAGCGAGCTGTTCAAGCTGGAGGGCTATCCCGGATCCAGCGTCCAGCTGACCCTGGACAAGGATCTGCAGTATACAGCTCAGATGGCGCTGGATGCCACGCTGAAGAATCTGCGCACCAGCTTTGTGGATCATACCCAGGGCAAATCCAACAACGCCACCCGCGGCGCGGTGGTGGTCATTCAGGTGAAAACCGGCAAGGTACTGGCCATGGCCTCGAATCCGGATTTTGATCCCAATGTGTTCATCGCTCCGGGCGCGCTGACTCCTGAACTGTATTCGACCTACTTTAATCCAGATCTGGAGGCTTTCGGCACAAACCTGATCCAGAACTTGCCCATTCCGGGCAAGACCCTGGATGACATCTTCCCCAAAAATAAGGAAGGGGTTCGCCAGGATTATTATGACAACTATCCCAAGCCATTCCTGAATTACGCCACCCAGGGCCTGTCCCCGGTGGGATCCATCTTTAAGCCCTTTACCTCACTCGCCGCCCTGCAGCACGGCGTGGTCGACAAGAACACGATCATCGACGACACCGGCGTATACGAACGGCCGGAGTTGAAAGGCTATCGCCCAACCAACAACAACAGCATGCCCTACGGTCTGCTGGATCTGACCGAGGCGCTGAAGCTGTCTTCCAACGTCTTCTTCCTGGAAATGGGCTGGCGAATGCATCAGAAGTCTGGTCCCAACGCCATCGCCGAAACCGTCTGGAAACTGGGACTGGGCCATGATCCCACCGAAGGGGTTCATTCAACGACCGGCATTGAGATTAACGAGAATGTATACGGCAACATCTTCAACTTTGAGTCCCGCAAGCAGATTATCGGGCGAGCCGCCTATGGTGATCTGGTCAATGTCCTGAAAAAGGGAATTGCCCGGGACGGCAAGCGGTTTAAGCCGCTGGACGTGTCGCTCAAGGATACAGATTCCGAGAAAATGCGGGAACTGAAACTCGAGATGGACCGGGGCCTGCGGGAATACTGGAGCAAGGCTCAGTTCAACGATCCCCGGACTGTTGATGAGAAATTCGACGAAATCCGGCAGATTCTTGACTATAACCTCAACTACATCATATCGCTCCTGCCCGCCGAAGAGCAGGAAGGCATGGCCGACTCGACCTACTTGGCGGATCAGGTTGCCAGTGTCCTGGTGTATGACCGCGGCCGCGAACTGACCACCCCGGTCAATATCATGAATGCCAGCATCGGTCAGGGCGACGCGGAACTGACACTGCTCCAGATCGCCAATGCCATAGCCACTCTGGCCAATGGCGGAACCCGCTACCGGACTTCTCTGGTTGACCGGATTCTTGATCCGGAAGGCAATCTGGTCAAGGTTGTGGAGCCGGAAGTCCTGGAAGAGGTTTCAATCAAGGATGAACACCTGAAACTGATCTATGAAGGCATGCACAAGGTCAATACCGTCGAGGGCGGAACGGCCTACCGCTACATGAAAGACTTCCCGATCGAGACCGCCGGAAAAACCGGTACGGCTCAGTATCGCGAAAACAATATGGCCAACTATGTCGGCCGTCACCAGTACGGAACCTACATTACGTTCGCGCCCCTGGAGGATCCGGAGATCGCCATCGCAGTCATCGGGTATGACGCCATCCACGGTTCCTTCATGATCCCGGTCGCCCGGGCCATCTACGAAGAATATTTTGAGGAACGGATCCAGAAGGAAGCTCCGGATTATGTCCGAAGCTTTGACTACCAGCTCAAGCCGGTCATGAAAGTGGAACCGTCTCTGCTCAAGCTGGAGGAGCCGACGGAACTGACGACAACGCCCGTCATCGACTCCTACCTTCCGGGAGTGCCGGTTCCGGCTTACCTCAATCAGCCGGTCAACACCCGCCCGGACGGTACACCGCCGCGGATCAAAACGCCTCAGGGAGAGCAACCGGCAGAACCGGAAGCACCGGCGGATCCAACAGGTGATTAAATAAGGATAGGACCAAACGGAGAAGCAGTCAGATTGACTGCTTATTCCGGAACCTTAATTGAGAAATATTATCAATAGTCCAGTGCAAGGAGTTTGCCATGAACGAATCACGCATTGTCATTCTGGGGGCAGGCTATGCCGGAATCCGGCTGGCCCGGCGCCTGCTGGCGGAAAAGCAGTACGATCGGCTGACGCTGATTGACCAGAATGACCATCATACCCTCATCACCAACCTGCATGAAGTCGCCTCCGGTCGGGTGGAACCCCAAACCCTGGAGATCCCGCTGGATCATATCCTGGAGCATGCCCGGGTGGAACGAATCCGTGACCGGATCCGCTCCATCGACCTGGAGTCCAGGATCCTGACCGGGGAAAGCGGCAGTTATCCTTATGACCAGTTAATCATCGCCTCGGGAGCGGTCCCCTTTTTCTATGGAGTGCCGGGTGCGCAGGAACACAGCCTTACCCTGAACACTATGAAGGATGCCTTGTCGATCCGGCAGTGGCTGAGGCAAAATCCCGACGGCCGGATCGTACTGTGCGGAGCGGGTTTGACGGGAGTCGAGCTGGCAGCAGATCTGAAGGCCATGGCGCCGAATCTTGCCGTGACGCTGGTGGAAGTCAGAGACAACATCCTGCCGGATCTGCCCCTCCCGGTTCAGGAAAAAGTGAGGCGCAAGCTGGAACGGCGGGGAATCCGCCTGATGACGGCTGCGCGGGTCACGGAAGTTTGCGAATCCGGCGTTCGGCTGGAAGGGTGTCCTGAAGCCGAGCTCCAGGCGGACCTGGTCGTATGGACCAGCGGAAATCGGGCCGCATTTCGTCTGGATGCACCCCAGGGGGAGGCAGCTGAACCGATTTTGGATGACGCGCTGCGCCTGCGTAGCCATCCGGAAGTCTGTGCAGTGGGGGATGGCGGCGATCCAGACTGGGCCTGCGTGGAAAACGGACTGCAGTCCGCGGATCTGGTAGCTAAAAATCTGCTGACCGGGGAGGGTGACATTCACTCCTATCAGCCCAGCCGGCGCGGACTGATGATTTCACTGGGACCCTCTGATGGGGTGACAACGACCCGAATCCCCTTATCGGGGTGGCCGGCGGTCGTACTGAAGTTCCTGGTGGATCTGTATTATGTGTTTTCCGTCGGCGGCCTGGGTTCGGCTGCCAATTATTTTACCGGGCACCTGGTTCGTCCAGCGCATGGCCGGACTCTGACCGGACGCCTCCTCTCCAGCCGGGGACAGCGCTTCTGGCTGCTGCCGCTCCGCCTGTACCTGGGCGGTCTGTGGTTTCTGGAAGCCTGGAAAAAAGTCATTGGACCAGCTCAGTTTGCCAAAGCTGTCTCGGCTCGTGATTACCTCACCGTGGGCAGCGATTCGTGGCTTCGTCCCGGAAACCTGCAGGTGCCCTTTGCCTGGCTGCGGGATGTCGATGCCGTCAGCAGTGCCACCATGGCAGGTACAAACGGTCCGGTGCTGGAAGAGCTTCCCGTCTGGTATGAAGCACTGATGCGCACCATTATGCCCACGCCCGCTCTGGGAGCCTTCTTCCAAAGTCTGCTGGTATGGGCGGAATTTGCCGTTGGCGTGGGACTGATTCTGGGTCTTGCGGTCTTTCTCTCTGCTCTTCTGTCCTTCGCTCTGACGGTCAACTTTTTCCTCTCCGGCGTCGCCGGCTGGCAGCTGCTCTGGATTCTGCCGGCTTCACTGGCTCTGCTGGGCGGTGCCGGCAGGATCATGGGGCTGGATGCCTGGCTCATCCCCTGGATCCATCGGCAGCTGAAGATTGATTCCCTGTAATTCAGCGCAAGGGCAGAAATCTGAACCCCGCCAGCCGAGTGATGGATCCGGCCGGCCTTGATTTCAAACTTCATGGATTCCCAAATTCGATCATTTCTGAATTTGTTGATCCAATGGCCAGATCGTCCTGAGGATGTTCCGGTGTTTCAGAACGTGCAAATTTTAAGCAATTTTTACCGGGAACTGGTATAATGTAGTATTAGAAACCAGAAAGGAATGAAATCAGTTGAAATACTTTAAAATAAAGCTTCTGGATATTGTCCTGATCGGGCTTTTGATCCTTGCTTCCTTTATCCCCAATGCCGTGTTTGCCTATCAGGCTATGAGCAGCCCGGCACAGAGCGATGCCATCTATGTGGTCATCAAGATCGACTCACAGGAAGTGGAGCGGATCCAGCTGGATGAAACCAAGGCGGCTTATGTCCATGAAATTGTCACCCCCAAGGGTGAAAAAAATACGATTCGAATCGACGGCGGCACAGTAACAATGATCACAGCCGATTGTCCGGATCAGATCTGTGTAACGGCATTCCCCCCTATCTCCAAGGATGGCGAGCAGATCATCTGCCTGCCCCATATGCTGGTGGTTGAGGTTGAAGGGGGAGACAAAGCAAAAGGAGATCTGAACGCATACTGATGAGAAACAATAAAAATGTCTACAAGATGGTGTATATCGCGCTCCTGGTCGCCCAGGCCATGGTCGTCTTCAAGCTGGAGGAGTTCATTCCGGTTCCATTCCCCGCCATACCGGGGGCCAAGCTGGGGCTGGCAAACATCTTTACCATGGTGGCGCTCTATACCCTTCGTCCGGGCGAGGCCTTCGGCGTCGTTGTCCTGCGCTCGGTTCTTTCGATGCTGATTTCCAACAATCCCGGAGCGTTCATTTACTCCTTTTCCGGGGCGATGCTGTCCTTTGTCGTGATGCTGCTGCTGAAAAACACCTTTGGGAACCGGCTTTCCCGGATCGGAGTCTCAGTCGGCGGGGCATTCAGCCACAATCTGGGGCAGCTGCTGGCCGCCGCGCTGATGGTGGCCGAGCCGCGGATTCTGATGTATCTGCCGGCTCTGACGATCATCGCCGTACCGACCGGTTTCTTTATTGGCATGACCTCTAACTTCATGCTGGAGCATATGGGAAAACTGGGCATTATGAGGGAGTTGAAACGCTGATGGGATTTTGGCAGGACCAGCCGAAACTGAACGAACGACTGAATCAGATCCAGGAAATTATGCAGGCTGAGGTCCCCCGTACCGGGCGGTTCTCAGCCGTTTTGACTCCATTGACGGCCCAGTCGGGAAAAATGCTGCGCCCGGCGCTGCTGGTTCTGTCCGCCGGATTCAGCACCAGTCCGTGGGAGGTCAATCACCTGGCGGCGGCGCTGGAATTCCTCCATCTGGCTTCATTGATTCACGACGACATCATTGATCATGGCCGGGAACGGCGGGGACAACCGACCGTGGTCCGTCAGCATGGAACAGCCATGGCTCTTTATGCCGGCGACTACCTGATTTTTCTGGCAGCACGGTGTCTGTACGGGCTGGAGGCAGACCGCCTGCCCCGGCTGCCGATGGACTTCATGGGACCGCTTCTGGAGGCGGAGGCAGAGCAGCTGGAGTCACGCTTCAGCATGGAGCAGACACCCGCTGGCTATCTGGCCCGAATTGAAGCCAAGACCGGGCTGCTGTTCTCCCTGGCCAGTTCGGCGGGATTTGCCGTCAGGCAGGAATCACCCCATGACATCGAACCGATGAAACGGGCCGGCCTGGATTTTGGAATTGCCTTTCAACTGCGGGATGACCTGGCGGATCTGTCGGATTCAGCTTATTCAGATCTGCGGGAAGGTAACTTTACGCTGCCGGTCATCTTTGCCCTGGAGGAAGATCCCGCTCTGAAGGTTGAACTGGCTGATTTGGGGCCAGGGATCCCTGATGAGGCTGCCTTCGACCGGATTGTCCGGCGCATCGAAGGTACTGGTGCCATCCGGCGCACCCAGGCCGTCATCCGCGACCATCTGAATCGATCAGCCGCTGTATTCCGCAGTCACCTGGGGGCTGAGGAATGGAGGCATTACGAATGGATGAATCAACAACTCTTCGGGGGATATTATGAAGATCAAAGCCTATGCGAAAATTAATCTGACCCTGGATGTCACGGGTAAGCGTGCCGATGGGTATCATCTGCTCCAAATGGTCATGCAGACCATTGACCTGGCAGATGATGTTTCGGTGGAGCTCGCCGGCGAGGGCATCGCCCTGACCTGCAACCTGCCCTATGTCCCGGTAACTGAAAAAAACATCGCCTATCGGGCGGCGGTTCGTTTTCTGGAAGCGACGGGAATTCATTCGGGTGTGCGCATTCATCTGGAAAAACGGATTCCGGTGGCTGCCGGGCTGGCCGGAGGGTCTACTGATGCGGGCGCTGTTCTGACGGCACTCAATGGACTGACGGGCCATCCCCTGACGCAGGAGAAGCTGCTGGAGCTGGGGCTCAGTCTGGGCGCGGATGTTCCCTTTACCATGACCGGCGGAACCGCTTTGTGCGAAGGAGTCGGTGAAATCATCACACCGCTGCCGGATTTTTGCAATCACTGGGTGTTGCTGGTGAAACCTCCCTTTGGGGTGTCCACCCGGCAGGTGTTCACCGACTTCAGACTCGACCGGGTCCGGCGCCATCCGGCCACTCAGGCGGTGCAGGCAGCCATTGCCGCCGACGATCTGGCAGGAGTTGCCCGGCATTTGGGAAATGTGCTGGAAAATGTGACGCTGACTCGGCACCCGCTCCTGCGCAATCTGAAAACGGAGCTGATCCGGCGCGGAGCGTTGGGCAGCCTGATGTCAGGTTCTGGACCCACCGTGTTTGGATTGTTTGACAGCGAAGCAGCCGCCCGCGACGCCTATGTCTGGTTTCACGGGAAGTATCCGGAGACATTCCTGGTTCAGACCCTGGGCCGACAAGCTGTCGCAAACGGTTAAGCCAGAGCAGAATAGGCTCCCCACCGATCCACCGGCAATGAAAGGTTAGCGGTGGATCGGCGGGGAGCCTTATTGCGGCCGGAAAGGAGTTTCCTGCCCATAGTGGTTGAACTGAAGGTTAATGCTTTTCCTGGGTTTCGTCCAGGAGCTGAGAGATTTCTTCATCGCTCAACTCATAGAAATCTTCATCCGAGACTTCTTTGGAGCGGCGCCGCAGGAAATCCATCAGGCGGGATGTCATTTTATTGGACTCCAGCCTGGTTTTCGCATCATCGAAAAGACCCTTTAATTTCTCATTAAAGCCTTCATCTTCCAGGGTGTCGGCATTGGGAACAGCTGTTTTATTCTGACGGTGGAAGTCATCGACCATGAGTCGAAGCAGTCCATAAATTTTTTCCGTAGAATCCGGTTTGGCAAAAGCGCGGATCCGATCCGTCATATCTTCCAGCTTATGGGGATGGAAGAGCAGCGCTTCAATCTGGCCGGCACTGTCTTCTCCGTCACCCAGATCAATGGCCAGCTGGTTTTTCAGAAGAAAGTGCTTGTTCTGTTCCTCCTGCCCGCCGATGGCTTTAAAGATCGCCATGGGTGTTCCGGTGATGAGCGCTTCTGTGACGGTCAGGCCGCCGGGCTTTGTGACCAGAAGATCAGTGGCCTGAAGCAGGGCATCCATGAAATGGCAGAATTTTAAGACCGCGATATTCTTGTCGGACTTCAGTGAAATTTCCAGGGCTTCGTCATACAACTTCTGGTTATTGGCAGCTACCACAACGATATTGAACTGCCGGGGAATGGAATCCAGTTCCTTCAGGATGGTTTTGATATGGCCCAGAGCCAGTGATCCGCCCATCAGGGTTACCGTGGGCAGCTGTTCATCCAGGCCGATGCCGGACAGGGTCTGACTGCGGTCATACGGGTTCAGGAAAGTGGATCTGAACGGAATGACGTAGGGAAAAACGGTGCGCCTGTCTCGTCCGGTCTTGGTGAGTTCCTCGACGACGGACTCGTGGGCTACCACATAGAAGTCGATGCCGGGATGTACCCACAGGGCGTGACTGCCGTAATCCGTGATGATGGCCAGGGCCGGCAGATTGAGGTGTCCAGATGTTTTGAGAGCGCTGAGCATCTGGGTGGTAAACGGGTGAGTCGAAATGATGACATCCGGCTGAGTTTCTACGATCAGGGGCAGCAGACGATCGGCCAGAAGTTCGTCAAATTTTTCAGCGAAGGCGGTTACGCTCTCATCTTTGCGGTTAAACACCGAGTAGAGCATGGAGAAGCCTTTCGGATAAATTTTCAATGAATTGAGATACGTTCCGATCACGACTTTGTCGAGGATCGGACTGATGTATTTGAGTGTATCAACTATTTTGATCCGGGAGTCCGGTTCGTTTTTCAGGATGTATTCGGATATCGCCTCTGCCGCCGCATTGTGCCCGTGGCCGGCAGAAATCGTGAGCATAAGTGTGTTCATGTGGATAACCCTCCGCTTTGTCTATTATATCACTTCATGGGACGGGATAGAACGGGGCAGAACAAAGCCGATAGTGTCAACTTACTTTCGGTTCAAAAATTGAATAGGCCTGCCGTGCGGATTCCAAGTAGCCCGGGTTTTACGATTTATACCACCCAAAATGAGGCGTTGCATAGCTGATTGAACCTTGTTTTACTGGGTAGACCCGGCTCTTCTTCACGATCCGTTTTTCCAGCCTCACAAGTCGGGCTTCCTTCTTCTTTTCTTTCTCTTTGGCAGCGAAGTAGCCCATGAGATCCCCGCCATTGAGCACGAAAACTCGCATGCGCGCTATATTCTCAGCACCTACTGTGCTCCACCCCATCGGGCGTGAAGATAACCGTGAGGAAAGCACATGACTGACATGCCCTTCCGCACTGCAGCCCTGATAGCCCGACTTGGCCGCGTTCTGGATCGATTCCCAGTTGGACACAAGATAGGTTTGCATCTCGCCTAACTTCTTTTCCTGGGTCTTTTTAAGCGGCAATCCCGCTGCTGATTCGAAGAATGTGTTGATGTCCTCAAGGGAGTCCATGCTGATGGCGTCTTTGAGGTACCAGTAATATTCATCCTTTGTCCCTTTGTAGGAATCAATCGGCGTTGCCGCCTGGCGCAGGGCCTTTTCCAGGTGGAACTTATCCAGATAGAGCTTGCATCGAGGCAGAATCTGGGCACCCATCTTGATCCAGGACGCCCCATCCCCTGATAAGGAGATTTCCTCGATCTTATCCACTTCATAAGCCGAGTTCAGGTAATCGAACACTTCGTACCACAGTTCATCCGAGTTGCCCTTGTAGAAGCCTGCAAATCGACGTACACCCATTAAGGCCTTGCGTCTCTTCCCGACACTCTGCTGCCCCTCATGGACGTAGATCAGCCGCATCTGCTGATTGGAACCGTCCTGCATAGCTACATGATCCTCATCGGCCTCAATATAGATCCGAGATGCCACTTTTTTCTGAGGCAGGGGTCCCTCAGAAGACTCAATGTTCCCCAGTCGATGGACCAGATTCATTACCGTAGTGCGGCTGGTAATTCCGCTGCTTGCATAGCGCTCCACCGTCCCCTGGTAAGAAATATCTTTAGCACTGGAGAGAAGACACGAGGCTAGTTCCCGGCTGATTCTCTGATGGGGCTCAAGGCCCAGAAGACGATCCACCAGACACACATGGTGATTGGTCTTTTTATCCCGAAAGTACGTCCGGCCAAAGACCACAGGTCCGGCTGTAGTAGCGATGGTTTTTGTTTGATAGCGCCGTTCGATGGTGTAGTCTTTTTTCCGTAACTGTGAGTTCCTCAGGCGCTCATCGAGTACCTGAACATAATCCTGGATCTGCTCACGGGCAATCCGATCCGTCAGCTCGTGAGTCTCCTGTACCACTTGATCCATGGTGAGAGTACCGCTTGCCATTCTTGAATCAAAACCTTGTCTGAGAGTGGTGAACATTGAGTTGAAATCTGTTAAGATAGGCATGAGAATAAGTCCTTTCGTGTAGTTTGTTTTTGGTTGTTACTAACATTCTAGCACTTGGGCTTATTCTCTTTCATTTTCGACCTACAGTAACTTTACACTAAGAACAAAGCCCTTTTCCCAAGGGTTTTCAGATTTGCCGGGCGAGAGCTGCTCCGATCGGTGGGAGGACTGCTTCGTCTCAGGCAACAGCGGGCTGCCCGAAATCCGGGAATGATTGAGCAGCCTGATACTCCAAAAAAGCGAAGGGCCGCTGAGAACCGGTTTTCCGCGCAGACCAGCACTCACCGTCCCGGATCGTCCGGAGCACTCAGAAAGAACGGCCAAGCCCCCCGTTTAGGTGGTTCTTAAGGTATAATGGAATCAGGAAAGACAGGTGATATTTATGGATAAGGCAGTGATTCAGATCAGGACATTGCTTCCGGGAGAGTCAGAATACATCGAGCTGACAAGTCTGGGCAATATTGTGCGGGAAGGGGACAAAGTGATTGTATCCTACGCCGAAAGTGAACTGACCGGAATGGATGATACCCAGACCACCATCATTATGGATCAGGCGGATGTAACGATCCGGCGTCAAGGAAGCTTTACGTCCACGCTGGAGTTTTCGCTGCTTGAGCCCAGGCAGTGCCTCTATCATACGCCCTACGGGACATTCAACGTCACGACCCATACCCAGGAATACCGGGTGGTGGACGACGAACGAAAGATGGAACTGTTCCTGAAATACGGACTGGTCATTGAGGGCGAGTCACAGGGCAGCACCCGCATTGAAATGGTGGTCCGGCCTCAGGCCTCGAGAGATCAGTAATCCAGCGGTGAACTCCGATCAGGAACAGGCCGAAACTTTGCCGCAGTCGGCAGACTGGGCAATTCATTGGGTTCGAGGGAACAGAAGATAAATCAAAATTGGGAAACGCAGCCTCCGGATGTCGCTTGGACACCGGAGGCTGCGTTGATGATCGGCTCATCACTCATCTGAGGTTCGAAACAGGTCAGCCATCTGGCGGGCGGTGACATCCAGATCCCCAGGATCCAGGCGGGAATAGTCAACAATGAGGGTGGCGTTGTACTCATCCGAGCGGCCATGGACGTATTCAGACAGAAAGCTGAGGTTCAGTCCCGATGCCCGGGCAGTCCGAATCAGCGCGGTTTCCGATTTTTTGGTATCGACTTTGACCAGAAAGTGGAGGCCGGCGTCTTCCCCGATGAATTGATGCGGTATGCTGCCAAAGGCTTGGCGCAGAGCAGATTTCAGGCCGTCCCGCTGTTTGCGGTACGCTGTTTTCATGCGGTTGAGATGCTTTTCAAAATAACCCTGGCGTATAAACCGGGCCAGCGTGTACTGCTCGAAACTGGGGACAGGGCAGGAATAGAAGGAAAGCTCGGATTGATAGCGCTCCACGAGGGGAGGCGGCAGAACCATATAGCTGATTCGGATGGAAGGTGAAATGGTTCGGGAAAAGGTGTTGATATAAATGACCTTGTCCGACTGATCCATGCTGTAGAGCGAAGGAATGGGCCGGCCCTGGTAACGGAATTCGGAGTCGTAGTCATCTTCGATGATGTACCGGCTGCTGTGCTGGGCAGCCCAGGCCAGCAGATCAAATCTGCGCCCCGCTGGCATCACGATGCCGGTCGGATAATGATGCGAAGGGGACACATGGGTGACTTCAGCACCGGTCCAGGTCAGAGCCTGAACCGAGAACCCCTTGTCATCCATGGGAATGAACTGACAGACTGCCCCGTAATGCTGATAAATGCGGGCAATTTTTGGATATCCGGGATTTTCGACGGCGTAGCGCAGATCCTTGCCCAGGAGCTGAATGATTCGGCCATAGAGGTACTCGGTTCCGGCGCCGATGATGATCTGTCCGGGAGAAACGGTCATTCCCCGAAAATGGAACAGGTGCCAGGCGATGGCTTCCCGAAGTTCTGTGACGCCATGAAACGGAGTCGGAGCAAGCAGGGTTTTGTTTTCTTCGGTCAGGATCTGGCGCATGAGCCGGGCCCAGACCGAGAAGGGGAATTCCGTATAGCTGAGGGCTTCGGTCACTGGCGGGTGCCGGAGCGTCGTCGAACCATCGGTCCGGCTTTGGGATCCGGCAGGCATTGTCTGAATCGGGACTGTAGTCTCAAGGGCCAGGGGACTGACAAAATAACCCTGCTTCTCCTGACTGTAGACATACCCTTCCAGAACGAGCTGAGCATAGGCATTTTCAACCGTGATGACGCTGATCTGCAGATGGCGGGCCAGCTTGCGCTTGGATGGGAGTTTTTCATGGGCGGTCAGGGTGCCGGTCAGGATGTCCTGTCGGATTTTTTGATAAAGAAATTCGTAGAGGGGAAGTGATCCCCGGGATTCCATATGATAAGTCAGCATAAATGCCTCCTGTAATTAATCTGGTCCTATCAGATTAGTTTAAAATGGTCATTGATCCAATACCAAGCTTCAGTATACTGGAGAAGAAAACAGAAGTAAACCGCAGGGGGCGGCACTGTATGGTACTGTATATTGTTATATGACATTGACTGACATTCGATGTTACGGTACGTCATCGCCCGGCTCTGCGCTGCTTCATATTACACTGCATAACGATGCACCATACTGCATCCTACAGGGGGAAGATTATGAATAACGAACGAATTGGTTTAAACAAGGAACTGGCTCAGATGCTCAAGGGCGGCGTCATCATGGATGTTACAACTCCGGAACAGGCAAGAATTGCCGAGGCAGCCGGAGCCTGCGCTGTCATGGCCCTGGAACGGATTCCGGCGGACATTCGCGCTGCCGGGGGTGTTTCCCGCATGAGTGATCCGAAAATGATCCGGGAGATTCAGGACGCGGTATCCATTCCAGTCATGGCCAAAGTCCGCATCGGTCACTTTGTGGAAGCGCAGATTCTGGAAGCCGTTGAGATTGACTTCATCGATGAAAGTGAAGTACTCTCTCCGGCCGATGATGTTTACCACATTGACAAAACCGCCTTCAAGGCACCGTTTGTCTGCGGCGCGCGGGATCTGGGCGAAGCTCTGCGGCGGATCGCCGAAGGGGCCAGCATGATCCGGACCAAGGGTGAGCCAGGAACGGGCGACGTGGTTCAGGCTGTCCGGCACTTAAGAAAAATCAATTCAGAAATCAGCCGGGTTCAGGCGGCTCGTCCGGATGAACTGTTCGAAATGGCCAAACAGCTGATGGTTCCGCTGGATCTGATCCGTTACGTGCATGATCATGGCCGGCTGCCCGTTGTCAACTTTGCCGCCGGCGGAGTGGCAACTCCCGCGGATGCTGCCCTGATGATGCAGCTGGGAGCGGAAGGCGTCTTCGTTGGTTCAGGGATCTTTAAGTCCGGCGATCCGGCCCGGCGGGCCAAGGCCATTGTCAAGGCCGTGACGAATTATCAGGATGCCGCCATGCTGGCGGAACTGTCCGCTGACCTGGGCGAAGCCATGGTCGGCATCAATGAGCAGGAAATTGAGATTCTTATGGCGGAGCGTGGAAAATAATGAGAGTCGGCGTGCTTGCCCTGCAGGGGGCCTTTGCAGAACATCGCCGGATGCTGGAACAGAGGGGGATTGAAAGCTTTGAAATCCGTCAGCTGAAGGATCTGGACGGTCCCATGGATGGCCTGATCCTGCCGGGCGGGGAAAGCACCGTCATGGGACAGCTTTTAACAGAGCTCGGTCTGATGGAACCTCTGCGGCAGAAGATAAGCCAGGGGCTGCCGGTATTCGGCACCTGTGCCGGCATGATACTTCTCGCCCGTTCCATCACCGAGCAGGCGCTCACCCACTTTGCTACCATGGATATCCATGTTCGCCGCAATGCCTTCGGGCGCCAGCTGGGAAGCTTTGAGGCCCTGGGAACCTTCAGCGGCAATACAGCGGTGCCCATGCGGTTCATCCGCGCCCCGTTCATAGAAAAGGTGGGTCCCGAGACAGAGATTCTTTCCATGGTCCAGGGAAAGATCGTCGCAGCCCGGCAGGACAGCCAGCTGGTTACGGCGTTTCATCCCGAACTGACCGACGACACCTTTGTTCATGATTATTTCATCGAGATGATCCGATCCCGGCAGACAGCCTCCTAGCTGCACAGATGTCCTATTCTGATCCGATGACAAATGGTCATCACACAGCCGGGCGATGATTACAAAGCCGAGCGATGATTACAAAGCCCGGCAATAACCAAAAAGTCAGAGAACCGATCCATACCAGTGTGCGGATCGGTTCTCTGGCTTATCTTTGTACATCAGCTCCCCTGAATCACCGAGTCAGGGGCAGTTAGTTGTTCGGTGCCTGGAAGACTCTGGGATTGGGCGCTTTGATAACGAACATCTCCATTACTTCATCATGAGCATTGCTGACATTCATCTTTGTGTTGTAGGGAATGTTGATAATACTGCCTTGGGGATAATGCTGTGCTTCCTGTTCACCCAGCTGGAGAGTCAGCGTGCCGCGCAGAATCGTCATGTAGACATTGGAGTTGGAGAAGTGTTCGGGGAGACCGGCTCCTTTGGGGAAGATCATGTGGTTGATCATCACTTCATCTGCGTCAATGATTTTCTCAACCTTTTTTTCGTCATCAAGCGAGTAGGAATGAACTGTTTCAATCATCGGTATACTCCTTTCCATTGTTTTGTTTTCTTTTCTTTCTAATCTTGTGACTTGATTAAAGCTTCACTTGTTTCGTCTGATTTGTTGCATGGAAACTTGATTCATTCTTTTCCGGGTTCAATTTACTCATCTGAAAGGACTGTCTCCCGCGAAAAGCGGAAGTTACAGTTCTGGTCGGGACCGTTCCTCCGGAACTCTGGGTATGGGGACAGCTGATCTCGTATTCCTGAAGGCAGGGGGAAAAAGGGGTCCTCTTCCCGCTGAAATCCAGTATACTGCAGATAGAGCAAACAGAGTGTTGCCTGGGTAACACTCTGTCCAGGCAACGGGTACCATCAGACTGGGACAAACTGTGCCTGTCATGTTAATTACTCCGGCCGGTCGACTGCCGGAGGAGTCAGCTTCTCACTTCGAAGAATTTTGCTCATGGCCTTGCCTTTGGCCAGTTCATCAATCAGCTTGTCCAAATACCGGACTTCACGCATCACAGGGTCTTCGATATTCTCGACCCGGACCCCGCAGACTACGCCCTGAATTAATTGGCGGGAGGGGTTCAGGAGAGGGGCCTCCCGGAAAAATGTCTCATAATCGACTTCCTGTGCGATTTGACTGTCCAGCATATCCTGAGAGTATCCGGTAAGCCACCGGATGATTTCATCCACTTCAGCTCGGGTTCTGCCTTTCTTCTCTGCTTTCGCTACGAGCAGTGGATAAACCCGGGCAAAGCTCATGCGATAAACTCGGTGTTCGGTCATAATGGTCCTCCTTCGGGCGGATCGGATTTGAAACGGAAAGACGCAGGGACGTCAGCATCCTATCAGCAGGCCATCAGGACCTCATGACAGCAGGACGTCAACCGTCTCACGGATCGTTCTCTCATTATATTATAAGTTAATGAACGGGATATTCTAAGTTGATGAATTGACAGTAACTTGATTGTACGTCGGCTGAATCAATATTTTCCTGCGCGATCAGAGTGGTTATAGGCCAAGCCGGAGTGTACACCGGATCCGGTGCCAGGAGTGAGGTCATTTCCTGCGCGGTTCGTCGATCAATATTTGGGATTTTCGTGAAACCGGGCTTGCGGTTGCAGAGAAAATGGACAGAATGTCCCTATGATCTGTTATTCTTATTTGGTATAGACAGTTTTGACAGGATCGTAAGTTCAGGTGATGAATAATTTCAAATGACGGAGGAAGCATCCCATTGGAAAAGATTAAAATACTGCATTGCGCGGACTGGCATCTGGGGTCATCCCTTTGGTCCATTCCCGAACACGCCGCCCAGCGGGCGGTGGAGCTGCTCGGGAGTTTTCGGAGAATGACCCGGCTGTGCCAGAAGGAGCAGGTGGATCTGCTTCTCATTGCCGGGGATCTGTTTGAAGGAACTAATATAGATCCGGCGGTGGTTGCTTCGGTAAAGGAATATTTAGCAGACATTTCCTCCCGGGTTTTTATCGCGCCGGGAAATCATGATTATGCAGCCTTGGATTCTCCGTTCCTGGATCCGGACTGGTCGGACAATGTCCACATCTTCAGGGGAGGATTGGAACGGGTGGATTTGCCGGATCTTCCGGTATCCGTGTACGGAGCCGCCTTTACCGGATCGCGCCAGGAGGAAGTACTGCTGCCGCAATCTGATCCGGACTGTGCCGGCCGGATTCGACTGGGAGTGTTCCACGCGGATGTCGTTGGCACCGGCCAATCCTCCGGATACCACGGAATTCAGCCGGAGCAGATCCGGGCCACGGGACTGGATTACCTGGCGCTGGGGCATATTCACAAATGCAGCGGCATTCAGCGGGTGGGTCATACCACCTGGGCGTACCCGGGCATTCCGGATGGACGGGGTTTCGATGAAACTGGCCGGAAAGGAGTGTATCTGGGTACCGTTCAAGCCGGTGCGGCAGATCTGCAGTTCGAAAGTCTGTCCAGCCGGCAGTATCTGATTGAACCGGTGGATGTTTCAAGCTTCCGGACGGAGGCACAGGCTGAGGCGGCAATTTTAGCCCAGCTGAAGGAACGTCACGGCGACTCCTATGCTGATCATTTTTACCGGATCCGACTGACCGGTCGGGTCGGGCTGGAAACCGTCCTGCCCTGGACCGTCATTGAGAACCGGCTGGCTGAAACCCTCCATTATGTTCAGCTGCAGGACGAGACCCGGATGGAAGTGGACTTTGACAATCTGGCTCAGGAAACTTCACTGCGGGGCATTTTTGTCCGGAAAATGCTGGAAGCGGTAGCGGGCGGCGACGAAGCTCAGAATAACCGGATGCGCCAGGCGTTGGAAGCGGGACTGCGAGCTTTGGAAGGGCAGGTGATTGACTGTGATCATTAAAGAAATGTATCTGGACCGGTTCGGCCGGTTCCAGGATTATTCCCTGACGCTGGGTCAGGGCCTGCAGGTGATCCACGGGGCCAATGAAGAAGGCAAAAGCACGCTGATGGCGTTTCTTCAGATGATGTTCTACGGGTCCAGCGGCCGAGGCCGGGATGTCGCGGGCAATTTGCGCAAAAAATACCGCCCCTGGGATGGCAGCCCAATGAAGGGGCACCTGATTTTTGAGGCGGATGGAACCACGTACCGCCTGGAGCGGGTGTTTGGCCAGAGCAATGTCACCGATCAGGTCAGTCTGTTCAACGAAACAACCGGGGAACGGATCCGGGTAAAAGCCAGGAAAGAGCCCGGGGTGGAATATCTCGGACTGGGAGAGGATGCTTTTGCCCGAAGTGTGTTTATCAGTCAGGGAGCCAGCCTGATCCGCGACGGAGCCAAACAGGAGGAACTGACCCAGCGTCTGCTCAATCTGGTAACCACAGGCAGCGAGGAGGTTTCTTACCAGTCAGCGCTGGACTCCATGAATCAGGCCAGAGAACGGCTGGTCAGCAAAAATCAGAAGAACGGACTGCTGGTTCTGGCTCGCCAGGAGGTTGAACACCTGGAGGAGCGCCGCCGAGCCGCGCAGGCCGAAGAACTGGAGAAGCTGGCTGCCCAGGAGGAGCTGGAGCGCGAGCAAAACTGCCGCCGGGAACTGATTGAGCGCAAAGCCGTCCTGGACAGGGAACAGAAGAAAAACGAAGGCATCCTTCGGACCCATCAGCTGGCCGCTGCCATTGACCGGGAAACCCGGCATCTGGAGCTGACCCGGCAGATGAATGCCCTGGAGGCTCGGCTGACATATTCCGGCGGCCGGATGGATCGGAGCTATCTGTCCGCTGCGGATGAGATGCTGCGTCGAATTCATCAGAACGAGGCCAAAACCCAATCGCTGGAAGAAAATCTGTCAGCCCGCGAAACCGAGCTTGAGGCGCTGGATTCGGACCGAACCAGTCCTCTGGAGGAACCGCTGGAAGAGCTGAAAGCCAACGAGGTGCGGCAGTCCGAACTGGAGGAACAGCTTCAGGTGACGCGCCGGCAGCTGCAGGAGCTGCGCCTTTACCGCACAGCCATTCAGAAAGCGGAGCTGCTGTCTGGTCAGTGCGAAGAGACTTCCGCCGAAGTGCGGGAAGCTGAGGTCGAACTGACACAGCTGGAAGAGCAGTACAAGGTTGTGCGCGTTGAACTGGAGGAGGCAAAACAGGCTAAGGAGCAGCAGCGCCAGACTCAGTGGCAGAAAGAGCAGGAAATCAGGCAGCTCGAGGAAGCCATGGCGCGCAGCCGGCTCCAGGTGGGGCAGTGGCAGGCGGATCTCAGTCACAATGCCGGTCAGATCTCGAAGGAAACACCCTCCGGTTCATACAGCAACAGAAGCCGGGCTCTTCCGGCACTGACGCTTTCAGGTCTGGCGGTTCTGCTTGCCCTCATTCTGGGCAGTCAGGTTCACCCGGGATTCTATGGAGTCCTGATCCTGGCATTGCTGTTTGCTGCCTGGGGATATCGCGGGCTTCCGGGAGCGGCTGATTCCCGGGGGGAAGCTGGACCCGATGAGGCAGACCAGCTGCGGGCAATGCTCTTGAATCAGATCGACCAGCTGGAAAAGGAGCAGGCCGGCAGCCTGGTGCAGCACACAGCGCTCACCCGGGAGGTCGGGGAGCTCACACAGGGCTATAACAGGTCAATCCAGCGGCTGGCCGAAATGGAAGCCAGGTATGGTGCAACAGAAACGCAGCTGGACGAAGTCCGGCGCCGTGTCCTGGGACTGACCAGCCGGCTCAGTGCACTGACCCGGGAGCATGAGGAGCTGCAGAGAGAACTGGAGCAGTTCACCGTCAAGGGGACAAAGCTGGATGAACTGAATCTGCTGGAAGAGCTGGATCAGATGCAGCAAACAGGTCAGTGCCTGGAAAAACGACATGCCGAGCTGTTGGATTTGCTGGAGGCCAGAGATCTGACGGATGCGATTCAGAAGGTGCTTACCAGTCAGATGTCGCTCCAGAGAGCACAGCAGCTGGGGCGCGAGATCTCAAAATTAAGGCAGGAACTGGAACAACTGGCCGCACAGCGGACCGAACACATCAACGACCTGCTGACACATCTGCAGCCATACCGCACCGTGAAGACCCTGGAGGAAACCACTGGGCTGATGCAGGATCTGACTGAAGACCTGGAGCGGTGCCAGCAGCTCTCCATTCAGCGGGAAGCCGGTGAACAGAACCGTCAGGAGCTGGAAAAGAACCATACGCTGGAAGAGTTGAAACTTCTTTGGTCAGAATCTTCAGCGGATGAGCGCGATGCCGCCCTGCCGGATCCGGACGATCTCCGGGATCTGGAACATCAGGCGGAGATGCTGACGGGTCAGATCCACGCCCTGGACCGTACGCTGGCGGCAAGAGAAGCGGAACTGCGTGAGAAATACCGATCCCGTGAAAATCTCAGCCAGGTGGAGGAACGACTGGATCAAGCCCGGATGAACGTCAAGGGCAAACAGGAGCAATATGAGATACTGACCCTGGCCCAGACAAAGCTGACAGAAGCCTTTGAGGAGCTGCAGCAAAGCTTCGGACCGCTCCTGAACGATCGCACCGGAGCCATTCTGCGACGGCTGACCCGGGATAAATATCAGAATGTTCGAGTCAGCCGCAGCTTTGATATTATGGTGGAGGATGGGAATCAGCGTCAGCTGTTTGAGTGGGGTTACCTCAGCGGAGGAACCGTGGATCAGGCATACCTGGCCCTCCGGCTCGCCATCACAGATCTCATTTCGTCACCTGCTCAGCCCCTGCCTCTGTTCCTGGATGACATCTTCACCCAGTATGATGATGCAAGAGCCAGAGAGGGGCTGAACTTTCTGAAAGAGCATACCTGCGCCCGACCCGTTCCGCTCCAGACGGTGCTCTTCACCTGCCACGGCCGGATCCGGGACTGGGCCAGTTTGATGCCCGAGGTCACAGTTCTGGACCTGACCTGATCCATGGAGCAGGCACAACCATCAGGCAGCCTGAATCATGTTGAAATGGAACCAGGATAAGTTTCCATCATAACCAGAAATTGTAGAGCCAGAAAAGCAGCCGTTGCCTTGATCCTTGCCGGTCGGACAAGAACCAAAGCAGCGACTGCTCTTTTTTTGATCTGTTTCATGATCCAATCAATGATCTATTCAATAACGGTCCACTAACCGGGCTATGATCTGACGAATGATCTTTCCATAGAGATGCCTGCCAGACTGTCTGCATAGCTGTCTGAACGGTTGCGTGCTGGTCTGCTTTCTCAGGCTGTATAAAAATCATTGACAAATTTCGCCTGGAGATGGATAATTAGAACAGTAATTTTCTTCTGATGCCAATGACTTTTGGCGATAAACCGAAATCTCTTAGCCTCTTTTCCATTTCACTGGAATTCTTCTTTCACTCATCAGATGACCCAAGCCTTCCACCAGTTTTTGTTTTTGTGATCAGCCCAGGTTTTTTTGCATGGAAAAAATCGCTGGGACGCCTTGTTATTCATTGGGTTGTCTGTTCCTTGTATTCCGTTGGTTTCAACTCATTCCACCCACGACATTTGACATTCACTCTTCGACATCCATCACAGGCAGGTGAACTATGGAATTTGATTTTAGACGTCTGACCCTTAATGAACTGCGGGATCTGGCCAAGGCAAACCAGGTAAAGGGCATTGCCAAGCTGCGCAAGCCGGAACTGATTGCTCTTCTGGAGGAATTGCTGCAGGATTCGGATCAGGTAAAACCAGCCGCGGACGAGCTCGATAACAGGACTGGGGATGAGTTTGCTCCCTATCAGCATGAGGCAGACCAGGAGCTGGGGGCGAGTCCCTCAGCGGAACCGGCGGCGGGGGGCGGTTATCCGCCGCAAATCGGCCAGGCCGTTCAGGAAGCGACAGCTGCCGGAGTGGGGAGCTCAGCAGAAGCCGGTTCGTCGCGGGAAACATCTTATGTGGATCGGAACGGAATCGCCTTGAAAGAGAAGCTTTCCCGACGGTTTGAACCGATGCGGTCTGAGCGGGACGGGTCCGCGGGTTATGAACGAAGCACTGCCCGTTCCGCGGAGGATCGGTCGGACTCCGGTGAACGCTCCTTCCCGCCGGATACCATTGAAGTGACAGGTATCCTGGAAATCATGGATCAGAACAGCTTCGGCTTCCTTCGCGGCGACAACTACCTGACTACACCGGATGACATTTATGTATCACCCACCCAGATTCGCCGCTTCCGACTGAAAACCGGGGATGAAGTCGCCGGAAAAACCCGCCCCACCCGGGAAGGGGAGAAATTCAAGGCGCTGTTCTATGTGGATCGCGTCAATGGAGATCCCCCGGGCAGCGCGATCACGCGCCGGGACTTTGAAACGCTGACCCCGATTTATCCCAATCAGCGGCTTCGTCTGGAAGTTCCGGAACGAAACGACATGTCGACCCGGATCATGGATATCATCAGTCCTGTGGGCAAAGGGCAGCGCGGCATGATCGTCGCTCCGCCCAAAGCCGGAAAGACCACGATCCTGAAAAAGATTGCCCAGCACATCCACATCAATAACCCGGAGACAGTCCTCATCGTGCTGCTGATTGATGAGCGGCCGGAGGAAGTCACTGATATGAGGGAATCCATCCAGGGTGAAGTCATCTACTCGACCTTTGATGAAGATCCGATGAATCATATCAAAGTGGCAGGCATGGTGCTGGAGCGGGCCAAGCGTCTGGTTGAGCATAAGAAGGACGTTGTCATTCTGCTGGACTCTCTGACCAGACTGTCCCGGGCCTATAACCTGACGGTTACTCCATCGGGCCGGACATTGTCCGGCGGATTGGATCCGGCGGCACTTCTGATGCCCAAGAAGTTTTTCGGAGCTGCCCGCAACATTCGCAACGGCGGATCACTGACGATTCTGGCCACTGCGCTGGTGGATACCGGCAGCCGGATGGATGACATGATCTTTGAAGAATTTAAGGGCACGGGCAACATGGAAGTTCATTTGGACCGCCGGCTCCAGGAACGGCGGATTTTCCCGGCCATCGATATATACCGGTCCGGCACCCGAAAGGAAGAACTGATTCTGACCGGCGATGAGCTGGAAGCGGTTCGCAAAATCCGCGCACTGCTCTACCGGACTTCCGAAATCAGCAAAGTCACTCAAGAACTGATATCACTGCTGGACAATTCAGAAACGAATGAAGAGTTCATGGATGCACTCAAAAAAGTGCAGCTGACCGAACGCAGCTGATAACCATGAGAGTCAGTACACAACCGATCGATGGAACCGGATGGTTCGGACTTGACGTATTGAACAGAATTCATGTGATCCGGGGAAAATGAGAGAAACCGACGGCATTCGACCAATCGGGTGCTTTGGAGAGCCGGCAATCCTGCCGGCTCCCGGACGGGCGGATGGCTCCGCCCAAAAAATTAAGGATCCCACGGAGTACCGTGGGATCTCCCTGGAATAATGAACGGGTCATTATTCAGCAGTATTTTCTTCGACCGGGGCGTCAACAGGCGCAGCGTTCTTGACAGTTCTCTTTTCGAATTTCTTCTTGAACCGATCAACTCTTCCACCGACATCAACGATCTTCTGCTTGCCTGTGAAGAAAGGATGGCACTGAGAACATATTTCAACTTTCAGTTCGTCCTTTACCGAGCCGGTGACGAAAGTGTTTCCACATGCACACTTAACAACGGATTCGTGGTTGTACTTTGGATGTATGCCTTCTCTCATTTTTTTCACCTCAAATCATAATTTGTCAGGAACTGTATCAATTAACTATTCAATGATATCAGAACCTCCGATTCAAAGTCAATAAAATTCTCGTAATCCGCGATGTTTTACAGTATAATATTATCTTGAGAACGGATGCGATTTTTCGGATCCACTGCTGAAGAGGAAACCATGGCTAAATTATATTTTCGATATGGCGCGATGAACTCAGGAAAATCCACCGCCCTGATGCAGGTCGCCTTCAATTATGAGGAGCGGGGGATGAAGGTCTTTCTGATCAAGCCTCAGATTGACACCAAGGGGGGCGATACCCTGATCTCACGCATCGGCGTCTCGCGCCATGTGGATTTGATGGTACAGGGCACCGACCGGTTGTTTGAAATCATAGAAGAACGGCTGAAGACCCAGCCCATCGACTGCGTTCTGGTAGATGAAGCGCAGTTCCTGAAAACGGCGCAGGTGGATGAACTGCTGGCGGTGACGATTCGCCTGAAGATTCCGGTCATTGCCTATGGCCTGCGGACGGACTTTTCCACCAATGGCTTTGAGGGCGCACAGCGGCTCCTCCTGCTGGCTCACAGCATTGAGGAGATGAAGACCATCTGCACCTGCGGCCGCAAAGCAACGTTCAACGGCCGCAAGGTCAACGGCCGATTTGTTTTCGAAGGCGAGCAGGTGGCCATCGACAATCAGGCGGACATTGAATACCAGTCCCTTTGCCCGGATTGCTACTTTCGCCTGAAAGATGAGTATGAAGCCGCAAAGCGGCCGCAAGACAGCCAACCCGACCAGGTCTTCCAGCCCGATCAGGTCAGCCAGCCCGATCAGGTCAGCCAGGCAGTCGGTTGGTTGTCCCAGTCTGGTGAATAGAAAAGTCGCACGAAAAGTATTTTTTAAGATAAGGAATGAAAAGCATGAAAAATGTAGGAGGACAGGCGGTCCTGGAAGGCGTAATGATGCGTGGCAGCCACTGTGTGGCAACCAGCGTCAGAACTCCGGACGGGGTGATTGAAACGCTGACGGAACCAATTCAATACAACAGTTCTGCATGGCGCAAGACGCCTGTGCTGCGCGGAGTATTCAGCCTGGTTGACTCCCTGGCGACGGGCTTGCGCATGATGAATTATGCGGCCCGTTTTTACGAGGAACCTTCCACGCCGCGGACCGGCTTTGCCGCGTTTGTGGATCGCATCTCCGGCGGACGCGGAGAGCAGATCGAAAATGCCCTGACCATTGGATTGTCTCTGGGGCTGGCTCTGATTTTCTTTACGGTGCTGCCTACTCTGCTGGCCCGATTCCTGATCCGGCCGGAGGGGAACCGGCTGGCTCTGAACCTTCTGGAAGCAGTCATCAAGCTGGTTCTGTTCATTCTCTATCTCCTGGCCATCTCCCGGATCCCGGATATTCGCCGGGTGTTCAAGTATCACGGGGCGGAGCACAAGGTCATCGATGCCTACGAAAACGACCGAGAACTGACCGTGGCCAATGTTCGCCAGTCTTCCCGCTATCATGCCCGCTGCGGCACGAATTTTATGTTTCTGGTTCTGATCATGTCCATCGTTGTCTACTCCTTCGTCCCAAGCTTTGATCCGTTTATTCGGGTTGTCTCCAAAGTTCTGCTGATCCCGGTGGTTGCCGGTCTGACGTTTGAACTGATTCTGTGGCTGGGAGCCAATGATACCCCGCTGTCCCGCGCCATCAGTCTGCCGGGACGCCTGATGCAGCGCATTACGACTGCGGAACCCGATGATGCCATGATCGAAGTGGCCATCACTGCGCTGAAGCGTTCGGAAAATCTGCCCTTCACGATCAAGGAACTGAAAGCCTATGCTGATGAACGGTTGAAAGGACTGGAAGGCGCAGCGCTGGACCGGGATGTCCTGCTCAGCTTTGTGACCGGACATGACCGGAGCTATCTGCTGGCTCATCCCGAGGCAACCGTCACCTTTTCAGAGTACGATCGGTTCCGGGATGTCATCAGCAAACGGCGCGGCCATATGCCCATCAGCTATATTACGGGGCACAAGGAATTCATGGGGATGGACTTCATCGTCAATGAGTCCACACTGATTCCCAGACCGGATACGGAGATTCTGGTCGAGGAGGCTCTCCTGACCTTGAAATCACTGCCTCAGACCGGGGAGCCCGTCCGAATCCTGGATCTTTGTTCCGGTTCCGGGGCCATCGGATTGTCCCTGGCTGCCCTTTATCCCAACTCTCGTCTGGTGCTGGCTGATATCAGCCCGCGGGCCATGGCCGTTGCCCGGATGAATGCACAGAATCTCAAGGTCGAAGACCGGACTCGGTTCCTGGTCGGCGATTTGTTTGACGCCATTGACGGGTCAGAGGAGTTCCATCTGATCGTTTCCAACCCGCCCTATATCCGCAGCCGGGAGATTCGAACTCTCCCCCGTGATGTCAGGGAGTTTGAGCCCAAACAGGCCCTGGACGGCGGCGAGAGCGGACTTCAGTTCTATGAACGGATCTCGGACAAAGCCCGGCAGTATATTACCCAGGGCGGCGTCCTGTTCTTTGAGATCGGAGCCGATCAGGGAACGGCGGTGGCAGATCTGCTGCGGCGGTTCAACTGGCAGGATCCTCAGGTAATCGGGGACCTGGCCGGACAGGACCGGGTGGTTCGGGCCACCTGGATCCGCGATTTGTAGCGACGCCGGACACCAAGGAAAGACAAACAAGATCGAAGTGGCGGACAAATCAAAGTTGAAATCGAAATGGAGTGATGAATATGCTGAAAAAACTCAGCTTTATAGAAAATAAATATGACGAACTGTCTCATCAGATCGCGGACCCGGTGATCATGCAGAACCAGGCTGCCTGGCAGAAGCTGGTGCGGGAGCATTCCGATCTGGAAGATATCGTAACCAAGTATCGGGAATATAAGTCCAGAGAGAAGCAGCTGGAAGAAAACAAGGCCATGCTGTCAGAAAACGGACTGGATCCGGACATGAAGGAAATGTTCCAGGAAGACAACAAGATCCTGGAAGCAGAAATCGAGAAAATTCACGATGAGATTCGGATCCTGCTCATCCCGACGGATCCCAATGACAAGAAAAACGTCTTTGTGGAAATCCGCGGCGGTGCCGGCGGTGATGAAGCGGCTCTGTTTGCCCATTCGCTGTACCGACTCTATGTCAAGTACGCGGAATCCAGAGGCTGGCGGGTGGAGCTGATGTCCCTGAATGAAACGGATATCGGCGGCTTTAAGGAAGTCGTTTTCATGATTAAGGGAGAGGGAGCCTACTCCCGGCTCAAGTACGAGTCCGGCGTGCACCGGGTTCAGCGGGTTCCGGAAACGGAATCCTCCGGTCGGATTCACACCTCCACCGCGACGGTGGCTGTTCTGCCGGAAGTCGATGATGTGGACGTCCAGATCGATCCCAACGATCTGCGCATCGATGTTTACCGGTCCTCAGGCAACGGTGGGCAGTCCGTCAATACGACCGACTCAGCCGTCCGGATTACCCATATTCCGTCCGGACTGGTGGTGGCCATGCAGGATGAAAAATCCCAGCTGAAGAACAAAGAGAAGGCGCTCAAAGTGCTTCAGGCCAGACTGTACGAGATCGCGGAGCAGGAACGCAGCCAGAACATCGCGGATGAGCGGCGGTCCCAGGTTGGAACCGGAGACCGCTCGGAGCGGATCCGGACCTATAACTATCCGCAAGGGCGCGTGACGGATCACCGCATCGGACTGACCTTATACAAGCTGGAAACCTTCATGGATGGCGATATCGATGAAATGCTGGATGCCCTGACGGCTTACGATCAGAGCGAAAAGCTCAAACTGATGGGGAATAGTAGAAACTGATAGGTTTCAAAAAATGCAGCTTCCTCGGAAGACTGCATTTTTTTCAGAAAGAATCGACAGGAGGGAACCGTGGAAGAACTGAACATCCCGACACGCTGCTATGATCTGACCGCAATGGATGAAGCGTCGCGTCATAAAGTATATGAGGAAGCCGGAGCCGTCATTCGAGCCGGCGGAACGGTGGTCTTCCCGACGGAGACGGTCTACGGACTGGGAGCCAATGCCATGGATCCCCTGGCGGTTCAGGGCATTTATCGGGCCAAGGGCCGCCCCTCCGACAATCCGCTCATCATCCACGTGGCGGACCGCGATCTTTCGGGAATAGTATCCGAAATTCCGCCGACCGCTGTCCGGCTGATGGATCGCTACTGGCCGGGGCCATTGACTATCATTATGAAGAAGGATCCAGGGGTGCCGGCCCAAACCACGGGCGGACTGGATACAGTAGGGGTCCGGATGCCGGATCAGCCGGCTGCGCTGGCGTTGATCAAGGCGGCCGGCTGCGGCATTGCGGCGCCGTCGGCCAATATTTCGGGGCGGCCCTCACCGACCACCTTCCGCCGCTGCCAGGAGGACCTGATGGGCCGGGTTGATCTGATCCTTGGAATGGATCAGTCCCGGGTCGGGCTTGAATCCACCATCATTGACCTGTCTGGCACTGTCCCGGAACTGCTCCGGCCCGGCGCCATTACGCTGGAAGAACTGCGGGCGGTCCTGGGCGAGGTGGTCTATGTTCCGTCGGCCACCCTCCAGGGGGATGAGTCGCCGCGGGCCCCGGGCATGAAGTATCGCCATTATGCGCCCAGAGCCAAGGTTACGCTGCTGCGCGGAACCCGGCAGGCGGTGCAGCTTTACCTGCAGACCCGAAAGGACGAGCAGACCCTGGCCGTGCTGATCGACGCGGACGGCTTGGACCAGAATCCGACCACGAGTTCGTCCGGAACCGTTTTTGGGCCAGACGCAGCCGACTCGGATCCATCCGTTGTTCGCTTTGGATCCGTGACAGAAGCTGCCCGAGAGATTTTTGAAACATTGCGCTGGGCTGACGATCAGGGCTATACCGGAATCTGGGTGGAAGCCGTGGCGGAAACCGGTTTGGGCCTGTCACTGATGAACCGCCTCAAGAAAGCGGCGGCTTATGACGTGGTGGAGGTGAAGGAATGAAGGTGATTTTTGTCTGTACCGGCAATACCTGCCGCAGCCCGATGGCAGAGGGAATCCTGAAAGCCCTGGCGCCGGAGCTTGAGGTCGAGTCGCGGGGACTATTCATTGCACCGGGTACTTCCACCCACCCCAACACCCGGACGGTGCTCCGGCAGCGCCTGAATCTGGAGCTGAATCAGCCTGCCCGCAAGCTCTCCGGGGACGATTGCCGGGATGCCGGACTCGTATTGACCATGACCCGGGATCAGGCAGATTTTGTCCGCAATCTCACGGATTGCCCCCGAGTCTATGCCCTGGCGGACTATGCCGGTGACAGCGGGGACATCCCGGATCCCTTTGGGGGACCACTGTCTGATTACGAAGCCACCTTTGACCGCTTGACTGATCTGATGATCCGGGTGGTGAAACGACTTCGCGATCAGGAGATGGGCTGAGTCGAATGAAAACTTCGGACGTCAGGATGGAGAAACCTGGGAATTCCAGGGAACAGGGCATCGGGGATCCGGAAGCAAATTAACGAAAAATAACCGGAGAAGAAAAGTTCCGCACGAAAAATGAAATGATATTTCATTTGATATATAATAAAAAAGAACGACGTACCAAAACAAGGGCAGAGTCCGCCGCATCGGCCGGCCTGTTCCGACATTCAGATAGGCAGGGAGGATACAGCCAATGAGTACAGTGACAGAGATCAGACATCCGTTAATCCAGCACAAGCTGGCAATTATCCGGGATAAAGATACCGGATCCAAGGAATTCCGTGAGGTAGTGGAAGAAATTGCCATGCTGATGGCTTATGAAGTGACCAGAAACATCCATACCGAGGAGGTAGTCATCGAAACCCCGATGGGACCTGCCAAGTGCCAGATGCTTTCGGGCAAGAAGCTGGCCATTGTTCCGATCCTGAGAGCAGGGCTGGGCATGGTAGAAGGAATGCGCAAGCTGATTCCGGCGGCCAAAGTCGGTCACATCGGTCTTTATCGCGATGAAACCACCCTGCAGCCGGTGGAATACTTCTGCAAGCTGCCCCAGGACATCAACGAACGGGACATCATTCTCGTGGATCCCATGCTCGCCACCGGCGGCTCCGCCGCCGATGCAGTCACGCTGCTGAAGCGCCGGGGGGCCACCTCCATCCGCTTTGTCGGACTGATCGCGGCCCCGGAAGGAATACAAGCTCTTCAGGCAGCTCACCCGGATGTGGACATCTATCTGGCATCCATTGATGAGAAACTCAATGAGAAGGGCTACATCATTCCTGGTCTGGGCGATGCGGGCGACCGCCTGTTCGGCACCAAATGATCCGGTCCGCGACGAGAACACAGGGGATCTGCATCAGATCCCTTTTCCATTTGCCGCCGGCATTTTTTTCAGAAACGGATCCGGATCAGCCGGACCGGGAACGGAGTGGGAACCATGGATCATGAATTCAAGCCACTTTTGAGGAGCGTCATTCAGGTCAGCCTGTTTGTCGCTTTGCCACTGGCCGGTCTGTCCGCTCTGATCTGGGGTGGGATGGCCGGGTTGGCCCTGCTGCTTGGCAGCCTGGTTGCCACGGGGGGATTTCTGCTCAGTGTCCGGATGACGGCAGCAGCCATCCGCTCCGGCGGAGTATTTCTCACCGTACTGCTCCATTTCGGGAAGATCCTGATTACCGTTCTAGTGGCCTGGCTTTTGATCAGTATTCAGCCGGTGCTGGGAATTTTCTACTTTGTAGGTTACACTCTGCTGTTTGGCGGCATCCTGCTGTACACGAAAAAGTTGACATAATACTCGATTTGGACTGCGCTGGACTGCAGAACAGGGCGGAATCCGGCCTGAAACCGATCAATTTTCAACATTTGTTGGAAAACCGGTCACTTTGACCGGTTTTTTCATATTACGGGAGAGGAATTGTTAAGTATTGTTTAAATAATGTTCGTTACAACGTTTTCAGTTGCATCAAATTGAATTTACTCCTTGATTCGACTCAGTAAGAGGCATATAATTTTGTATGTTTGAGCTGAAAAACGATGGATGTGGAACATACTGGAATCATTGATCTTATTATTCAAACTCAATAGATCAGGTCATAGACCGAATAATGAAAAGCCGCCTTGCCCCTCAAGAGGATTCAGATAAAACCAGGGACATTCCGACAGGACTGTCTCTGTTTTTTTTGACATTTTTCGGGACAGTGCCGGTCAGGACCTGTCGTTGGCCATACCCATCGGACCGCGCAGTTTAAAATTTTAAAAAGGGGAGTGATGCTTACATGCATATGGTCGACTTCATCACCGAAGGACCACTACACGTTCTCAAAATAGGCAGTCTGGAACTGGCTGTCACAAAGCCCATGCTGGTATCCACCGGCGTAATGATCGTGCTGTCGCTGCTGTTTATCTATCTGGGTCACCGAATGAGTGTGCTGCCGACCGAGCGGCGCCAGATTCTGTCAGAAACAATTTACGGCGCTGTTTATGGACTGGTTCGAGAAAATATGGGAGAAGGCTACTTTCAGTTTGTTCCGTTCATCGGCGCCCTGATCAGTTACCTGATGGGACAGAACTTTGTCGGTCTGTTCGGCTTCAAGCCGGCGACTTCCAGTTTTTCCACCACTCTGGGACTGGGTTTGATTTCTTTTACCATTATTCATGGCCACGCCATTCGATCGGCGGGAGTGAAAGGGTACCTGAAATCCTACATCAAGCCGATGCCGCTGCTGCTGCCGATTACTTTACTGGAACGGCTCATCTTCCCAATCAGTCTGGCGTTGCGGCTGTTCGGAAATATCCTGGCTGCCACGGTCATTATGTCACTGATCTATGGAGCGCTGCTGGAAATTCAGACCGCTATCGGTCTGGTGATTCCGATCCCGTTCCACATGTACTTTGACATCTTTGACGGAGCCATTCAGGCCGTGATCTTCACGTTCCTGACCATGATCCAGATCAAGCTGATCGCAGAGGAATCCTCGGAAGAACATGAGCATTGATGCCCGGGGATTCTAAGTTCCCACCTGCTGATGCAACCAATGAAAAACAGGGTGTCCGCCTGATCGGACACTTTACAATAGCTGACATTCAGGACAATTCGAACACACATTGAAATCAAACCAAAGGAACAAGGAGTTAACAAATTATGGAATTAGGATTGAGAGCGCTGGCAGCAGCCATTGCGGTTTTAACAGGTATGGGCGCAGGAATTTCAACAGGTCTGGCAACGGCTAAGGCGGTTGAATCCGTATCACGCCAGCCGGACGCATCCGGTAAGATCATTACAGTTCTGGTTATCGGATCCGCGTTTGCGGAAGCAACCGCCATCTATGGACTGCTGGTTGCCATCCTTCTGATTTTTGTCGGAGTAAGCTAATCGATTCATCAGACGATTCATCAGACGATTCATCAGACGATCCATTAAAACGGGAGGAATGAACCATGAGTATTCATCTGTCGGAAATTGTAGTAAGCATACTGAATTTCCTTATTTTCTATCTCATCGTCCGCAAGTTTTTCTTTGGGAAAATCAAAGCGGCAATGGATCAGCGCACGGCCATGATCCAGGAAAACATGGAGCAGGCAGCAGCCGATCGCACGGAAGCGGAGTCGCTGCTGGCCAAGGCGACCCAGGATCATCGGACCGCCAAGCAGGAAGGGGTCCGGATCATTAATGACTACAAGAAAAAAGCCGAAGTGCTGTATGACGATATCTTAGAGGATGCCCGCACCGAAGCCCGCCTGATTGTTCAGCGGGGAACCCTTGACGCAGACCGGGAACGCGAACAGGCCAGAAAAGAAACCAGACGCAGTGTCGTGGAACTGGCCAGCACGCTGTCGCGCAAAGCCATCGGAGAAGATGCGACGGAAGCGACTCATGACCGCCTCATCGATGACATCCTGGGAAGGATGGATGAAGCATAATGTATGAATTCCTAGACAAACGGTATGCACAGGCGCTCTACGATGTGGCAAAGTCCAAGGATAAGGTCAATAAGTACATCCAGGATCTGACTGCCGTCGTCCAGGTCATCGATGAGTCCGCTGAGTTTCAGCAGCTGATCAAGCATCCGGAAATTTCCCTGAAGGAAAAGAAGAAGTTCTTTATTCAGCTGTTTAAAGGCAAAATGGATGAAGACCTGCTGACCTTCCTTCTGATCCTGATTGAAAAAGACCGGATTCTGTTTTTGCGCGAAAAGCTGGAAGAACTGAAAAAGATTGACCTGGACGAGCGCGGGATTCTGGTTGCCAGAATTCGCACGGTTCAGCCCTTAAAGGACTACCAGCGAACCGCGCTGCGCCAGAAACTCATGGACCGTTATCAGAAACAGATCGAACTGGAAGAGACCATCGATCCGGACCTGATCGGCGGAATTCTGATTCAGGTGGGAGACCAGCTCATCGACGGCAGTGTCCGGTCCATGCTGGATGACCTGAAAAAATCCATGATCACCACCATTGAGGTAAATGCAGAATGAGAATTAAACCAGAAGAAATAACTTCCGTCATCCGCAAAGAAATCGAGCGGTTTGACAAGAAAGTCCAGACGGTAGACTCCGGCACCGTCGTCCAGATCGGCGACGGTGTCGCCCGTATTTACGGGCTGGATGACTGCATGGAAGGCGAATTGCTGGAAATGCCGGGCGGCATCAAAGCCATGGCGCTGAACCTGGAATATGACAATGTCGGAGCCGTTGTGCTCGGTCCTTCAGATTCCATCAAGGAAGGCGATTTTGTTCGTAAAACCGGACGTGTGGTGGAGGTTCCCGTCGGAGAAGAAATGATCGGCCGGGTTGTCAACTCCTTAGGTGAAGCCATCGACGGCAAGGGGCACATTGAGCCCAAGCTGTTCCGGCCGGTGGAAATCCAGGCGCCGGGCATCATTGAGCGAAAATCGGTCACTGTTCCGCTGGAAACCGGTATCAAGGCCATCGATTCCATGGTACCCATCGGCAGGGGTCAGCGGGAGCTGATCATCGGCGACCGGCAGACCGGCAAGACCCAGATCGCGCTGGATACGATTCTGAATCAAAAGAACAAGAACGTTCTGTGCATCTATGTGGCCATCGGCCAAAAGCAGAGCAACGTGGCGAATATCTACAATATTCTGACCAAGGCCGGGGCCATGGACTATACCACGATCGTGGCAGCCACGGCGGCAGAAAGCGCTCCGCTGCAGTACCTGTCGGCCTATACCGGCTGTACCATCGGGGAGTACTTCATGAACAAGGGACGGGATGTCCTGATCGTGTATGATGATCTGTCCAAGCATGCGGTGGCATACCGGGCCATGTCGCTTCTGCTCCGGCGTCCGCCGGGACGGGAAGCTTACCCGGGAGATGTCTTCTACATCCACTCCCGCCTGCTGGAACGGGCAGCCCGTCTGTCCGATGATCTGGGAGGCGGTTCCATGACGGCTCTGCCCATCGTTGAAACCCTGGCCGGCGACATTACCGCCTATATCCCGACCAATGTCATTTCCATTACCGACGGCCAGATCTTTCTGGAATCGGATCTGTTCTACAACGGCATCCGTCCGGCCATCAACCCGGGTATTTCGGTATCCCGCGTCGGCGGCAATGCCCAGACCAAGGCGATGAAGCGGGTAGCGGGCAAACTGAGACTGGATCTGGCACAGTACCGGGAACTGGAATCCTTTGCCCAGTTCGGCACAGACCTGGATGAATCCTCGCGCAGTCTGCTGGACAAGGGGCAGCGCATTGTGGAAGTCCTGAAACAGCAGCAGTTTGAACCGATGCGCTACGAAAAGCAGATCATGATCCTGTATGCCGTCATGAACAACAAGCTGAATCAGGTGGCCGTGCGCGAGGTTCGCACCTTCGAGCGCGAATTCCTTGATTTTATGGACACCTACCATGCCAGCATCGGCAAAGCCATTATCAGCACGGGGGAACTATCCCCGGCTCTGCAGCGCGAACTGGATGAAGCCATTGAGGAGTTCACCCGGGAATACTACAGCGGAGAGCAGGTGTAGACCATGGCAGGAACGACTCTGATCGCGCTGAAGCGGAGGCTGAAGACCGTCAAGTCGACGCGCAAGATCACCATGGCAATGGGGCTGGTGGCTACTTCCAAGTATCAGCGGGCCCGAATCCTGCTGACAGGAAATACAGCCCATTATGAATCCTTCAGTGAAATTGTCAATGAGATCCTCAATTCCATTCCGCCCACGGAGGAGACCCCGGGGCTGTTCCTTCAAAGTCCGAATCCTCAGGCCCGACGGTTATACCTGATGCTCAACTCAGACAAGGGTCTGGTCGGCAGCTATAACTCCAGCCTGGCCCATGAGGCGATCGCGATCATTGCCCAGGAATCAAAGGAACCTCTGATTCTGACGACGGGGTACCGGGGAACCGCCCCGATCAACGAACACCTCGAGGAGGGATCGCTGAAGGAGTTTCCTCTGGGTGATCTGCCGGGACCGCGGGAAGCGGCACTGCTGCTGAGAGACCCGCTGGAACTGTATCGGACTGGTCAGGTCAGTGAGGTTCGCATCATTTACAACCATTATCTCTCCGCCCTGCGCGATGAGATCCGGGTGGAAACGCTGCTGCCCTTTGCGCGCCCCCGGCGGGAGTCCGACGAGATTGCTGCCCGGTTCGACTTTGACCCGGATCCGGCCATGATGCAGGATCAAATCCTTGGCATGTACCTGAAAGAGAAAATGTATCACATGCTGCTCCATGCCAAGACGGTGGAACACTCCACCCGGATGAAGGCCATGGACAGTGCCAATAAAAATGCCGATGACATCCTGCGGGATCTGTCACGGCAGCTGAACCGCCTCCGCCAGAGTGTCATCACTCAGGAGATCACCGAGATCATCGGCGGTGCGGAAGCTTTGAAATAGGAGGAAATATGGCAGAGAATGCAGGAAAGATCGTACAGATCATCGGACCTGTTCTGGATATCCAGTTCAATTCGAAAAACATGCCCCAGATCTTCAATGCCCTGGAGATCAAGTTGGGCGATCGGCTGCTCTATGCCGAAGTAGAGCAGCACATAGGCGGCGACATCGTGCGGGCCATTTCCATGGAACCCACCGAAGGCCTGAAGCGCGGCATGGAAGTGTTGGATATCGGCGCGCCCATCACGGTGCCCGTCGGCCAGCAGACCCTGGGCCGGCTCTTCAATGTACTGGGCCAGAGCATTGATGGCGGTCCCGCCGTCTATGCCGACAAGTACCTGCCGATCCACCGCAAGCCTCCGAGCTTCGAGGAACAGTCGGTTGAACCGGCCATGTTTGAGACCGGAATCAAGGTCATCGACCTGCTGGCACCCTATATGAAGGGCGGTAAAGTCGGTCTGTTCGGTGGTGCCGGGGTCGGCAAAACCGTCCTGATTCAGGAACTGATTAACAATATCGCCAAGGAATCAGGCGGACTCTCCGTGTTCACCGGAGTCGGCGAGCGTTCCCGTGAAGGCAATGACCTTTACCGGGAAATGCAGGAGTCAGGGGTTATCAAGAACACAGCCCTGGTCTTTGGTCAGATGAATGAACCTCCGGGAGCGCGCATGCGCGTGGCTCTGACGGGTCTGACCATGGCGGAGCATTTCCGCGATCAGGGACAGGATGTGCTGCTGTTCATCGACAATATCTTCCGGTTCTCGCAGGCTGGTTCGGAAGTATCCGCGCTGCTGGGCCGGATTCCGTCCGCGGTAGGCTACCAGCCGACCCTCGCTACGGAAATGGGTGCGCTCCAGGAACGGATCACCTCAACCCGCCGCGGCTCCATTACTTCGGTTCAGGCTGTCTATGTGCCCGCCGATGACCTGACGGATCCCGCTCCGGCAACGACCTTCAGCCATCTGGACTCGACCACGGTTCTCGATCGGAAAATCGTGGAGCTGGGTATCTACCCCGCGGTGGATCCCCTGGCGTCCAATTCCCGTATTCTGGATCCGAAGATCGTCGGGCAGACGCACTATGATGTTGCCCGCCGGGTCATTCAGGTTCTGGAAAAGTACAAGGAACTGCAGGATATTATCGCCATTCTCGGCGTAGAGGAACTGTCAGAAGAGGATCGGGCTCTGGTAGCCCGGGCCCGGCGGATTCAGCGCTTCTTCTCCCAGCCGTTCCGGGTAGCCGAACAGTTTACCGGTATGCCCGGCCGGTTTGTCCCGGTCCGGGAAACCATTCGCGGCATTCAGGAAATTCTGGAAGGCAAGCATGACCACATCCCGGAAGGCGCCTTCCTGTTCTGCGGAACCATCGAGGATGTGCTGGAAAAAGCCAGGGAGATGACCGGAGATGCATCTTAAAATTGTCACGATGGAACAGACCCTGTGGGACGAAGAGATTCTTTCCATTCAGGCGGAAAGCCCGACCGGGCAGTTCGTCATCCTGAGTCACCATGCCCCGCTGATTGCGATGACGATTCCGTCCCCGACCGTTCTGACGCTGTCTGACCGGCAGAAGAAGATCCTCTATACCGGAGACGGTATTCTGCGTGTCCTGAACAATGAAGTCATTTTCATTACGGATCAGGCCGAGTGGAAAGAGGCTCTGGATGCACCGGGAATCCGTGCTCAGCTGGCAACAGTTGAACGGGAGCTGACCAGCCCCGGTGCGCCCACTCACCTGAAGGAAGAAAAGA
Organism: Clostridiaceae bacterium HFYG-1003; assembly: GCA_024579835.1. Taxonomy (NCBI): domain Bacteria; kingdom Bacillati; phylum Bacillota; class Clostridia; order Eubacteriales; family Clostridiaceae; species Clostridiaceae bacterium HFYG-1003. Next base: position 605,379 of record CP102060.1, read on the forward strand.
TCCGACTGACCGCTCAGCTGAAAACCGCGCTGCTGCCGGAATAGCTTCCGGGAGGAAGGCAGCCGGGCGTTGAGCAGGGACTGCCTCAAGGGACCATGAATGATAAAAATCAAAAAGCAAAAAGGACCGTCTGGTCCTTTTTTGTTTCGGGATTTTTTCGTTAAATTATTATTTGCGGATTTTTCGTTTGATTTTATTGCTTTGGGTCAGCCGGGAGGCTCGTTATTTCTGCCTGGCGGTTCGGACCAGGCCACAATAGCCCTGATGCAGGACGGCAGTATCCATTCCCAGGGTAATTCCCCGAATGCCCAGATCGGTCATGGCCTTGACGTTTGCGGGATCACCGGTGAACACCATCAGGAGTTTTCCGTTCGCCAGGACAGCCTGGCAGATCCGGCGCAGTGCGGCTTTAAAATCCGGATGGTCAAACTGACCGGGAATGCCCATGGAGATGGACAGATCGTAGGGGCCGATAAAGAACCCGTCTATTCCGGCCAGGGCACTGGCGTCTTCGATGACTTCCAGGAGCTCCCTGGTTTCGCACTGGGGCAGTACCAGAACTTCCTGGTTACAGTGGCTCATGTACTCGTCGAGAGTGCCTTTGGCCCACTCCTGAGCCCCCCAGCGGGAGACCCGGGTGGGGCAGAAGCTGCGTTCTCCGATGGGCGGGAACTTGGCAAAGTCTACCAGCAGCCTGAGCTCTTCCAGAGTTTTGATGCCCGGCACAACCAGTCCCTGTGCGCCGGAATCCAGGATGCGCTGAATTTCACGGTGGCTGATCTGCGCGATGCGGACCAGGGGAGTCAGTCGGGCGATCTCCGATGCCCGGATTAAATCCAGGATGGTTTCAGCGCCCATGGCACTGTGCTCCGCGTCCAGAATGACATAGTCCAGACCCGTTCCTTCCATGGCCTCCACGCTGTTCATATGGCCGATTTCCAGGAAGGTGCCATAAGTGGTATGCCCCGCCTCCAGGGCTCGCTTCAATTCATTCTGCATGTTGTTACCTCGCTTGCCGATTGTTTGCTCTGGCTTCATTCTACCACAGGAGCTTACTGCTGGCGTGCTGCTGGGACCCGGTGATAGCGTCAACTTACTTTCGGTTCAAAAACTGAATAAGCCTGCCGTGCGGATTCCAAGTAGCCCGGGTTTTATGATTTATACCACCCAAAATGAGGCGTTGCATAGCTGATTGAGCCTTGTTTTACTGGGTAGACCCGGCTCTTCTTCACGATCCGTTTTTCTAGCCTCACAAGTCGGGCTTCCTTCTTCTTTTCTTTCTCTTTGGCAGCGAAGTAGCCCATGAGATCCCCGCCATTGAGCACGAAAACTCGCATGCGCGCTATATTCTCAGCACCTACTGTGCTCCACCCCATCGGGCGTGAAGATAACCGTGAGGAAAGCACATGACTGACATGCCCTTCCGCACTGCAGCCCTGATAGCCCGACTTGGCCGCGTTCTGGATCGATTCCCAGTTGGACACAAGATAGGTTTGCATCTCGCCTAACTTCTTTTCCTGGGTCTTTTTAAGCGGCAATCCCGCCGCTGATTCGAAGAATGTGTTGATGTCCTCAAGGGAGTCCATGCTGATGGCGTCTTTGAGGTACCAGTAATATTCATCCTTTGTCCCTTTGTAGGAATCAATCGGCGTTGCCGCCTGGCGCAGGGCCTTTTCCAGGTGGAACTTATCCAGATAGAGCTTGCATCGAGGCAGAATCTGGGCACCCATCTTGATCCAGGTCGCCCCATCCCCTGATAAGGAGATTTCCTCGATCTTATCTACCTCATAAGCCGAGTTCAGGTAATCGAACACTTCGTACCACAGTTCATCCGAGTTGCCCTTGTAGAAGCCTGCAAATCGACGTACACCCATTAAGGCCTTGCGTCTCTTCCCGACACTCTGCTGCCCCTCATGGACGTAGATCAGCCGCATCTGCTGATTGGAACCGTCCTGCATAGCTACATGATCCTCATCGGCCTCAATATAGATCCGAGATACCACTTTTTTCTGAGGCAGGGGTCCCTCAGAAGACTCAATGTTCCCCAGTCGATGGACCAGATTCATTACCGTAGTGCGGCTGGTAATTCCGCTGCTTGCATAGCGCTCCACCGTCCCCTGGTAAGAAATATCTTTAGCACTGGAGAGAAGACACGAGGCTAGTTCCCGGCTGATTCTCTGATGGGGCTCAAGGCCCAGAAGACGATCCACCAGACACACATGGTGATTAGTCTTTTTATCCCGAAAGTACGTCCGGTCAAAGACCACAGGTCCGGCTGTAGTAGCGATGGTTTTTGTTTGATTACGCCGTTCGATGGAGTAATCCTTTTTCCGTAACTGTGAGTTCCTCAGGCGCTCATCGAGTACCTGAACATAATCCTGGATCTGCTCACGGGCAATCCGATCCGTCAGCTCGTGAGTCTCCTGGACCACCTGATCCATGGTGAGGGTACCGCTTGCCATTCTTGAATCAAAACCTTGTCTGAGAGAGGTGAACATTGAGTTGAAATCTGTTAAGATAGGCATGAGAATAAGTCCTTTCGTGTAGTTTGTTTGTTGTTGTTACTAACATTCTAGCACTTGGGCTTATTCTCTTTCATTTTCGACCTACAGTAACTTTACACTAACGGACCCGGTTTCTGTTTACCCGGCTGCTGTTGGCCTGGCTGGAATTTCTGCCGGATTGCTGCCGGACTTCCCGCTCATTGAAAGAGGAATCTCAGGAGATTTCAATTCCCACTCTCAGTAATATTTGTCTGGAGTATCAGAAGGGGAGATCCCTGACTGCTGCCAGGGACCTCCCCTTGGTTGAAGGTAAGAATTAGTTCTGGTTCAGGAAGTCCACTGCGTACTGGGCATACAGGGCAGCGCCGTTGGCCAGAACGTCTTCATCAATGTTGAAGCATTCATGGTGATGGGCGATGTTGGTCCCCTTGTCCGGATTGGCGCAGCCGATGAAGGCGAAACAGCCCGGCTTGTTCTGAATGTAGTAGGCGAAGTCTTCGCCGCCGGTGGTTGCCGGTTCCAGTACAATCTGCTGCGGCTCGAAGATCTTGAGCGCGGCGGCCCGGGCAAGATCAGAGGAGGCCGGGTCATTGATCAGCGGCGGGGTGACGAACTTGTAATCCAGGGTGGCTTCGCCGCGGTACATGGAAGCGGTATTTTCGATGATTCGTTTCATATCGCCTTCGATGGAGCCAGCAATAGCTTTGGAGAAGTAGCGGTTGGTTCCGGAGAGCTTGGCATCGCCGGCAATGATGTTAAAGCGCTTGCCAGCTTCAATGGTTCCGACTGTGATGACCAGGGATTCCAACGGACTGGTTTCCCGGCTGACCAGAGGCTGCAGGTTCATGACGATGGCCGAGGCGATGAGGGCGGCATCCACCCCCTGCTGCGGCATGGAGCCATGGCCTGACTTGCCCTTGACGGTGACCTCCCACCAGTCGGCAGCTGCCATGCGGCCGCCGGCTTCGACAGAGACCTGACCGGACGGCATGACCGACCAGATATGAGCCCCGAAGAAGTTATCCACTTCCTGATACCAGTCGCCGGCGGCCATGAGCTGGGAAGCTCCCCGGCCGACTTCCTCGGCGGGCTGGAAAATCAGCTTGACGCTGCCGTTGAACTGGCCCTTCAGTTCGGACAGGATTGACGCAGCGCCCAGCAGCATGGCCGCATGCGCATCATGCCCGCAGGCATGCATTTTTCCTTCGACCTGGGAACGGTAGGGCACCTCATTCTTTTCCGTGACGTTCAGGGCGTCGATGTCGGCGCGCAGACCAACACAGGGACCCGGAGCAGCGCCCTGAATGGTTCCGATCAAGCCGGTGGCCGTGGGGCGGATGTAGGGGATGCCCAGGCGATCCAGCTCTTTGGCGATGTACTCTGTGGTTTCAAATTCCTGTTCGGAAAGTTCGGGGTTCATGTGGAAGTGGCGTCGGGAATCGACAATGTATTGTTCATATTTTTTGGCTAATTCTTTGATATTCATGTTGTCTCCTTTCATTGAGAGGGATCAGGAAGGATTTGCGCAGCGGGATGGCTCACCCAGGGAAATGGTCTGCGCAGCGGGATGGCTCAGGCAGTAAAAATGGTTTTTGGCAGCGGAATGGAAACGCCGGATGGGCGAAGATCCATCAGCGGACCATCGGACTGAGCAGGCCGGCCAGAACGACTGACGCGATGGAAACGGTGATGAAGCCGGCAACCAGCATTCTGGGAAGGATCTGGTCCAAAACCAGCTTCTGCTCTTGCGGATCCTCACTCGCAGTATTGGATACTTCATGGGAGATGATATAGGTTCCGGGGAATCCGAACAGGGCGGAGGCTCCGATGGCAATGGCGATATACGGGGAAACCTTCAGCAGTTTGGCGGCCAGGAAGGAGAAGATCACGATGCCGATGGCACCGATCGCCAGGGCTTTTACGATAACGGGCAGCAAGTTGATGACAATTTCCGGGGTGGCCTTGGACAGATTGTTGAAAATGACGGCCATCAAGGCAGCCATGGCCAGCCCGAAGGAATTGGCCTTGGAGAGGACGCCGCGCTCCAGGAATCCGGTTTCAGCAGCCAGTACACCAAACAGCAGGGCCAGAATGTTTTTATCCAGAACATTGAAGCCGGCTGCTTTCTGGGCAGCGTAAGAGATCACAGTGGCCAGGAGGGCAATGATTGCGGTCTTTGCCAGCAGGATGTTATCGGATTTGAACTTGGCCAGGAAGGCGGGCTTTTCAGCTGCGGGAGTGGGAGCAGCAACAGCTTCGGGGCTGCTCAGAGCGCCCTTTCTTTTCAGAATGGCGGCAGCCTCTTTTCTCAGACAGAAGGAAGCCACCGGATAGCCGATGAAACCCTGAACCACAACTAATAAAGTTGCCAGAACCACATAGGAATCATTGCCGATTTTAGCGGCAGCCTCAGCCATCTGAATTCCGGCAATTACTCCGCCGGCAATGGGCGGCGCTGCGATCAGGGCGGCGTTTCGATCCATCACCAGGCTGCCCACGGTCAGAAGCAGCACGACAATTCCAACGATGGCGGCCAGCGCAATGAGGACGGTGCGCCACTGCTGCACCAGCTGCTGAAAATTCAGCATGGTGCCCATATGGGTCAGGAGCATGGTGATCAAAAGAGCGCCGATGGCAAAGAGCTGGGAACTGGCAAACAGATCCACGGGTACTCCGGACCAGAATCCGATGAGGAACAGGACGGAACAGGTAAACATCATGGAAACGATACTTTTGGTTTTCACCGAAATGATATCACCGATGGTGTACACAATCAGAACAAAACTGAGTGCGATGATTGGCTTGAGTACAGGATCGGCGAAGAGGGAAGAGACGATGGATGAGAAAAACATAACGATACCTCCTGAAGAAAGATTGTATAAATATGTCTATCATATGGATAAAAAGTGAATGAGTCAACTGATGGATTATCAATGATTTGCCTGCAATGATATGAAAAACGAACTGATCGTCAAAATAATCGATTAAGTAAACGAACGTCAGTATCTGAATATGAATAAATATGTTTTTCATGCTGGAAATCACTATTTTTAGCCGGCTTACCCGCAGGTATGTGATACAATGAGGTCACCAGATCGCTCCCTGAAGCGAAGTAATGGGATTGGCTGGGTTGAAATCGGGTTTTTTGCAGATTTTTTCCGGGTTTTGAAAATTAACGTAAAAAAAGGCTTGTAAGATCGACCGGTTACCGTATATAATAGTCTTTGTCAGTTTACTTATGGAGGAGTTCCCGAGTGGCCAAAGGGGGCAGACTGTAAATCTGTTGTCACAGACTTCAGTGGTTCAAATCCACTCTCCTCCACCATGAAACTGACACTAACCGGCTAAGCCGGTTCTATGCTGGTGTGGCTCAAAGGCAGAGCAGCTGATTTGTAATCAGCAGGTTGTCAGTTCGATTCTGACCACCAGCTCCGGAGGAGTTCCCGAGTGGCCAAAGGGGGCAGACTGTAAATCTGTTGTCACAGACTTCAGTGGTTCAAATCCACTCTCCTCCACCAATCCGATAATTAAATATTGACTCTTATCCAGAGAGGTGGAGGGAATAAGGCCCTGTGAAACCCGGCAACCGGCAGTATGTACGGTGCCAATTCCTGCGCTATGGCGCAAGATGAGAGAAGTATTCCACTGAATTACCTCTTGTTTTGTTGCAAGAGGTAATTTTTTTATGCGTTCATCGGCCTGACAACACCGATCCGCGCCACTGAACCCGACTGTTGTTATTTCAGCAAACTGCAAAAATCAAATGTGATGGAGGAATTAAATGAAGAAACTGTTTACCTCGGAATCCGTGACGGAAGGACATCCCGATAAAGTCTGCGATCAGATCTCTGATGCGGTGCTCGATGCCATCCTGGCTCAGGATCCCAATGCCCGTGTCGCCTGCGAAACCTGTGCCACGACCGGCATGGTCCTGGTCATGGGAGAAATCACGACCAGCTGTTATGTCGATATTCCTAAAATTGTCCGCCAGACGGTGTCGGAGATCGGTTACGTCCGCGCCAAATATGGTTTTGATGCTGATACCTGTGCCGTTCTGACCTCAATTAACGAGCAGAGCCCGGACATCGCCATGGGTGTCGATGATGCTCTGGAAAAGCGCGGTGCTTCTCAGAAAAGTCAGGAAGAAAAGTTTGGAGCCGGAGATCAGGGCATGATGTTTGGTTTTGCAACCAACGAAACGGACAGCCTGATGCCGATGCCGGTGTATCTGTCCCATAAGCTGGCCATGAAGCTGGCAGATGTCCGCAAGGACGGAACCCTGCCTTACCTGCGGCCTGATGGCAAGACTCAGGTCACCGTGGAGTACGAAAATGAAAAGCCGGTCCGGGTGGACACCATTGTGATTTCCGCTCAGCACGCACCGGAAATCGGCTGGGAACAGATCACCCGGGACATTAAGAAATATGTCATTGAGCCGGTGGTTGACGCTCATCTGATGGACGAGAACACCCGATTCCTGATCAATCCGACCGGACGCTTCGTTCTTGGCGGACCGGGAGCTGATTCCGGACTGACGGGACGTAAGATCATCGTCGACACCTACGGCGGATACGGCCGTCACGGCGGCGGCGCTTTCTCCGGCAAGGATCCAACCAAGGTTGATCGTTCCGGTGCCTATGCCGCCCGCTGGGTTGCCAAGAACCTGGTTGCCGCCGGCGTGGCTGACAAGCTGGAAATTGAGCTGGCCTATGCCATCGGCGTTGCTGAACCGGTCTCCATCGAGGTGGATACCTTCGGAACCGGAAAGCTCTCGGAAGAACGCATCATTGAGATCATCCGCCAGGTGTTCGACCTGCGGCCCGGTGCCATCATCCAGAATCTGGATCTGAGACGCCCATTGTACCGCCAGATCGCTGCCTACGGTCATTTTGGCCGGCCGGAGCTGGATCTGCCATGGGAAGAACTGAATAAAGTTGACCAGATCAAAAAGCTGATGGCTTAGCAGACTGGGAGAATCAGTCGATGCCGGCCCCTGGGGCCGGCTCGTCTTTTTCAGAGAAAGGAGAAAGGATGACCAGGCGATTTAAAACAATACTATGGGGGACTGCCGGTCTGCTGTCCCTGGTAATGATCCAGGCCGGCCAGTCCAGAACAATCAAGATGAAAGCAACCCAGCTGTTCTATCCGGACCTGCCGAAGGAACTCGACCACTATCGGATGGTGCACATATCCGATCTTCACGGGGCTCGCTTCGGCCGGGAGAACCAGTCGCTGGTGCGGCGGATCATGGCGCTGGAGCCGGATGTGGTCTGCATGACCGGGGACATGGTCCACGGCTCTTCTGACGACGGGGAAGCCCTGAGGAACCTGGTTTCCGGCCTGGATCAGAAGCTGGTGAAGCTGATGGTCTCCGGCAACCATGAAAATGGCCGGCGGACTCTTACGGGCATTGAATCGCTCAATCGTGCCACCCTGTTTGACTCACTGACACAATACAATGTCCGGCTGCTTGACGGCCAGAGCTGGCAGGTGCCGGGACTGCCTCTGATCTTCTCCGGCCTGCCCGACCGGCAGGAGCATTACCAGGGGCTGGGCTTCAACGAAGCCCGGTTTGATCCCGCGGACCATCTGCCGGCGCCGGTCCCGGACTGTTTCAATGTGGCGCTGGTCCATCGGCCGAATTATTTTCGCTCCATTGCCCGCTATGGCTTTGATCTGATGCTGTCCGGCCATACCCATGGCGGAGTGATTCGAATCGGAAGCAAGGGGCTGCTGGCTCCGGAACGATCCTTCTTCCCGGAGCTGGATCAGGGGCTTTTTGCTCACGGCGCCGCCTGTCTCCATGTAACCTCCGGGCTGGGTCAGATCTGGCCGATCCCGCGGGTGAATAACCAGCCGGAAATTGCGCTGCTCGTTCTGCGGCGAGGCACACAAGCACATCCCCGCATGAAACGGATCGCAGCCAGATAAACGCACCGCCGGAGATAGAATGGATAAGTAACGGCAGGCACAGCGTGAGTAATTAAGCAAGGCAGAACGGACGATACAGCACATGATACAGCGTGTGATTAAGCTCGTGACATGGAGTGTAATTTAGTGCCTGACACAGCGTGAGACCCGTTAAGCATGAGACGTGAAACACGGCACAGCGTGATACATCAAGGCATAGGGAAGGGAGCGATGAACAACCTCGCTCCCTTCCTCGCAAAATGGCAGTTCCTGGTGATATGGATCTGCGGTTGAATGACCGGTGACGGGATAAATCAGCAGACTTTCCGGCCGCGGATGTAGACTTCCTGGATCCGGATCTCTTCATCGAAAATGACCAGATCTGCATCATACCCGTCGGCGATCCGCCCCTTATTCCGGGATGCACCGCAGCGCTGAGCCGGATTCCAGGTTGCCATCCGGATCACCTCATACAGCGTCAGGTCGGTCTGACTCAGGACGTGACGTACCGCCTGGTCCATGGTCAGAATTGATCCGGCCAGGGTTCCGTCGCTCAGACGGGCGGCGCCGTCTCTGACCGTAACGGTCTGACCGCCAAGCCGATACTCGCCCTCGGGCATGCCGCAGGCCATCATGGCATCGGTAACCAGAATGGAATGCTCCACGCCTTTGACCTTGAACGCGGTGCGCAGCACCGGATTCGCCACATGGATTCCATCCGGGATGATCTCGAGACTGACGGGCTTATCAAAGACAGCTCCGACAGCACCTGGCTGTCGGTGGTGGAAGGGCGGCATGGCATTGAACAGATGGGTCGCATGGCTGATTCCGGCTTCAATCCCCGCCAGAGCCTCTTCATAAGTTGCCCTGGTATGGCCGATGGATACGGTAATATCCTGGCTGGCGAGATACCGGATCAGTGGAATGGATCCGGTCAGTTCCGGTGCCAGTGTCACCAAGCGAATAAAATCCGCGTCCTCTCCGGTCAGGTTCCGGAAGGCTTCAACCGAAGGGGGCAGGGCATGTTCCCCAGACTGGGCTCCGGCAGCCTCCGGGTTGATGAAGGGTCCTTCCAGGTGGATTCCCAGGATTCTGGCTCCGTCCAGCGCCAGAGAGTGTTCCTTGATGGTACGCACAGCCTGACGGATATTCGCCGGTGCCTGAGTCATGGTGGCGGCGAGAAATGAGGTAGTACCGAACTGGCATAATGTCCGGCTGATGGTCCGCAGCGATTGGAGATCTCCATCCATTACATCGGCTCCGCCCGACCCATGGACGTGGAGATCGATGAAGCCGGGGGAAACATACAGGGTGGATTCGCCATCCCGGACCGTTTCATCGGGTCGGATCTGGTCGGGATTAATTCGTTTGATGATTCCTTGTTCCAGGCGCAGGGTGCCTTTTTCAATCCGGTCGGGGTAGATCTGAAGATAATCTTTTAATATCATAGGATTGGCTCCTTTCAGGCTGACGGCACCGGGAGGCTGTACATTGGTCTCTCATTCGACACCGCAGCTCAGAGTGTCCCTATTATAGCAAAGGGATGTGGCTCATTTTGGGACAAAGCACTGAATAAATCGTGAATCTTGGCGATCGATGTATGAAAGAGCCCGGCAGGGCCATAATCAAACTGAAATGTGTCGACGAAAGTCCCGGAAAGCCGAGGAACGTTGTATTGACTCGAGGAAAGTCTCGTCAAGCCGAGGAAAGTCCCTGTGCCCAGGGAAGTCTCGTTAAGTCGAGGAAAGTCCCAATGTGCCGAGGAAAGTCCCAAGGTTGGATCAGAGATAGGGTATAATAAATACAGAACGTATGGAAGGCAGGGTACATGACCATGGAATTTAGAGGAACCGTCAAGGACATCATCTTTCATAATGATGAGTCGGGCTATGTGGTAGGCCGGCTGAAGACAGATGAGGGAATCCTGACCTTTACCGGAACCATTCCCTGGATCTTTGAAGGCCAGCTGCTTTCGCTGTCCGGAGAAATGGTGGAACATCCGTCGTTCGGCAGCCAGCTGAAAGTGAACGTCAGTGAAGAGATCCTTCCCGAATCAAGGGAAGGCATGGAAAAATATCTGTCTTCGGGCATCATCAGCGGCATTGGTCCGGTGACAGCCCGTCGTCTGGTCCAGCGGTTCGGTTCCGAAGTGTTTGAAATCATGGATCATGACATGGATCGGCTGATTGAAGTAGAAGGCATCGGTGTGAAGAAACTGGAACTCATTCGCAAAAGCTACGATAAAAGCCGTGAAGTTCGTAACATCATGGTGTTTCTCCAGAGTTACGGCGTTACGCCAAATCAGTGCATGAAAATATACAACCGGTTCGGGCAGAATTCGATCACCGTCGTACGGGAGAATCCTTATATTCTGTGCGAGGAGGTTTCCTCCATTGGTTTTCGTACCGCGGACCGGATTGCTTCGAATCTGGGCATTGAAAAAGATTCTCCGTTCCGAATCCAGAGCGGGCTCAAGTTTATTGTCAATTCCTTTTCCGGGCTGGGCAATACCTGCATGCCGGTGGAGAAGCTGCTGACGGAAACCGCCCAGACCCTGGAAGTAGCACCTGAACTGGTGCTGGATAATCTGCGCAGCCTGGTTTTGCAGGATGGAATGATGGTAGAAGAAGTGGATGGGGTCCAATGTGTCTTTGTGCCGGCCTACTGGCATGCTGAGATCAACATCGCCTCACGCCTGTTTGCCATGGCGGACTATCCCTATCGCAAGCTGGCGCTGGATGCCGGTCGTTTCATCGAGGACTATGAGGCCGCCCAGGGCATGGCGCTGCATGAGCTGCAAAAGGAGGCCATCCGCGGGATCCTGGACCATGGGGTTGAGATTATCACCGGGGGTCCGGGCACGGGAAAAACTACGATCATCAAGTGCATTCTGGCCATGCTCAAGGAAGCCGGATTGTCTGTCCGGATGGCAGCTCCGACGGGCCGGGCCGCCAAGCGGATGACCGAAACCACCGGAGAGGAAGCGAAAACCATTCACCGGCTGCTGGATCTTGGTGTAACCGAGGATGGGGAGGAAGTCGAAGGCGACGGGGAACTGGATTGTGACTGCGTCATCATCGATGAAGCCTCCATGATTGATGTGCTCCTTATGAACAAGCTGATGGCAGCCCTGAAACCGGGAACCCGGCTTATTATGGTCGGAGATGCTGATCAGCTGCCCAGCGTCGGTCCCGGCCGCGTGTTGTCGGATCTGATCGGCGGCGGAGCGGTCAAGGTGGTCGCGCTGGAAGTAATCTACCGTCAGGGGCAGGAATCCATGATCACAATCAATGCTCATCGCATCAATCAGGGGGATCAGCCTGTTCTCAACTCCAAGGGAAGCGATTTCTTCTTTATGAGCACGAAGGACGGCGCCTCTACGGTGCAAACCATGATCGATCTGGTGAATGCCAGACTGCCCCGCTACAATGCAGCCTGGGATAAGGTCCGGGATTTTCAGATCCTGTCGCCGATGCGCAAAGGCGATCTGGGGGTCACCCGACTCAACGAGCTCCTGAAGGAAATGCTGAATCCGTCCCGCGAGGACTATAAATTTACCTCCTTCCGAACCGGTGACAAGGTGATGCAAAACCGGAACAATTATCAGCTGAAATCCAGGCTGACACCGGAGCTGACCCCGGGCACGCACCAGGAAGAGACGGGGGTATTTAACGGGGACGTTGGCTTTGTGGTAAGAATTGAAGAAGAAGATCAGATCGTTACGGTGCTGTATGATGACGAGCGCTATGTGGATTATACGCCATCGGAGCTGGATGATCTGGAACTGGCCTATGCCATTACCATTCATAAAAGCCAGGGATCGGAATTCCCGGTGGTGCTGATTCCGCTGTTCATGGGTCCGCCCATGCTGCTCAACCGCAATCTCATCTATACGGCGGTTACCCGGGCCCGGAAAATGGTGGTGCTGGTCGGAGACCAGCGAGCCCTGCGCTTTATGATTGCCAATGACCGGTCCTTGGAACGCTATACTTCCCTGGGCTTCCGTATTCGAAAGTCTGTCGCCGTGCGCAAAGGAGAATATCAGGAATGATCGTTAATTTGGAAGTGCTGACCGGTGAATTGATCAACTGGTATCATCGCTCGACGGTCAAGGCCATCAATGTGGTCACGGTCCCCTACCGGGGCTTTGAACCGCTGGCCGGCCTGCTGGATAATGTTTTGGGGAAGTCCCGTGTGCTCTATATCACCGGACCGGCGCCAGAAACGGAGTCCGTCGAAGCGTATCTGGGGGAACGGGGCATTGAATTCTGTCATGAGGAGAATCCCGACTGCCTGACGGTGGTGCTGAACTTTGATCAGGCGTTCCAGTCCCGGGACCGGTATGATCTGATTGTGTATGACGATGTCAATACATTCCCGACTCACCGCAAAAGTGAGATGCAGGAGCTGCTCAATCATGTGTATTATCGAACGGATCACATCATGGCCTATTCGATGGAACCGGTGTTCCGTCAGGTGATGAATCTCGAGCTGCCGTTGAAACGGGACCGCAGCTTTGTGACGGAGCCGCGATTTATCGATCTGAAAGGGGAAATCAAAACCGAAATCCCAAGCTCGGTCTATGAGTATATCCAATTCTTCCAGCAGGACCGCAGGACCGTTGTGATTGTAGTACCCGATGAAGAAACGGCTGCCTCCATGACCCGGTATCTTTGCCGCGTCAATCCGGTATACAGTTCGTCCATTCACTTTATCGATGGAGTTGACCCTCACCGACTCAGAGAAATGGTGACGAGGCCGGAAACCGGAAAAATTCTGTTCACGACCCAAATCGAGGATTACCGGGACCTGCCGGGTAATTTTGAGTTTCTTGTGATCCACAGCGATGCCCCCCGCTTCGAATATCGGCAGTTCGTTTTCCTCTGCCTGCGCAGCGGATTATGCGATGACCTCAACGGCGAAGTAATCCTGGTATCTCATCATCACACCTTCGATATGGAACGGACCAAGGAACTGACTCAGAATTACAACAGGATCATATGGGAAAGCGACCAGTTGTTTCTGTAAAGCCCAGGGCCGGCCGCTGGAATGAAGTAACTGAGCACATAAAGAATTTATTCTTTGAGCGGATCAGCTGTCCGGTCTGCGGCTGTGAAAGCCAGGGGATCTGTTCCGTCTGCATGAGCCAGCTGGAATTTTGGGGTGCCTATGAGATCGAGGAACTCAGCGGCTGGGCGATGGTTCATTATCAGGGGCCGGCCCGACAGCTGATCAACAAATTCAAGCAATCGCTATCCTATGATGCTCTGGATGGAATCAATGCTTTGATCGACTGCTGGTGGCAGGAGCTGGGCAAGTCGATCCTGATTTCGAAGGATGGACCGGTTTGGGATTACCTGGTTCCGATTCCCTCGATTCCCCGCAAAGTCAGGCAGCGGGGATTCGACCCCGCCTTTGAAATTGCGCGGCGGGTGTCATCTCTCAGCGGCATTCCCATTCTGCGCTGTCTGGACAACCGGGGACAGGCCGAGCATAAAGGCATGAATCTCAGAGAACGCCGGATCGCCGCAGACGAGGGGTTTGCGGTGATAAAAGACTGGCACGGTCTATGCCGGGGAAAACGCCTGTTGCTGTTTGATGACATCATGACCAGCGGCACGACAATTTTGTCTGCTGCGCAGCTGCTGGCTGAATCCAGTGCTCGGATCAACTTCCTGGTGCTGGAGCGGGCGGCCCTGTAAAGTGGTCAGACACGGAGGGCTCAGAAGCCGGGTTCCGCTGGTGTCGAAAGCAGCAGGACATTGTGCTGCATCAGGAAACCATGGCCATTGGAGTTGCGGTCAGCGAGGGAATCGGGAACCCGACCCAGGCAGACCGCCAGAGTAAACGGCCGGAAACCGGACTGCCTGGAAGCTCACGACGTTCAATAAAAAACAGCAGGCACTGTTCGTGCCTGCTGTGAGAATTTTTTATTCTTCTTCGAACTGATCCTTGCCGGCTCCGCAAAGCGGGCAGACCCACTCTTCCGGAATGGCTTCGAATGGGGTTCCCGGAGCAACTCCGTTGTCTTCGTCGCCTACGGCCGGATCATAAACATATCCACATAATGTACAAACATAACTCTTCATACTTTATCCTCCTGTGTTCTTTTCATCAAGGGCTGCAGGATAAAATCCTGTCCTGATGAAATTATAGGTTACAACTGGGTTGAGAACAAGTACAAATACAATATATTCATGGTTTTTTAGCAATTAGGGGCTGGTATTTATTATGACGAAGACACAAATGAATGAGCTGTTCAACGAAATCAGTCAAAGCCTGCTGGAAGAGGCAGACATGACCGCTCTGCGCAGCCGGAGTGAAGAAATCCGCAGCAGTTATCGGGATAAGCAGGGCAGGACCAGGGATCTGGAGATCCGGGACGAAGCGGGGGCTCAGGCTTATCTGGCCTGGAGATTGCCTGTTACCGGCATGGTGATCCATGAAGTGATGGATCGCCTCCTGGAGGCAGTTCCGGAGTTTCGTCCGGAAACCTTTCTGGATCTGGGAGCCGGACCTGCGGTATCCGTGCTGCCGGTCTCCCTGGCGTTTCCTTCGCTGCGGGTCGCTCACCTGGCGGAGGAACAGGGGGCGATGCGCCAGGCCGGTCAGACTGTGCTGAAGGAACTGGCTCCCTTTCTCTCGCCGGAGTTCAACGTATCTATGGAAGCGGCGGATTTTCTTACAACGGATTTGCCCGAGTCTGATCTGGTGTTGGCCAGCTACTCCATCAACGAGCTGAATGGCGAAGAACTGAGCCGGTTTACCAGAAAACTGATCGCTCTGACCCGACACATCGCCGTCCTGATTGTGCCGGGTACTCCGGAGCATTTCCGGCGGCTGACTGAAGTGCGCAGCCAGCTATTGGCAGCCGGCCTTTCCATTCTGGCTCCCTGCACCTTTACGGGCCCCTGTCCGATGGAGGAGGAAGCAGACTGGTGTCATTTCTATACCAGGGTTGCCCGCTCCCGTCTGCTCAGGATATTGAAATCCGGTCAGATGGCCTATGAGGATGAAAAGTTCTCGTACCTGATCGTCAGCCGGGGTCAGGATGACACGACGATTCCCTTGATCAGAACGAAAGAACTCGGACGAATCATCCGTCATCCGCTCATCAGCAAGGGCTTCCGGGAAGTCGAGCTGTGTCGGGCTGAAGGCATCACCTCCATTCGCCTGAGCAAGGGGAAACACAAGGAAGCGTACCGTCAGCTCAAGCAGAAGGGCTGGGGAGATACTCTGGAGCTGAACCTGTCTCACCCAGCGATCTCTGAAGAGTAATTGAAAGTGTTGACTGAGGAGATCATTCGGTATCATCAGTGCAGATAGTGTATTTTTTTAATGAAATTTCTGGCTGGTTCGGTAATGGACGGAAGACCAGTATCTTCAGGTCGACAATGTCAGACGGTAGAAGTAAAACAACGGATGAATCTGAACAGTTCAGAACTCTGCAGCACAAGCTTGGAGAGGCAGGTCGGTGCAGTCGAATGAGATTGCCAAAGCCAGACAGACATAAAGGAAGGACGAGCGATATTCCCGGTGGGCAAATCGCTCGTCCTTCTTCATGATGGCACGGTGCGTACGTGCCGGAACGAGAAAATATTAAATTGCTTTCTGCTCGGTTCCGACCTCTGCCAGGGCTTTGCTGAACACCTGGACCATGTGCAGGACGGATTTCAGAGTGATCTGGTCTTCATGATCGCGCTTGGGGTTGTACTCTACGATGTCGACGGAGCGGACCATTCCGGTGGAAGTGATGGCTCGGATGAGTTTTTCGGACTCATCATATTCCATGCCGTTAACAACCGGGGTACCGGTTCCGGGAACCAGGGCGGAATCCAGAGAATCAATATCGTAAGAGATATGGATGTCCTTGATATTGCGCCGGCGAAGGAGTTCCATCAATTCCAGAATGATGATCCCCATGCCTTTTTCGCGGATTTCTTCCATGTACCAGACGTTAATGCCGAGGCGGTCGATGATTTCGACTTCTCCGTCGTCAACGGAACGCGCGCCAATGATGAAGCAGTTGCGCGGATTGACCTTCTGACCATTGTAGTAGAAATTGGTCAGGGACTCATGCCCTTCGCCCATTGAAGCACCCAGGGGCATGCCGTGGATGTTGCCCGAGGGCGAGGTTTCCGGGGTGTTGATGTCTGCATGAGCATCGATCCAGATGACCGCCACCTCATTGCCGAGCGCTTTGGTTACTCCAGCCAAAGAACCCAGTCCGAGCGAGTGATCTCCACCCACCACGAGGGGAAGTCTGCCTTCGGTCAGGGACGAGACAACCTGGTTTGCCAGGTGAGTGTTGGTGTCTATGATGCCATCGAGATATTTCATATGGGAATGAGCAAGGTATTTATTCTCCGGCTCAATGACCGGTACTGGAATGAAACCGCGATCACGAACCTGATTGCCGGCTGACTGTAAGATATCTATCAATCCATGATCCATCAAAGTCTGAGGTCCATGTTCAACCCCTTCTCTATCACAGCCATAGAAAAGCGGGGCTTTAATTAAATCTATATGCATTTAATTACCTCCATTTACTTTTTACATTATAGTGGATGCTGAAATAAAAAACCACCTTGAATCCAGTAGCTGTAAGGGTTCAGCTAAGATCAGGTTACATAAAAATGCACTGGCGGGAATCTGGACTTATGCAAAAATATAACAGTATTTATGCAGGGAATTCCCGTAAGCGACTGCATCCCGTAAGTACGGCTCGGGAGTTTCATTAATATTTATTGAATAATATTCATTCTGGGATACATTTGGTATTTCAGCATTCTATTTTTTTCTCTAAACCAACAAAATAGTGTATGAATATTTTTTCTGAATGAAGACGATTTACCCCATTGGAGAGAAAATAATCCGATCGGATGCCGGGAATTGGAGAATCCTAAAAAAACATTGAGATTGCATAGTATTTTGCGGTAGAT